>JBFELO010000050.1:0-29837 GCA_041552055.1 Candidatus Sulfomarinibacteraceae bacterium | reverse complement strand
GTCGACGAACAGGCCGTAGCCGTACGAGCCGCCACCGATGCTCGTGGGGCGGCCGGCGGAGTGATACAAGGGAGCCTGCGGCCGTTGCGCCGCCTCGCACGAGGAGGCGCTGAGCACGTCGCCCCCACCCGACAGCATCATATGCGCCCACAGCGCCAAATCGTGCGCCGACACGAAGGCGTCCGCCACGTGGACGTAATCGTCCGGCGCATAGACCGTTCCGTCGTCGGCGTGACCGTAGCTGACATTGCCGGATGCGGCCGCCATCGTCGTGTACCTGGTGGAGTCGTTCATCCCGGCGGGCCGGTAGAGCTCGGCCTCGACGTAGTCGTTGAACGACATCCCGCTCGCCCGCTCCACGACCAGGTCGGCAAGCGCGAAGTTGGAGTTGGAATAGTTGAACATCGCGCCCGGCCTGGCCAACAGTGGCACGTCAACCAGGCTCGCGGCCCACTCCGAAAGGGTGTCGTCAAACAACTCACGGAAGCTGGGAACCGAAGCGGTGTTGGCGATCAGGTGGCGAACCTTGATCTGATCCGCCGACCACCGGCCCGGCGCGAATTCGAGTTCGGGAACGTACTCGGTGACCGGATCATCCAGGTCGATCCGTCCCTCATCCACCAGCCTCAGAACCGCTGCCGCCGTGATCATCTTGCCGACCGAGCCATGGCGGAACAGGGTGTGCTCGTCCACCGCACCGCCCTCCTCGCGGTGCTTGACGCCGTAGCCCCGCTCGTACGCGATCTCGCCGTCGATCACCACCGCCACCGCCAAGCCGGGGATTTCGTAGTCGTCCATGGCTGTCTGCACGCACGCGTCGACAGTCAGTGCGAGATCAGCCTCGAAATCGATCCAAGACGCCGGGTCCCCTGTCTGTGCAGCGACAGGCAGGCCAACCAGAAGGCACCACCACGTAACTGTCACGGCGAAGGCGATGCCGCGGCCGATGCTCCACCCTTTCGTACACGAAGATCCCGCCGCACAGCAGGCGATGTGGTTGTTGGCTGTAGATTTCATGGCGACCTCCGTTTCGGACCTTGTCGTTCAGATGGCCCGTCACCCCAGATCACGGATTTCACGGAGATTCCCGCAACAGCATCAAGCCCGACGTGCTGTGGCATGTCGCGCTCCAGCGGCAATCGCTCGTCAGAGGCTCGCCTCAGGAGTGATCTCGAGCATCACCTGCGGTGCACGCGCTGGGCCTCATGTCCCAGGTGAAGGTTACTGACGAAACGTTTCCTCGCTGAAGCGTGTGTGGTGCGCCTCGACCACCGCATCGAAGTCGGGATCACCCGCGAGATTCTCGAGGTCGGGTTGCCCGATCCGTCGCCGGACGTCGAGAGCTCGCCCGTACAGAATCAGCGCATCCTCCAGGTTCCCGGCGTTGTGTTCGATGGCTGCGAGGGTCTCGAGGGCGCGGGCGATGGTCAGGTGATCGGTTCCATACGCCTGTTGGAAGATCTCCAGCGCGCGCGAGGTCAGCTCCTTCGCCCGGTCGTCCTTCCCCATCTGGCGCATCACGCCCGCATATTCGAGCAGGCAAAGACCGGTCTCCAGGTGATGCGGGCGCAGCACCGCCTCGCGGATGTCGAGACATCTTTCGAACAGCTCCCGTGACAGCTCGAGATCGCCTTCGTCCCGCGCCAGCAACGCCTGAAAGAAGAGGGTGATCGAGACATCGAAGGACTCGTCCCCTCGCGCGTTCGAGATTATGCTGAGCGACTCCTGATAGAGCGAGCGCGCGGTGTCGAGATGGCCAGCCCTCCAGTGCGCGATCCCCAGGCTTCTCAGGCTCCAGCCCACGGTGTGGTGGTCCGGCCCGAGCACCTTCCGTCGCACCGATACGGCGTGTTCGTGATAGCGGATGGCGGCCTGCTGGTCACCCATCTCAGACAGCACGTCCCCGAGAAAACTGATCGACATGACGTAATCGAGGTTTTCCTCGCCGAGGTGCTCACGGCGAATCTGGGCCGACCTTTCCATCAGTTCACGTGCGCGCTCGTTTTGACCGAACACACTGTACGCATCTCCCAGCGTCCACAACAGGCGGGCTTGAACGAGGGGCTCGTCCGCGAGCTCCACCTCGATCCGCTCGATGGCCCTGCCGAAGATCTCTTCCGGGGTCGAGCCGTGCGACCGCATCACCCGCGGATTGAGGTCCTGATACATGTTCACCACGAAATCAGAGACCCTTTGAGCCGATTCCGCCTGCCGCCGGGCCCTCACCAATCCGATGGTCGTACCGATGATCCCGATCAACAACGCGACCACCACCATCGAGCCCGCAACCACTGCCACCCGGTTCCTGCGCACGAACTTGCGCACCCGGTACGCCGTGCTGGGCGGGCTGGCGAGCACCGGCTCGTTGCGGAGGTGGCGCTCGACGTCGGCGGCCATTTCGGCCGGAGAGCCGTAGCGTCGGGTGCGGTCTTTCTCCAGCGCCTTCATCGTGATCCAGTCGAGATCGCCGCGCAGCATTCGCACCAGGGTCGAAGGGTCGGTACGCCGCCTCTCCGCCACCGTCTCGCGGCCCTCGCCGAGGGTACTCACTCGCGTGCTCGGCCGCTTCGGGTCCTGCTCTCGGATGGCGCGGCGCATGGCGTCGAAACCCGAGGTCCGCAGCTCCTTGGAGTCGAACGGCTGGGCGCCTGCCAACACTTCGTAGAGCACCGCGCCGAGGGAGTAGACGTCGGTACGGGTGTCGATGTCGAGCCCGGTCATCTCGGCCTGTTCCGGGCTCATGTACTCGGGGGTGCCGATCCACTGACCGAACTCGGTGAAGACGGTTCGTTCGGTCAGCCGCTGCGAGGTCGCCTTGGCCACTCCGAAGTCAATGATCTTGGGAACCGGCCTGCCGTCCACCATGGTCACCAGCACGTTGGAGGGCTTCATGTCACGGTGGATCACGCCCTTCTGGTGAGCATGCTGCACGCCTGAGCAGATCCGAATGAAGAGCTCCAGGCGTTCCGGTGTGGCCAACCGTTGGGTGTCGCAGTAGTCGGTGAACGGAACACCCTTGACCAGCTCCATGACGAAGTATGGACGGCCCTCGGTTGTGGCTCCGGCATCGTACACCCGGGCGATGTTGGGGTGGTCCATGAGCGCCAGGGCCTGGCGCTCCGACTCGAAGCGGGCCACCACCTCCTTGGTTTCCATGCCCCACTTGATGATCTTGAGCGCCACCCGGCGCCGGACCGGCTCCATCTGCTCCGCCTCGAACACCTCGCCCATCCCGCCCTCGCCGAGCTTCCTGAGCAATCGGTAGTTGCCGATTTTCTGCTGTGCCTCGATGCCGTCGGCCAGTTCGCGCAACCGGGCCTCGGGCGGCAGACCAACACCCCCCATGTCGTGGAATCTGAGCAGCTCTTCGACCTCTGCCCTCAACTCGGAGTCGTCAGCACACTTGTCATCGAGGAACTGACGACGATCCTCGGCCGTGAGCACGGACGCCTGGACAAAGACCTCCCTGGCTCGCTCGAATCGGTCCGCACTCATATGCCCTGCCCCTGAGTCAACTCGCGCAGCAACCAGGCGCGAGCGTGGGTCCAGTACCCCTCCACCGTGCGCTTCGACACGCCCAACACCTCGGCGACCTCTTCCACCTTCAAACCGCCGAAGTAACGCATTTCAACCACACGCGCCTGCCGCTCATCGTGCTCGGCGAGCCTGTCCAGCGCTTCGTTCAGACTCAGCAACTGCTCGCGATCCAGAGCGCGATCGCCAACGACTTCGTCCACCAGCGTCACCCGCCGCGACCCGCCGCCGCGCTTGGCGCTGGCACGCGCCCTGGCGTGATCGATCAGCAGGTTGCGCATCGCCTTGGATGCATAGGCCAGGAAGTGGGTTCGCCCCCGCCAGTCGACCCGCGACTGGTCCACGAGCTTCAGGTACGCCTCGTGCACGAGCGCCGTCGGTTGCAGGGTGTGGCCGGGGGTATCGCCGCCCATGTGGTGCCGGGCGAGCCGCCGCAGCTCGTCGTAGACCAGGAGCAGCAGCTGTTCGGACGACGCCGTCCCTACACCGCCCTCGCCGCCCAAGGTGGCGACGATGGAGGTCACCCGGTCCCTCACCTCGTTCTGCATATCGTCTGATCCGTCCGTCAGTATGCCACGTCACGGACGCCTCCAAGCCTCCCTCGTGCTGCTGGTCTTCGACTCCGACGAGGCGCACGAAGGGGCTGCGGGATTTCTTCCGGATTCCGTGTCCTGAAGTGAGAGACGACGACATGAACGAAACACGGAGGTCACGATGAACAACAAGATCCTGATCGCCGTTTTCTTCTCAACGGCATTCGCCCTGAGTGTGAGCGCAGATACGTTCGAAATCCTGCAGACACACGGAACCCCAAATCCAGTTGAGAACGCATCCGGTGTGTTTCTACCTGTTCATGAAGGGGAGGACACGTCGGGTTGGGTGTTCATGATGCAGGGGGGCCTCCCTTCGGAGACGGATCCGCTCCCGATTCGCCACCTCTGGGTACTCGAAAACGGAGTCTGGTCCGAGTCCTCCGCGCCGGCTCCCCGTGTCTCCGGCCACGTGATGGTCACTGCAGCGGATGGACAAGCCTACGCCTTCGGCGGGGTGGGATCCGACGAGGACCTCCGCGACCTCGACACACTGACCACGTACGAGATCCGCCGGGACGACGGGGTCCTCGACGTCACGATCGAAGAAATCCACGTGCCGGGTGCAAACCCCGGGGCATGCACCGATGCAGCCGCCGTCGCGATCGACGGTGGCCGTTCCATCCTCCACATCGGGGGGTTCTGCAAATGGAACGTGTTGGACGACGGCTCACGAGACGTGTGGGAGTACGTGATCGACGCCAACGAGTGGCGGCGTCGGGCCGATCTTCCGGTCCCTCTGTCCAAACACAGCGCCGCGGTGTACCGCGATCAGGTGTGGGTGTTCGGAGGAGAAGGTGATGTGCTCCGATACGATCCTCACGACGACAGCTGGGCCGAGGTCGCTCAGGTCGGGCTCGGACCCTCGGCGCGTGAGCATCACGGTGCAGCGGTTTTGGGCGATTCGATGGTGGTGTTCGGCGGCATCGATGGGCGGTCCATGCCTCCCGAGACACTGCGCGACGTCTGGCAGTTCGACTTCACGGACCTCCGGTGGGAACGGAAATCGGATCTCCCCCACGGTCTCGCCAGAATGGCGCTTGACGTTGTCCCCAGCGAGCTCAACCAGGGTGCCAATGTCGAGGTCCTCATTGCCGGTGGCGTGATCGACGAGTGGTCGTTTCCCCACCCCCTGTCCGATGCCGCCCTCGTCTACCGGAGCGACGTCGTTGACACGAGGGACACGTTCGCGGTTCCCGCCGTGGCGCATGTTCATGGCAGCGGTGCGTTTTTCACCTCGACCATCCACATGTTCAACGCGGGCAATGCCGCCCTCGAGCTGGCGTTGACGTTTACTCCGCGCCAGGGCAGCGGCGGTCGAGCGACGACCGTCGGCCACACCTTGTCGCCCCGCGTGATGCAGACGATCGACGATCCCCTGACCTCGGTGTTCGGATTCCCTGCAGACAAGGACAGAATCGGCAGCTTGCTGATCGAGGTCCTGGATGGATCGCCGGAGGACCTCATGATCCAGACGGTGGTGTCGGCCCGGCTCGAGGGGGGGGAAGAGTTCGGTCAGTTCCTTCCGGCGATGCGAGAGAAGGACGCCGTCCGTGCGGGTGGGATCGTATACCTCAACACGACCGAGGATCCGATCGCGAATCGGGTCAATGTGGGCGTGATGGCACTCGCCGACGACACTCGTGTGACCGTCACACCGATGAGCCCTCTTGGCACGGCGCTCGCCGTCGCACGGAGCTTCGAGATCGACCTCGGTGGCAACGCCCAGATCAATGACATCCATGAGGCGTTCGGGCTGGAGTCGACGCCGAACGTGATAATCGAGACCCGGGTCGAGCGCGGGAAGGCCTTGGCGTATGCCTCGGTGCTTGACGGCAACGGCTCCTACCTGGGCACGTCGGACCCCACCACGATCCTTCCCGTCTCCGGAGGAAGTGATCACGTGACCCTGTTGGAGATCGGCTCGATCATCGGCGGCAATGAGTTCTCGGGCTCGACGAGCATCACCAACCACTCCAAGATTGCAGCCGATGTGACTGCCGAATTCTACCGCCGCGGGGTACCGGGGATCGCGGCGACCCGGAGGCTGACGATCGCAGCCGGGGAGTCCGAGGGTTACACCGACCTGGTCGGAGAGCTGTTCGGCGTGTACGGCGACGTGGGCACGGTCGTGCTGCGATCACTCAACGACGCGAAGATCAGCGCCACCGGACGCGAGTTCGCAATCCTCAGAGACGAGTCCGGAGGCCGGACGGGGACCGCCGGTCAGCTGATCCCCGGTGCGACCGACGAGGACTGTCTCACCCCGGGCCGTAGCTGGCACTTCATCGGTCTCAGGCAGGCCGCCGCCAGTACCGGTGACGAGCGCAGCCACATCGCGGTGTTCAATCCGAACGCCGAGGAGGTCGACGTGGCCGTGTCGCTCTTCAACGCTATCGACGGCGCGGCCGAGGGCAGCCGCACATGGACGGTCCGCGCCGGAGAGCTGATCCAGATCAACAACGTGATTGCACGCATCAACCCCGACCATGACGATCGCGAGAAGCGGATCGAGGTCGTCGTCAACGGTCCGGTCCACATGAACTCGTTTCGCGTCAACCCCTGGGGCGATCCGGTGACGCTGTGTGCGTTCGAGGAGTGACGTGTGGGTGGGTTCGATGCCGGACAGGCCGCCCGGATCGGGCGGCCTTTCTTACCGGGTCACACCGGCGAGCACGGCTTCTCTTTTCGCGAGACGCCCCCGGACCTCGTCCATCATCGCCTCGAACTCCGGGTCGCCGCGGAGCGAGTCGAGGTCGGTATCCTCGAGGATTCCCTTCCACACCCAGCCGCTGGAGTCGAGGGCCTGTCGCAGCCAGTCCATCGCCTCGGCTCTCCGCCCCTGGAGCGCCGCGAGACAGGCAAAGCTGTAGTAGGTGGAGCCCAGGCGTTTCGCTCGCGGTCCAAGCTCCCGCTCGAGCACGTCGCGGCATTGCTCCCAGATCCTCCACGCCTCGTCGAGGTTCCCGACGGCGTATTCGTGGTAGGCCATCCCATACAGCGCCATCGCGTACTCCGCGTGCTCGGTGCCGTAGATTTTCTCGGTGAGCTGCAACCCCTCCTCATGGGCACGGCGCGCCGCCGACCGGTCGCCGAGCCTGTGCAACAGGTGCCCGTAGGACCGGAGAATCAGGACCACGTCCGGATTGGTGCTCCCGAGATGCCCCTGGTGGATCTGGAGCGCCCGCTCGAGGAGCGCGCGCGCTGCCTCGAGATCCCCGTCCGCAGACCGCAGGATCGCGAGTCGCCACATCGGCAGGGAGGCAGCGTGGCTGTTGCCGCCGAGCGCGGATTCCTGAATCTCCAGCGCCCGTTCGTGGAGTCGGGAAGCCGTCTCGCGGTCGCCGAGGAACCCATAATCGAGGCCGAGCGCGAACACCGCCCAGCCGACCCCGGTGTGGTCGGGCCCGAGCTGTCGTTCTCGGATCTCAAGGCAGCGTCGGCTCAGCTCAAAGGACCGCTCGGTCTCCCCGAGATCGCGGTACACCACAGCCTGATTGAACAGGACACCGGCCGCCGACAGCGAATCCGGGCCCTCGGCGCCTTCGACGATGGCTCGCGCCCGATCAAGGGTCAGGAGCGCGTCATTGTAGCGACCGAGCCGGTCCTGGGCGAAGCCGAAGTTGATCAACGCCATACCGAACGCGATGTGCTCTGGCCCGAGCGTGGATTCGTAGGCCGCCACCGCACGCTCCAGGAGATCGTGGGCCTCCTGGAGGCGCCCGACGTTCAGCCGCTGGATCCCCAGCGCGTTGAGGCTTTCCGCGACATCGGGATGGCTCTCCTCGAGCTCACCCAGGCGGAGCTCCAGCGCCTCGGTGAGCAAAGGCCCAGAATCGTCGAACTCACCCAGACCGAGGTAGACCCGCCCGACGATCGACTTCAAATGCGCCCGCACGAGCGGCTGCCGGACGAGCTCGCGATCGATCCGCGCGACGCCACGATCCAGGACCTCGTCGATCGACTGGGCGTGACCGTACGCCGAGCCGGGGTCCATGCCCCCGAGGATGCCTGATACCAGTCGCACGACTTGACGGGAGGTTTCGGCCTCCCGTCGAGCTTGTACCAGTCCAATGCTCGTCCCGACGATTCCCAGAATCAACGCCGCGATTACCAACGACGCGGCGGCCACCGCCACGCGGTTTCGCCGAACGAACTTCCCCAGCCGGTACACGGCGCTCGGCGGGCTCACCACGACTGCCTCGTTCCGGAGGTGACGCCGCACATCCTCGGACAGGTCCATCGGTGTCGAGTACCGACGTGTCCGGTCCTTCTCGAGCGCCTTCATCACGATCCAGTCGAGGTCGCCCTTCAGCTCCCGAGCCAGGTTCGCGGGATTGGTCCGCCGACGTTGCGCAGCGACCTCGGAGTCTCCTCCGAGACTGCTCACCCGGGTCGACGGCCGCTGCGGCTCGTCCTCGCGAATGCGACGCCGCATTTCGTCGAATCCGGCCTTCCGCAGGGTCGTCGAATCGAACGGCTGTGCCCCGACCAGCAGCTCGTACAGCACCACGCCGAGCGAGTACACGTCGGTTCGGGTATCGATGTCGAGCCCGGTCATCTCGGCCTGCTCGGGACTCATGTACTCCGGCGTTCCGATCCACTGTCCCAGCTCGGTGAACACTGTCCTCTCGGTGAGACGCTGCGACGTGGCCTTTGCGACACCGAAGTCGATGATCTTGGGAACGGCTCTATCGTCCCGAATCGTCACCAGCACGTTCGACGGTTTCATATCGCGATGGATGACCCCGCGCTGGTGCGCGTGCTGCACACCCTCGCACACCTCGATGAACAGGTTCAGTCGCTCGTCGGTCGACAACCGATGGGTGTCGCAGTACTCGGTGATCGGAACGCCCTTCACGTACTCCATCGCGAAGTACGGTCGACCGCTGTCGGTCGTACCGGCTTCGAACACCCGCGCGATATTGGGGTGGTTCATGAGCGCCAGCGCCTGCCGCTCCGACTCGAACCGCGCCAACACTTCCTTGGTGTCCATCCCCCACTTGATGACCTTGAGGGCGACTCGGCGACGAACCGGCTCGGTCTGTTCCGCCTCGTACACCTCCCCCATCCCGCCCTCGCCGACCTTCTGCAGTACGCGGTAGTTGGTGATCGACTCGAGATCCTCGAGCAGGCTCGCCGCCGCGGACGCCTCTCGCTTCGGCTCCTCCTCGTGGAACTCGAGCAGCTCCGCCACCTCCGCCCGTAGGGCGTCGTCCTCTCCGCACTCCGCGTCGAGGAACTCCCGACGTTTCTCGGGCGGCTGCTCGCACGCCGCCAGGAACAGATCCTTCACCCGGACGTGGTCCGCTGTGCTCACAAAACCTCCCTCCGCGACAACTCCCGTTTCAGCCAGGCGCGGGCGTGCGTCCAGTCGCCCTCGATGGTGCGCTGTGAAACGCCGAGGACGAGGGCCACCTCCGGAACCGTCAACCCGCCGAAAAACCGCAGTTCGACCACCCTGGCCTGGCGCGGATCCAGCTCGGCCAGTCGGTCCAGACCCTCGTTCACCGCCAGCAGCTGATCGACGTCGAGC
The DNA here is from genome assembly GCA_041552055.1 of Candidatus Sulfomarinibacteraceae bacterium. Classification (GTDB taxonomy): domain Bacteria; phylum Acidobacteriota; class Thermoanaerobaculia; order Thermoanaerobaculales; family Sulfomarinibacteraceae; genus JBFELO01. Next base: position 20,177 of record JBFELO010000050.1, on the reverse strand, counting down.
TCTCCGCTCGCGAATGGCGTCAGCCCCTCGTCAAAGGTCACCCTGTGCCGGCCGCCGCCCCGCTTTGCGCGCCCCTTGGCGCGCGCATGATCGATGAGCAGGTTCCGCATCACCTTCGCGCCCACCGCGAAGAAGTGGGTTCTCCCCTGCCAGTTCACGCGAGACTGATCCACCAGCTTGATGTACGCCTCGTGGACCAGTGCTGTCGGCTGCAGGGTGTGGCCCGGCCGTTCCCGGTTGAGGTACCTCCGGGCGAGCAGCCGCAACTCGTCGTACACGAGCGGGAGGAGCTCCTCGGCCGAGGCCCGGTCAGCGCTCCCCCCGCCGCCCAGACCGGCAACGATCTCTGTCACGGTGGCGGCGACGTCCCTGGTCATCGATTACTCCACCGATAGCCCGATCGGTTTGGCACGGAGTATGCTCGCAGGATCACACCTCTTTCCCCGAAATGCACGATCCCTACCAAGTGCAATACTCGATCGGATCGATTTGGTTTCAGGTCTCGATGCCCGGGGAAATCGGTTGCTGATCCGCTTGGATGACCCAATTCGTTCGGGGAGCGCCGACCGATTCCGCCCGGCCAAGACACCCCACGGAGTTTTACATCGAAGCGCGGATCGGCTTCAATAGGGAGACGATCGGCGGGTATGCCGGCCCCGTGATCGACTGCCGGCATGACTTCAAGGGCGCCGTGGGAAGGAGTGGTTCGAGGTGAGGAGAGCGAATGCCTGTGCCGTTGTGACCGCCGGGTGTCTACTTTTCGGGACGACCACCACCTCCGCGGTCTCCCTGAAGGACATCGAGATTCCCAACAAGCTCGGGCTCGGGTTGTCCGTGTACAACCAGACCCAGCCGTACCGGATCGACACCCTTCAACTCGGTGTACCGGGTCTCGACCCGAGTCTGGTCGAAGGCCTCGACGTCCGCAACGACACGACAAGTATCCATGTCAGGATCGATTACTGGATCCTACCGTTCCTCAACGTGTTCGGCCTCGTCGGAAACATCGAAGGCCAAACCGAAGTCGACCTCCAGGGCATCGACATCGGACTGCCGATCGAACTCGGCAAACTAGTGGTCCCCACCGATGGAACGGTGTACGGTGTCGGTCTGGTGCTCGCCGTCGGCGGTGAGAAGTGGTTCGGCGCCGTGGCCTACGACTACAACGAAACCGACCTCGACGTAGCCGAGTCCTCCGTCAGCGCACAGATCGTCACACCGAAGCTCGGGCTGCACTTCGAGCGAGGAGCGGTCTGGGTCGGCGCGATGTACCAGGATATCGAGGAGAAACACGTGGGCGTCTTCGATCTCCCTTTCAGCGGCGAGATTCCCTTTGACGTCACCTTGACCGGGTCCGATCCCTGGAACTACGTGATCGGCGGCACCGCGGGCCTGAGCAAACACTGGGTACTCATCCTCCAGGGAGGTTTCGGCAAACGGAAGTCGGCTCTCGTGACACTCGAGTATCGGCTGTTCTAGTGCGATTCGCTCTGCTTCGCTTCGCGAATCGCAGCGGAAACGGGTCGATCGTGTCGATCGTCGGCGTAACGGGATAGCCGAAGCGCCGGACCTGCCGATTCGTGGCTCCCTCCGACCGCCGACGCGCCCTCTCCCCGATGCGCTCCCCGAGGGAGCCCGGCATGACGCTTCGAGGCCTCGAGGCTACACGATTGTCCCGATGACGGAAGGGCTCGAAACGTCATGCCCCGCACGCCCGCTCGACGCGCTGTCAGCGATCTGCCCTTCACTCGGACCATCTGACGCCCGAAGCAATCTCTGCCATATCCCACTATCAGCGGCTGCGCCTGTTGACTTCACTCAGCCCCTCAAGGCCTCGAGCCCTCCCGTCGCGCGCCAGTTCGAGCAGGATTTCGAAGCCGAGTCGAGCGGCGCGGTCGAGGGTCGCGGAGTCGAGGTGCTCGGCACGATCGTTGGCCGAGTGCACAGCCATCGTGGCGCGGTCGAGGGAGCCTGAAGACACGGTCAGGCACGGGACCCCCCGGTGGGCGAAAGGGATCGCGTCGATCCCCATGGCTGGCGGAGTCATCACGCTGCGCAGCCGGTACCCCAATCGCTCGGCCGCGCGCCGCGCCGCTGCCGACATGGTTGCCGTGAACATCCTCCCGAAGCCGTAGCGCTCAAGCAACACCAGCCGACCCGGCGACCCGGCGCCGTCGAAGTTGAGGCAATAAACGGGCTGGTCGCTCGACCGGTCGAGATGTGCGTCCAGCCAACGCATGGCCCCCACCATGTGATCCTCCTCCGCCCCCGTCGACAGGAAGATCAGATCCACGTCGTCATCCACGACACTCGGGAGAACTCGAGCGAGCTCCAAGAGGATCGCCACCGACCCTGCATTGTCCACTCCTCCGGGCGACCGGTTTGCATTCCTCAAGGTCGACAGTGCCATCATCGACGCAGCCGTCGCGCCGCCGGCAGCCAGCGGCAGCCAGCCTGGTCCAGGGGACCTCCCCGTGACGAGCGCCATCGCGACCAAGGCCAACAGAGTCAGGGCACCGGCGATCGCCGCCGTCGTGAATCCGGCCCGAAACGGAAGGCTCAACGACTGAGACTTGCTGTCGTGGTGGGCCATGATGATCAGGGTCAACCTCGAACGAGGGTTTGCCCGTCGACCCACGACATTGGCGGTGCGGATCGGTCCGTCCCGACGGTACAGCCGTTCGAGCCACGGTGCCCACGCGAGGAAGACCAGGAACGGCAGCACGGCGCATCCCAGCAGCACTGCACCCCGCACCGGTGACGCTGCGACAACGATCGAGGCAGCCGTCACCAGAGCGGCGCTGGTGACCAGGACCCCACGAAGAACCCACATCGCCGGCCGAATGTCGTAGGAAAACTCCTCGACCGATGTCTGCAGACCCAGATCCTCGTATCTCTGCCGCAGCATACCGATAATGCGCGCGTCCCCGTCGCTTCCTGCGGCACGAGGAAACGCCAGTGCGTGCGCCCCGGCGAGAATTCGGTCGCCGGAGATCGCGTCGGCTTCCCGGGACTCAGAAGGTCTCTGTCTCATCGCGCTCCTCGCGGCTGCTCGGCGTCGTACTGCCTGGTACGCCTCATCACGGCCCTAATCGTTACGTGAACTCCACAGTCTCACCGAGCGCCATGATAGCCAGCCGCCGACCATCGGCCGCCCGGTGCCGCCGCCACCAGGCGCGCATCCGTTCGGCCGGCTCCGCGAGCGGCTCGTCGGTGAGCTGGAACACGCCCCAGTGCATGGGCACGAGGTATCGCGCGCCCAGATCCAAGAAGGCACGACCAGCCTGCTCCGGGTTGAGGTGATAGTGCTCCATGAACCACGCCGGCTCGTAGCTTCCGATCGGCAGCATGGCGGCGAGCAGATTCGGGAACCGATCTCGAATCTGTACGAAACCGTCGAACCAGGCGGTGTCGCCAGCATGGTAGATGGAGTCGCCGCCGCCCTCGACCACGTACCCTCCCCACAGCGATCGATTGGTGTCGAAGACCCCCCGCCGCGACCAGTGGCACCCCGGCACAAGGGTCACGGTCAATCCGGCCAGATCGATCGCGTCCCACCAGTCCAACTCGATGACGTGTCGTCGGCCTCGCCGCCGCAGCCACCGTCCCATGCCGAGTGGGGCGACCACCGGGACCTCCGACGGCATGGCCCGGAGTGCCCCGAGATCCAGGTGGTCGAAGTGATTGTGCGTCACCATGACGACACCGATCTCCGGCAGTTCCTGGATCCGCAAGCCAGGTGGCGTGTGGCGCGGGTAGAGCACACCGGCATGAGAAGAGAACACCGGATCGATCAGGAACGCTGATCCGCCCAGGCTGCCCAGGAAGGACGCGTGGCCGATCCATGTCAGCCTCGGTTGGTCGGAGTCCCCGTGGATCGAGTCGAGGTCCGGCGCCACTCTCGGCGCCGGCGGACCGGGCGGTCGGCGAACCCGCCGGCCCGACAGCCGGTCAACGAGTCCCCACCGCAACATCGCGACCGCACCGTGCGGCCGGTGATCGGGATTCGAGTTGCTGAAACGACGACTCACAAGAGGGCCTTCCTCCGGATACCCTTTTCCTCGCACAGCGCCAAGCGTTGGTCCATGAGATCCACCGCGGCCGAGTCACTCGCGCTATGATGACAGAGATGGATCAACGGCCTTTCCTGCCGTCCGCCGGCAGGACACACCACCACCCGCACCGACCACGTCCGACCGTGCGCGGCGCGCTCGTCCCGGCTGCATGATGCGGCATCCTCTGGTTTTCGGAATCGTCGCTGTCCTGTCATGCGCGGCGGTTCTGCCCGTCGCAGGCCTGGAAACCGACCAGTACTACAGCTGGGGACGCGAACTCGAAGACTCGACCGACGTCATCAATGCCAAGTTCAACCTCGAGCTGCAACGTGCGATCTCGAGCTTCGACATCCCCCCGGAGGAGTGCGTCGACATCGCGATCCGGTTCCGCAAGCGGATGCGCTTCCTGCTGTTCCACCACGTCCAGATGTGGGTGATGAACACCTCGTTGGTACACAGAATCCCGGTGGACGCAGACGAGGATGTGATCTTCCGCGAGACCAACCTGTACCATAGACACGGTGTGCTCGACCCCGGCATGTGGATGACCTTCACCCCGACCATCGAGGTCAACGGCATCCGCATCGGCACCGACAAGCTGTCCCACTTCGTCTCGTCCGGGTGGACCTATTACTCCTCATACCGCCGTGCCCTGGGCGACGGAGAAACGCATGAGGACGCCGAGATCGCCGCGGTCCAGCGCGGGCTCCTCGAAGAAAAGCTCATTCTCGGACGAGCGGCGGCCGGCATCTTCTCGCTGGCCGATCTCGAGGCCAACCTCCAGGGGATGCGTTTCTACCAGCAGATGTGCAACGGAGAGGACCCGATCCTGGTTCGTGGGGCCGACAACTGGGAACTGGGCCGGCCCGTGGACTTGCGAGACTACGTCCACCCGAGGTGGGACGAGTCTTACCAGCCCAACATCTACACCAACGGACGCTGGAAAAAGGTCAAACCCGGTCTCCAGCAGTACTGCGATCGTAGGAATGATCCCCAAGTCGTCGAGATGCACCAGAGGTACCGGACCGCTGAACGATCCACGATCGTACAGGAGGCCGTGGCCGAGCTTGTCGCCGCGGGCAAGTTGCCTGACGCCCTCCAGTTTTCGCTCGACGCGAACTGTCCCCCCGCGGGCGGCGACGCCGAATCTGAAACCTCGCTCTCCACGCCGATGTCTACGTCAGGGGATTCTCCCCTCCCCGCCGCCTCCTCAGGTGAATGGACCGAGCGGATCATCGCCCACGAGCAGGACACCGAACGCAGAACGGTCCGCGCGGCAGCCCTCCGGCTGACCTACCCCCAAGTCGTGAGCGCCTCGCTCGGCTGGATCTTCACCCGGCAGCCGCGAGACTACGACTGCCGCACCCCGTGCGACTTTTGGGGGGTGTTCGGCCAGGTCGAACCGGGCCTGGGCGGCGGGAAGGCCAACTTCGGCTATGGGCGAGTGATCGGCGAGCATCGAAAAGGAAAGGTCGCCCTGTCCAGCGTCTACCTGGCGCTGGGCATCAAGGGGACCGTCCTGCGCACCTGGGGCGACCAGTCGCAGGTCCCGCCGAACCAGACCTACGCCGGCCCCGAATTCGAGTTCTCGATCGCCAGGGTGAACATGGGAATCGGCGCTCTCGGCAGGGTGAGCGGCGATGAGGGCCGCACGTGGATCATCACGGGATACCTGGGCTGGGGTTTCTGAGCCCCCGCCCGCCCGGATGCAAGGTGCTAGATCCCCCCGCCCGGAATAGCCCAGGTGATCTTCATCGTCATCGTCGCCGTCATCGTCCCCATCCTGAATCTTGATGCTGGATCCTGGATCCTGGATGCCAGATTCCCCACCCGCCCCGGGGTTCAGGGGGTGGCCGGTGCCTGCGGCACCTGGGGGTGAGTGGATGAGGGCCTGAACCGGATCCTCAGTCGAATGTCAACACGGGGCTCGGAGCTCGGCGTTCGCGCCACCAGGCACGCTGCGCTGATGGGAGACGTGGATCGTGTGGCGAGACCAACCATCCCCTCACCCCCAGCTCGAAAGTCATGCTTGAGTTTCGGGCGGTCATCCCCTCATCCCCTCCTGCGGAGCAGGACGGAACGGCTCCTCCGGATCGTCGGGCGTTCGACGATTTCAAATCCGACGCGTTCCGCGGCCGCCACCGTCTGACCGAACTCCTGCCCGTCCACGTGGCCCACCGGCTCCGACAACAAGAGCCGCGCGCCGGGTCGAAGCGATTGGCGGATCTGCTCCAAGAAAACCTCCTGATTTGGTACCTCGTGAACCACCGCGAAAGCCAGCGCGAAATCCACCGCCCCTTCCAGATCATCGATTCCGAGATCGTCCTCTCTGCAGAGGCGGTGCTCGATCCGGTCCGCGACGCCCTGGCGTTCGGCCCGCTTCGCGAGAGTCCTGAGCATTCGCTCCTCGAGGTCGACAGCGATCACCCGCCCCTCCGCACCGACGAGCCGTGTCAACTCGAGGGTGAAGAAACCCATGGCGCAACCCACGTCGAGGACGGTCATGCCAGGGGTGACGTGCGGACCCAGCAGGGTTTTCGGGCTCTGACCCCACCGCCGCAAAGGGTTCAGCAGCAGGTAGCCGATCCACCAGGGGCAGACACGGTGCGCCACGAAGAAACCTCCCTTGCGAGTCCATGAATTGTACTTCGATCGGCAAGGACTCTTACCCCCACCCCCCCAGGCCCCAAGACCTTGGGGTCTCATCTACGGTCGGCGGCCTCGAGGTCGCGAGGGGCGCGCCCTGCGAGCGTGCCATCTTCAACATTCTTGGTACCTTTACATCAACGGACACCAACGCCCATCAGGCCCGAGAATGTTGCAGGTGGCAACCGCGGGGAGCGCGATGGGAGAAGACCGCGTCGACTCCACCCAGCCGTTGCGATTTCAACCGATCGGGCTACCGCAACCGGACCACATCTCCCCTCGCGAAAACAGGCCCCACCTCCACCCCCACGGTCGGCAAGGCGTACAACGTGCGGGGAACTCCGATGTTGGCCAGGTAGAGCTCACCGACGACTCTCTCGGCACCAGAAGCCCGCAGGCCCGTCTTCGGCAACGCAAGCGTCAGCGTCGCCGTCGCGGCGATCGACGGATCGAACGCCTCGCCGGTGGTCGCGTCGAGTCCTGAAGGAATGTCCAGCGAGAGCACAGGAGCCGGCTGACCGTTGGCCCACAGGATCAACTCGGCCGCCCCACCTTTGGGCGGCCCGCTCAGGCCGTAGCCGATTACCCCGTCGATCACCAACTCTGTGAGAGAAACGGTTTCGATGGCCTGGGCCGGGGCCAGGGGAACGGCCATCCGGGGGAGGATCTCCAACTGGTGTCTCGGTACCGGAGCGAAGTGCTCGCGAGCCTTGGTGACAAACACCCGAACGCGAGCCCCCCAGTTGTGCAGTCGACGAGCGGCAACGAGAGCGCCGCCGCCGTTGCCCCCGGTGCCGGCAAGCACCACCACACCCCGCTCCTCGACATCTCCGCCCAGAAATCGCTCTCGGGCGAGATGGGCCAGGTGGCGCCCAGCGAGCTCCATCATCTGCAGCAGCTCGATGTGAAACTCCTCCACCATCAGGCGATCCACCTCCCGCATCTGATCCGCCGTGAGATACGGAACGTCTTCGGTCAGCCTCGGAATCGTCATCGAAAGCTCGGATTCTCTCTCTATGAGAAACTACTCGAACTCCCCGTGCCTTCCGGCTCCTCCGGCGAAGCGCAGCGCACCCTCGAAAGTCTCGCCGCTCAGCACGGTCTTGGCACCGTAGAAGAACTCGTTTTCCATCGCCTCGTCGAGCGACAGAGCAAACTGGTCGTGGGCACTCAGCCGGTCACCACGCAGACAGGCCTGCGGAAACTCGGAGATCTCGAGCGCCAGCCTCTCGGCCTCCTCGCGCGACGTGCCGTCCGGGACCACACGGTTCGCGAGGCCCCAGGCCAGGGCCTCTTCGGCGCCGACCGGCCGGCCGGTGAGGATCATGTCGAGGGCGCGCGACAGGCCAATGAGTCGCGGAAGCCGCACCGTGCCGCCGTCCAACAGCGGCACCCCCCAGCGCCGACAGAACACTCCGAACACCGCGCTCTCTTCTGCTACCCGGAGATCACACCACAGTGCGAGCTCGAGGCCGCCGGCCACGGCGTGTCCGGCGACCGCGGCAATCGCCGGCTTCGACAGGCGCATCCGACTCGGACCCATGGGTCCGTCCACCTCCATATCGGGATCGACGACGTTCCGGTGTTCGGTCATCATGCTCTTGAGGTCCGCGCCGGCGCAGAAGATCCCGCCCTCGCCCCACAACACTGCGACCTTCGCCTCGTCGTCCGCCTCGAAGTCTCGAAATGCGTCCGCGAGTGCAGTGGCCGTGGGTCCATCTACCGCGTTGCGGACATCGGGACGGGACAGGATGACAGTCATGATCGGACCGTTCTTCTGACTTCGAACGCTCATGAGGGGATCCTTCTTTCGAGATCAGGCCCCAGCCTACGGACCAATACAGGCAGGGTCAAGAGACGGTTTTCAGAGTCGTTCAGACTGTTCAACGGGGTGATGGTCGCAGGCGCAAGCGGTCGGTTGGAAAGGTGAAGCAGACTCGTGCGCGCAGGGGTCGCACGCCTGCAGGTATTGCATTGGCCTGTTCAGACCGAATGCGCGCGGCCGCGATTGTGATCTTCGCCACGCCTCCGATCCTCAATCACACGTATCCACCGGGGCGCCGTAAATGAACTCTGCGTCGCCGGTGCCTTCGGGGTTGCCGTCCACCTTGGACACGTACGCGATAAAGTAGTTGGATTCCGGAGGTTCAAGGCAGGGCACAGGCGACACGGAACCCTCATCGAAGCTCACCTCCGCGGTAAGCGGGCCGTCCACCTTGCCGACTCCCAGGCCCCTCCCCCCCGAGAACGACCACTGATTCATCGAAAACATGTCCAGGTCCCTGCTGCCTTCGGCGACCACTTCATTGGCGCTGTTCAGTATCCGGTAGCGCATCGTCACCGCCTCTTCGGAGAAATTGACGATGCCGAGGTTCGACCGGAACCTGCTATCGTTGCGTGCACCGACCACGATTGACGGGGTCTCGTGGGAGTTGGCAACGAGCCAATTCCACGGGATGGTCTGGCCGTAGGTCCCCTCCGGGCTGCCTACGTTGTACGTGCGGGTGGTGGCCAGGATTTCCCCGTCCTCACCCTGCAACATCAGCGAACCCATCACATCCGTGGTGTACCCGAACATATCCGACAGCACGTCCTCGAACGTCTTGGTTTCCCTCGGCGCGAGGATGAACGAATTATGTTCGGGTTCTTGGAGGGGCGTGGCCCGACCGGCCGGAAAAAACTGAACGCCCACCTGCACCTCTGAATCCTCCACGTTGTGAACGGTGAGATCGGTCACCCACTGGGTGGGCGGGTCACCCGCCCCTGCTGTGCGTGCTACGACCGGAAAGAACTGGAACTCCTCGATCACCTGTGCACCGGCCGTCAGGGCCACACACAGAACGCAACCGAGAATGAGCGAGACTCTCGCACGCATCGTCTCACCTCCATGAATCGTTCGATGTCGCCATATCACTCCTGATTTCGGTTTTTGTCAACCCGACGCGGACGGGTGTCGTCGGGCGTGTCGCTCAGCATACTTGCCTATACTGTGCGTTGGGGCTCGTGTGCGAGGTTCGAGAACGTCCACTCTGGTGTTTCTGGCGGTGACTCTCGCCTGCGCGACTTCGGATACCGACCGAACATCCGAGGTCACGCAAAGGGGAACGTATACCGTCTGGTACCGGGGGCCGGAGATCGATGCGGAGCTCGGCTATCGTTGGGCCGACGGGCACCTGGGCGACGAGTGGCTGATTCTGAAGCTGTCGCTCGTGGGGACCGGCACCAGGGTGGAGCGGCGGAGCATCAGGATTCGAACCCCGGACGCGCACACGCTCCCGTTGCTCGACCAGCGGGAGTTCCGGAGGACCTACGGAAAGCTCCGGATCGGGCTCGACCGGAGCTATGCATGGGAACTCCCGACAGGCAGCTTCGCGGGTTCCAGAGAACCGTGCGGCCAGTGGTTCCTGGTGCCGCCCGGCCAGTTCCTGGCGACGTCGGCTCTGTTCCTGTCCTCAGCCCGCGTGTGCACCGGCCCACTCGTGTTCCAGGTTCCGATCGGAGTCCAGCCGGGACGGTGGGTCTTGATGATCGATCTCGAGGAAAGCGACGTCCGGATCCCGTTCGTCCTCGGCGGCTGACACCAGCCATCGACCTGACACGATTCGGCTCACGAAACGACAACCTCCAAAGTCGTCAAGCCGCCGGAATCAACTCCGCGATGGTCTCGATCCCCGCGGCAGAACGCCGGTGATATGTTCGGGCTAGGTCTCGAACGCGGCGATCGCCATCGCCTCGTCGTCGAACATGTCGAACACCCCGACGAGCCGAGCCATCGTCAGCAGCTTGCGCGCCTTCAGATTCACGTGAAGGAGCTTGATATCGGCGCCCATCGAGGATGCGGTGGCACGGGAACGGATCAACTCGCCCAAACCGGAGGAGTCGATCACCTTGACGCTCTCGAGGTTGAAGACGACCTTTTTCTGGCCGTCATTGAGCTCGTCGAGAAGCACCCCCCGCAGCCGCACGTCGCCCGTTCCGATCGTGAGTTTCCCGTCCATATCCAGGATGCAGACGTCGCCCACCTGTCGCTTTGTGATCTCCATCGCTCGCTCCCAAACGCTCAAAACGGCTTCACCGCCGCCGAGCTTAAATTGTGGTGAGACATTATCGCACATATCCCACCGATCGGTCTCTGCACCCCCGTCGGGGGTGCTCCGGTGCCTTGGGAGCCAACCGATGGAAGTCGCGTAACCATACTACATGTCAATGCTTTCTGTGATACTCTCGAGAGAGGTAGTGGTCATGGGTGAACACCCTCAACAACGTGTACAGCGCGCGTCAGAAGCTGAGCCGCGCGCGTGGTCGGCAAATCTCGACGCCATCACGGCGCTGGTTGTGGTCGTGGACGACGGCGGCAGGATCGTCGAGGCCAACGCGGCGTTTGCCGAAAGTGTCGGTTCACCTCCGTCCGACCTCAAGGGTCGTGAGCTCTGGAAGTTGCTCGATGACCACCACGCACCGCGAGTCGAGGAGGTCCTCACCTCGGCAGACCTGGGTAATAGAGGTCAAATACTGCTCCCGGGACGACGGGGGGTGGAAGGAGATCACCGGCCCCCGATCGTGTGGTCGTTCAGCCCACTGGGCAGCCGTCCAGCATCTGGAGGCGTCATCCTCGCTGTCGGACTCGAGGTCGGCAGCAACGACCTCTCCGACCTGGCCATCCCGGACAAGTCGGCGGATGAACCTGACCTCGAGCACGGCGATCGGACAGCACCGGAGCCGCTGGGAAACCCATCTGCGAGCGCTGGCGCGAAAGCCTCCCCCAAATCGGGACACGGCTCCTGGTTCGAACCGTCCACCGAGATCAACGACCTGATCCGACCCCTGCTCGAACACAGCAGCGACGTCATCACCGTCATCACCTCCGACGGAGACTTCGTGTACGTGAGCCCGTCGGTGAACCGAGTTCTCGGCCGCGAGCCTTCTCAGATGCTGCGCGAGAACGCGTTCGATCTCGTCCATCCGGAAGATCTCGTGAAGTTGGGACCACGTATCGCGGAAAGCCTCGAAAACCCGGGCACGCCGCAGCAGGTAGAGTGCCGTGTCCGTCACGCCGATGGATCGTGGCGGACCGTCGAAGCCCGAGGTGTGGCGCACCACCAAGACGAGCTGGCGGTGATGATGCTCAATATCACCGATATCAGCCAGCGCAGGCAGGCCGAAGACGCGCTCGCTGAGAGCGAGGAGCGATTCCGCAGCGCGTTCGAGAACACGGCCATAGGCAAGGTCCTGTGGGCACCTGACGAAAAGATCGTGCGGGTCAACCGGGCGGTGTGCGACATTCTCGGATTCGAAGAGGCCGAGATGCTGCAGCTCACCTGGCGCGAGCAGGTGCACCCGGATGACCTCACGTCGCTCACGCCCCTCATCGGCGACCTGCTCACCGGCAGCATCCCGTCGGTGCGGGCGGACGTGAGAGTCCGACATCGTGACGGACCCTGGATCTGGGGTCGGGCGACGATGTCGGTGTGCCGCGACACCGCGGGCAAACCCCAACACATCATCGGTGAGTTCGAGGACATCACCGAGGCGCGCAACCGCGAGGAGGAGAAACGCGCACGGCTGAACCGTATCCAACGCCAACAGTCCGCTCTCGTGGCACTCGCCTCGCACACGGCGCTGGTCCAGGGCAACCGGGATGCGGCCTTTCGCGCGATCACCGAGGCGTCGGCGGAGGCGCTCGACATGGAGCGCGTGAGTGTCTGGATGCTGAACGACGAACGCAACGAGCTGCTGTGCGTCGATCTCTACGAATCATCGTCCAAACACCATTCCGCAGGGCAGACTCTGGACGCTGACAAGTACCCGGCCTACTTCGCCGCGCTCGAGTCCGGACGCGTGGTCGACGCCGACGACGCCGCCAACGATCCGCGCACCGCCGAGTACGCGCCCGATTACCTCGAACCTCACGGGATCGTCTCGGTGCTCGACGCACCGATCCGAATCGCCGGCGAGGTTGCCGGAGTCGTGCGCCACGAACACATTGGCGAACCACGCCTCTGGCAGTCGGACGAGGTCACATTTGCCGGCGAGATCGCGGATCAGGCGGCGCACGCCCTGGTGAGCGCACAACGCAAGCGTGCGGAGCTCCGACTGCAGGTTTCCGAGGAGCGGTTCAGGAGCATCGTCAACTCGTCTCCCATGGGCCTCCACATGTACCGACTGGAGCCGAACGGCCGGCTGGTTTTCACCGGCGCCAACCCAGCTTCGGATGCGATTCTCGGTGTCGACTGCAGAAGTTTCATCGGCAAGACGATCGAGGAGGCGTTCCCACCGTTGGCCGGTACTGAAGTGCCAGACCGCTACCGGGAGGCGGCGTCGCGCGGGACGCCCTGGCACGTGGAGCAGATCGAGTACCAGGACGAGTTGATCCGCGGTGCCTACGAGGTCCACGCATTCCAAACCGCGCCGAACACCGTCACGGTCATGTTCCTCGACATCACAGACCGCAAGCGTGCCGAGGAGGCCGTCAGGGCGAGTGAGGAACGGTATCGGGAGCTGTTCGAACGCAATCTCGCGGCGGTGTACCGATCGACGCTCGATGGCCGGATTCTCGACTGCAACGAAGCCTTTGCCGAGTTGCTGGGATGCGGATCGCGGTCAGAAGCGCTGTCTCGGTCTGCGTCTGACTACTACCTCACCGCTGCCGACCGCGACACGCTGCTCGAGGAGTTGCGCTCATCGCGGGAGATTCGAAACCGTGAGCTGGTCCTGGGACGGGTCGACGGGCAGCCGGTGTGGGTCCTGGCGAACATGAGCCTGGTCAAGGACAGCAACGGCAAAGCCGGAATCATCGAAGGGACGATGATCGACATCACCCGGCGCAAACGCATGGAGGAACAGCTGCTGCAGGCGCAGAAGATGGAGGCGGTCGGCCGACTCGCCGGAGGCGTGGCGCACGACTTCAACAACCTGCTGCAGGCGATGCTCGGAGTCACCGAGTTGTTCCGCCATCCAAGTGATGCGACCGAGCCCACCGCGGCCAAGCTTCGGGAGCTCGAAGAACTGATTCTTCGGGGTTCTCAGCTGACCCGCCAACTCCTGCTGTTCTCCCGGCGTGACACCGCCCAAAGCGAGGAACTGGACTTGAACGAGGTGGTGCAGGGGACGGTCAAGCTGCTGCGGCGGCTGCTGCGGGAAAACATCGAGCTGCGATTCGAACCGGCCATTGATGATCTGCCGTTGGTCGCCGATCGCGGCCAGATCGAACAGGTCGTGATCAACCTCGCGGTGAATGCCTGTGATGCGATGCCCAGCGGCGGACGATTGACGCTGTCCACCGGACTCGCGGTCGGCTCAGCGTGGCTCGAGGTGTCGGACACCGGCGAGGGCATACCGGACGAGATCCGGGGCCAGATGTTCGAGCCGTTTTTCACGACAAAGGAGCGTGGCAAGGGTACCGGTCTGGGTCTGTCCGTCGTACAGGGCATCGTCACCCGTCTCGACGGGACGATCGATCTCGACAGCACCATGGGCGAAGGGACAACCGTCAGAGTCACGTTCCCGATCACCCCCCAGACCGGCCACATCACCCGGCCGGTGGGCGAGTTCGACGAGATCAACGGCGGTGACGGTGAGCGCGTGTTGGTGGTGGAGGACGACTTTGCCGTCCGCAACAGCCTCGAGGAAATCCTGGGATCCCTCGGGTACCGGGTCACGACGGTGAGCAGCCGCGCGGAGGCGCACACGGCTTGCGCCGAGGGTGAGTTCGACCTGCTGCTCTCCGACTACGTTCTCCCGGACGGATCGGGGACCGAGATCGCCGACGAGCTGCGACAGCGTTGGCCCGAGTTGAGAGTCGTCGTGATGTCTGGATACGCGCAGGACGAAGACGTCAGCGAGCGGTCCTCATCCGGAAATCTGGTCTTCCTGCAGAAGCCATTCAACGCACGAGCTCTGGGCGACACGATCCGCACCGCCCTCGTCGGACGGGCGGCACCTGGCCACGATGTCGCGACCGCCGACTAGCCCCCCGGCCACCGAGAACCCGACCGCCGAGGTGGTTGTCTGCGGCGCCGGCATCGCCGGTATCGCCACCGCCTATCAGCTGGCGGTGCACCACGGCGTGGCGGGTGTCGTGGTGGTGGACGAACGCCCGCCGCTGTCTCTGACGTCCGACAAATCCACCGAGGCCTACCGCAACTGGTGGCCCGGACCTGACGACGCCATGGTGCGGATGATGAACCGCTCAATCGACCTGCTCGAGGACCTGGCCGCCGACAGTGACAACCGGTTCCTGCTCAATCGTAGGGGATACCTCTTTGCGTCCGGAACACCGGCCCGGGCCGAGCAGTACCGTCTGACGGGAGAGCTCGCCTCGGCTCAGGGGGTCGGCAATCTCCGAGTCCACGCCGGTTCCGCAGACGGTCCTCCGTACGTGCCCCACCGGAGAGACGGCTGGCACGACCAGCCGGACGGCGCCGACCTCATCATGGACCACAGTCTGCTGCGACGGGCCTTCCCGTACCTCACGGATGGCATTGCCGCTGTGCTCCACACACGACGCTGCGGCTGGTTTTCCGGCCAGCAGCTCGGGATGGAGCTGCTGGAGCGGGCACGTGCAGCTGGTGCACTCTTGCTCGAGGGGCGCGTCGAGGACGTCATTGTCACCGCCGGTCGTGTCTCCGGGGTCCGCATCGCGCGGCCCGGGGGCACGGAAACGGTCTCGACTCGTCATTTCGTCAACGCAGCAGGGCCGTTCCTCCGTCCCGTCGCAGCGATGATCGGTGTCGACTTGCCCGTGTTCTCGGAGCTGCACCTGAAGGCCAGCTTCGACGACCACCTGGGAGTGGTCCCTCGCGACGCTCCACTGCTGATCTGGGACGATCCCCAACGCCTTCGATGGACCGAAGAGGAACGCGAGGTACTGTCATCGGACCAGAACACCCGGTGGCTCGTGGACGAGCTTCCGGCCGGGGTTCACATGCGACCCGAGGGCCGCAACCACGTCCTGATCCTGTGGCCGTACCATACCCGCCCGGTTGCCGAGACGTTTCCGCTCACCATTCCCCAGGAGTTCTCCGAAGTCTGTCTGCGCGGAATGTCGACCCTCGTGCCCGGGCTCTCGGCCTACCTCGATCGCGTGCCGAAGCCGTGGATCGACGGCGGGTATTACACGAAGACTCGCGACAATCGCCCCCTCGCCGGAGCCCTGCCGGTCGACGGCGCGTTCGTCCACGGCGCGCTGTCCGGCTTCGGCCTGATGGCATCGTGTGCGACGGCCGAGCTGGTGGCGGCGCTGTTGACCGGCAGCGCAACGCCGGACTACGCCTCCGCTTTCGGCCTCGAACGACTCCACGATCCCGAGTACCTCGCGAGGGTCGATGCTTGGGGCGATCCGGGTCAGCTCTAGCCGCTACAATGGCGCTGCCATGAGGTGGCTCCAGGTGCTTCGAAGTGCATTCGCGTGGACGATCGGAATCGTCGCCACCGTCGGCTACACGCTGCTCGGACTGCTCGTGACGGCGTTCCCGGGGGGCCAGCTCCTGCAACACAAGCTGGCCGGCCAGTGGGGTCGAGTCTGCATCTGGGCCGCCGGGTGCCTGGTCCGCATCGAGGGCCTCGGTCGGATCGATGTGGCGAGCCGGTTCGTCGTGATGGTCAACCACCAGTCCGCCCTCGATATCCCACTGTTGATAGGCGTGATGCCTGCGGAATGGCAAACCGTGTTCTGGGCCAAGGAAAGCCTCTTTCGGATACCGGTCCTCGGTTGGGCCATGCGCGTGCTCGGTCATATGCCGATCGACCGGGTCAACCGCCGGACCGCCGGCAGGATGCTGCAGGAAAGCACGGATCGCGTTGCGGGGCAAAGGTCCGTGCTGGTGTTCCCCGAAGAGACCTACTCGCGGCAGCCGGGTCTGTTGCCGTTCCAGCGCGGTGGATTCGTTCTCGCCCTCAAGACCGGACTGCCGATCCTCCCAGTAGGTGTCACCGGCACCAGGGAGGCGCTCCCACCAGGCCGTCGCCTGGTGACGCCGACCACTCTGAGGGTCCGGTTCGGTGACCCGATTCCGACCGCGGGACTCGGGGTGTCGAGCCGTCAGACCCTGTCGGACAGGACCCGGGAGATGATCGAGGATCTGGCCGACGCATGAACTATCGGAGGGCATGGTCGGATAGAATCGTCATTCGATGGCACACCAATCACACAACCTGAGAGTCAACCCCAATGTCCGACGGATGGTCTGTTCAGTCTCGGGGGACGAGGTGGAAACACACGGATTCTCGCGCCCCATTCGACTGTGCGCGTGCTGCCCGGCCCCCGGCAAGCCGGTGGTCGTTGAGTACGACCTCGAGGCCGCCGGAGCTCAGATCACCCGCGCCGGAGGTTACGTTTCACCGGACCCGGGCCTGGCATCGTTCATACCGCTGCTACCGGTGATCGGTTTCCCACCCCACTTCGCTGCAGATGTCGGACACACTCCGATCGTCGCCCACGAGGCGCTCAGCGCCGAGCTCGGCGTCGTGGTCTCGCTCAAGAACGAAGGCACCAATCCCTCCGGAAGCTTCAAGGATCGCGGCCTCTCGGTGGCGGTGGCGCTCGGCACCGCGTGCGGCGCCAGGCGGTTCTGCTTGCCCACCCAGGGAAACGCCGGGGTGGCCGCCAGCCTGTTCTCGGCGCGTCTCGGGCTCCCGGGATGCCTCGTGTACATGCCGAACGGGTACCAGGACAGCATCTACCACCGGCAGGCGGAGTTCTTCGGCGCCGAGGTGCGCTTCTTCGGTGAGAACATCGCTGCGGCGGGCCGCAGAATGCGGGAGGATGTCGAGGATCCTCTCGCGACGGGAGAGATCGTCGACCTCTCGACGTTCTTCGAGCCCGGTCGACTGGAGGGCAAGAAGACCATGGGGCTGGAGATCGCCCATCAGCTGGGCGGTGACGACCTTCCGGATTTCATCCTGTACCCCACCGGCGGCGGCACCGGGTTGGTAGGAATCTGGAAGGCGTTCGGCGAGCTGGTGTCCATGGGGTTTCTCGAACCGGATCGACTCCCCGCGCTGGTCGCGGTGCAGAGTGCGAACTGCGCACCTGTGGTGCGCTCCTTCGAGCGAGGTCTCCACGAGGTTGAACCGGTCGAGTCGTTGGGGACCATCGCAGACGGGCTCGACGTGCCCGGCGCGATCATGGGCCACGGCATGCTCCGCGCGATTCGGGAGTCGGGCGGCAGCGCGGTGGCGGTCCAAGAAGACGAGATCGTCGAGGCGTTCGCGACCTGTGGCCGCTCCGGCATCACCGCGAGCTACGAGAGCGCGGCCCTGGTCGCCGCTCTCGGTCGGCTGCGACGTCGGGAGGTCGTGCCCGACGGGTCACGAGTTCTTCTCCTGCTGACCGCGAGTCACCTGATCCCGCTCGGTCAGCGGTGACCGCCGGGCCCGTCCCGTGCTTACCCGGGGGCGTCATCCTCGCGCAGCGCCCGCACGACCTCACGGTAATCGTCGCGCTCACGAATCGACTCGAGATCGGCATCGGACTCGATGTGATCGAGATTCCGGAAGCCGCGATCGATTGACTGGGCGAGAGCCTCGACCGCGTCCTTCTTGTCTCCTGCGCGCGCCCTCGCGCAGGCGAGGTTGTACCAGATGATCGGGTTGTCCTGTCGGATGGACACGGCCACCTCGAGAGACGCGGCGGCACGCTCGTAGCGCCCCTCCTCGAAGAAATCACGCGGAAGATAAAACGATGTGAACGTATACGCCGTGTCGAGCAACCGTTGCGCCGTGACCGCCTCGCAGCCATCGCCCTCGGTGCGGCGCTGGAGCTCGGAGAGACGAAAGTCGCGCTCGAGATTGTTCGCATACTCTCCGTCTTCCGCGAAACGGAGGTCGGCCATGACCTCTTCGAACTCGGACACGCGACGTGCCTCGTACCGGTCGCACTTGGCCTCGTCCTTGATCGCCCTCTTGACCTCGGGACTTCCTTCGAGTCGCCCGGCGCGCCGCTCCGGTTCGTCCACGGCCCACACACCGCCGAACGTGGTCACGATCGATCGATAGCGGCGCATCGCAGCGAGCTCGTTGCCCGACTCCTCGAGGTCTTCAGCGACTTTCATGTCGGCGCCGTACAACCGGGCGATCAGCTCGTCATCACGCGTCCTGGTCCCACGCCGCATGGCGTCGATTTCCAGGAACTCGACGGCGAGACGTGCGAGCTCCGGTGGCATCCAAGTGTGTGTGCCCTCGAAGATTTCCAGTCGATGGCGGTTGCCCTGCTGCTCCAGGAACTCGTCGACCGTGCGCATGTGTCGATAGTTGAAGTCCGTCGTGCCCGCCGCGCCGAAGAGGGCGAGACTCGTGTCCTCGAGCGTGTCCCTGAAAAAACGACCGCCGCAGGCAACCACGCCGGCCAGTTCGCCGGTGCCCTTGCTCAGACCGTACGCGAGATGCGCACCGCCCGAGAATCCGGCGGCGTAGACGCGACTCGTATCGATGGGTAATCGGAGATGAACCTCGGGCCACAACGCGTTGATGGCACGAACATTGGGTTCCATCGGACCATCGCTGCGAGTGTCGTTGGACGAAATGATGATCCATCCGTACTCCTCGGCTGCGTCACGGAACAGCTCCGCCGCCAGCACCGACCGCCCCCGAGGATCGAAGACCAGCAACACCGGCCATCGCTGCGAGGGGTCGTAGCCCGGCGGCAGGTACAGCGTGTAGGTCTGGGTCGGATCCTTCTGGCAGGCGATCCCCTCCACCATCTCCCCTGTCGGATGCTCGGCCCTTGCAGACGGCACCATCGGCGTGGGCGCCACGAGCAGGAAGGCGAGACAGACGACGGTTACTCTGCTCATGACGTGATGTACGGGTGAGGAGACTCTCGGGTTGCCTCGCCGGCCGCCTTCCGCAGGGGATCCGGGGACGCGTACACTCGGTACGAGGAGGGTGCGCGTTGTCGGACCAACGAAACCTCGCTCCGGTGGCCGGAGCCCTGCTGCTGTTGCTGCTTCTGATCGCGATCGGAGCGAGTCGTCACTGGGGGATCGCGTTGCCGGTGGTTGGCCTGTTGCGGTTCGGCGAGTGGCTGCTTCGCGGCATCTACTGCTCGGTCCCGGTGCTCGCCGCGGGCGCCGCAATCCTGGCCGGGTTTGCGGGCAGGACACGTGGCGTTCCGCCCATGTTGGCGCTGGCTGCCTGCTGGGGGGCCGGCTGCACTGCCGTGATACTGGTCGGCATCGCCATGCTCGCGCTGGGCGTGTACTCGCCACTGGCATGGCAGGTTCTCGCGCCTTTCGGCTGGGTCGGCCTCGCGGTCTGGCTGGTCACGAACCGCCGTTCAGCGGCCACGTCCCTCGGCGAGCGCCTCCGAACGATCCACAAAATCGGTCCTCCGCTGCTCTCCTGGAGGTCTCTGCTGGTCGTGCTCTTCTTTCTGGCGGCACTGCACGGCTCGCTCCCTCCGGACACTCGCGATGAACTGGGCTATCACCTGGCACTGCCGCAGCTGTGGAGCTTCCAGGGGGACTGGTGGGTCCCGTC
>JBFELO010000049.1:0-30109 GCA_041552055.1 Candidatus Sulfomarinibacteraceae bacterium | reverse complement strand
CGACCTCACCGTCTCTCCGGAGATCCCAGGAGATTCTCCGTCGGGGCTGTCGCCCCTCCCCAGAATGACAGGGGGATGAGGTGACATCCCATTGCGCGCCGTACCCACGCTTGCCGGGTATGAACCGCAATCCGAGAAGCGGAATGCTCCGGCGAACTGCCCGGCGGTACCCGGTTCCCGTCATGGGCGAAGCGCTACCATGGGCGACGGAGGAGGGGTTGATCATGTCCTGCCTGTCGGGTGTCGCGGCTCGCCGTGCCCATCTCATGCCCTCCTCGTCATCGCGGGTGCATACGGTTCGTGAGTTCGAATGATGGGTGAGGAGGTACCCCACTTCGGGGTTTCGGAGGTACAGATGAATCGAGTTCTTGCCGCGAGCGTCGCGCTCGGCTTGGCGGCCTGCTGTGCCCTCTCCGCCGGTTGCCGAGACCATCCCGACTCGGGTGCCGATCTGCTGCTGGTCAACGGCATGGTCTACACCCTCGCGTGGGGGGAGCCGTCGTCGGACGGCACCCCCGCGGCCGACGCGCCACATGACGAGGGCGGTTGGCACCCGGATGCCGAGGCCGTGGCCGTGACCGGCGGCCGAATCGTCTTCGCCGGTTCCGTCGTCGATGCCGAGGCACACCGAGGGAGCACGACCCGCGTCATCGATGTGGACGGCGCCGTCATCCTGCCCGGGCTGGTGGACTCCCACGCCCACATCCAGGAACTGGGTCGCGAGAAAGTCCAGGTCGACCTGGTGGGCGTCGAGTCCGAGGAGGAGGCCATCGCGCGGGCCGCCCAGTTCTCTTCCGATGTCGCTCCGGGCGAGTGGATCGTCGGCTGGGGGTGGGACGAGGGTGCGTGGGCCAATCGCTACCCAACCGCCGAGCGGTTGAGCGAGCGCTTTCCCGACAACCCCGTCGTGCTGAGAAGCCTGCACGGGTTTGCCGTGTGGGGCAACCGGCTCGCCCTCGGCCACGCGGGTATCGACCGCAACACGCCGGATCCAGAGGGCGGCAGGATTCTCCGTGACGACTCCGGCAACCCGAGCGGTGTTCTGATCGATCGCGCCACCAGCTTGCTGACCTCCGCCATCCCCGAGACGACTGACGAGCAGATGAAGACCTTCGTCCTCGCCGGCCTCGAAACCATGGCGCGGGACGGCTACGTTGCGGTCCACCAGGCCGGTGCCGATGCGCAGGTCATGCGCGCCCTCGAGGAGCTCGAGGCCGAGGGCCGGCTGCCGATCCGCGTCTACGCCATGATCAGCCTGCGGGACGCGACCCTCTGCCGCCAGTGGATCGATCGCGGTCCGAGGGTCGACGGCTCGATGCTCACCGTCCGCTCGGTCAAGGCATACTACGATGCGGCGCTCGGTTCGCGCGGCGCGAGACTCCTCGAGGACTACTCCGACCGACCGGGCCACCTCGGCGTCAGCGGCGCCGACTACGGATTCGACCAGGAGCTCGCAGCGGAGATGATGCGCGCGGGGTTCCAGATCGGGGTTCACGCCATCGGCGACGCCGGGAACCGGGAAACTCTGGCCTTTCTGGAGTCGGTGATACGGGCCAGCCCTGAGACACGAGCGCTCCGCCACCGCATCGAGCACGCGCAGGTGGTCCACCCCGACGATTTCGCGCGCTTTGCACCGGCCGGCATCATCGCGGCCATGCAGCCACCCCACTGCGTCGAGGACAAGAGCTGGGCGGAGGACCGGCTCGGCCCCGAGCGAATCAAGGGAGCGTACGCGTGGAGAACCCTTCGACAGGCCGGCGTGCCACTGACCTTCAGTGCCGACCTGGCGGGCTCCGACCATGACATTTTCTACGGTTTGCACGCAGCCATCACCCGCCGCGACAAGGAGCTGCAACCACCCGGTGGCTGGTACCCGGAGGAGTCCTTGACCGCCGAGGAAGCCCTGCGCGGATACACCAACTGGTCGGCCTATGCCGCCGGTTGGGAAGATCGGACCGGTGTGCTGAAGCCGGGGATGTGGGCCGACATCACGGTCACCGACGTCGACCCCCTGGTGCTGGGCGAAAGCGAACCCGGGCGGCTCCTCGATGGACGCATCCTGGCGACCTTGGTCGCCGGAACGGCGGTCTTCGGAGGTTTCTGACCCATCGGCGCAGACGGGCACCGATGCGGACAACTCGCCTCTCCCGGTTCTGGCCCAGAACGGCTCTCGAATCCGGAAATACCACGCGTCGGAGTCCTTGCCCCGTGCGTAGTCAATGCCGAGATTGACCATGTGCTCTTCGGATGCCATGAACCTGATCCTCACGCCATAGCTGGGCAGGAGATTGTCGGTGCTCATATCGCCGATGCTCGGTGCGACCTGGCCGACGCCGGCGAAGGCCACCATGCCCCATTCCTTGTAGAACCTCCATCGGTACTCGAGCTGCGTCGTCAGGCTGACCTCATCGCGGTACTGCCCACCGACATAGCCCCGAATACGGTCGTTCTCCCCGCCGATGAGACAGGTATCGCAGAACGGAGCGCCCCCGCCAGAAACACAGCCCGTAGCGCGCCAGGCCAGGACCTTGTCCTTTCCGACTTTGCCGTGGCAGTTGTACCCCGCGTTGTACTGCTCGTAGTCTCGGTCACTGCCGAGAGCCTCCCTGGCGAAGTTGGACGTCAACAGGAGGTAGCTGCCTGAGAACGCGTTGAACTCGTTGTCCCTCGAATCGTACTCCGCCACGAGGCCAAGCCCCGAGCTTCTGATCTTGATTCCCTCTCGCAGGAGCTCCTGGATATCGCCGGGAAGCCAATCCGGAAGGTTCGTGAAGCCGGCGGTGACCGTCACGAGGTGGTACCCAGCGCCGAGATAGAAGTTTTTCGCGACTCGTCTCAGCAGCCGTGGTGCCAGAAACGGAACCCGCTGGTTGATCGTCACCGATCTGTCTCGGTCTCCCGCTTCGTCGCCTACGCCGAAGAACTCCAGATTGACATCGAAGTAGCCCACCCAGCCGGACAGTCGGTACAGGTCGTCCTTGGTGTGTTTCGTCGCGCCCGCCCCACCTGCCCAGCTGTTAGAGGCCGCCGAGCATGAAGCTCGACGGTGGGGCATTCTCACCCGCCTGGAAGAGGCGCATGGTGATCACACCCAATCCGGTTCCGATCGTCGGGTTGGAGATGGGAACCGGCATCAGGAAGAAGCGCCTCTCGCCCAACGCCTCGTTGGCGGCCTCGGCCTGTTCGGCCATCTTCTCGATGGCCTCCTCACCCTGGTCCGCGGCACTGAAATCAGAGACACTCAGAAGAGCTGAAAGCATCGTGACGACGACACACCAGGCTCGCGCTGTGCGACCGATTGAGGGTTTCACATGGGTTCCTTCCAGCTGTTCTCGCGCTCTGGCCCCTGCCGATCCGGTGGCCGCTGCTTACGGCGTGACGGCGAGGTTTACGGTCAGCTTCTGTCCTCGTGCCACCGTTTCACCTCCCGATTTCGAATCGAGATCTTACAGCGCCCGACTCGGGCCGTCATCACAAGCCGCGACCTGTGACCTCGAAGCGCAAGACGCGGAGGCGGAAGAACGAAACAGGAGGCGCGACGCCAGCACCC
The DNA here is from genome assembly GCA_041552055.1 of Candidatus Sulfomarinibacteraceae bacterium. Lineage (GTDB taxonomy): Bacteria > Acidobacteriota > Thermoanaerobaculia > Thermoanaerobaculales > Sulfomarinibacteraceae > JBFELO01. The sequence goes on along the minus strand of JBFELO010000049.1, from coordinate 26,559 downwards.
ACCACGTTGTCATCCCAGGAACGTTGCCGGGTGTGCACATGTTGCGCATGTCGCCGAGTAGCGCGGATGATCGCAGTCCGGGAGGTCTGAACGCGAGGCCACAATCATCAAGAAACTTGGGTCAATCCGCGTGAAGGGAACACCTGGCACTTATCTGGTGCCTATCAGGCGCACAGCTGGTCCCTCAACGACACCTATCTGGGGTTGCGCTGACCACTTGATACACGCCTTCCAATGGATGGCACCAACCTGGTGCCGATCGAAATTGGACACCGTGGTAGCCTGAGTCGGAGCGAAATACGTGGGTGCCGGGCACCGTTGACCTCCCATTCACGATGCAAGGATCACGAATCTCCGGTTGAAGGCGGCAAGATGATGGCGCGTGTCAGGTGGCAGTCGATCGGATCGGTGGCGGTGGTCGTTCTCGTGGCGGTGTTTGCTGGCCCTGGATCCGCACAGGCCCAGCTTCCGCCGTCGTTCACGAAGACGTTTGTGCCCTCCACAATCGGCGTGGGCAGCGTGTCGACCCTTCGCTTCGACATCGACAACTCCGATCCCGGTCCGGCGACGCTGCTCGACTTCACCGACACGCTGCCGGCGGGCGTGACGATCGCCTCTCCTGCCAACGCCTCGACGACGTGCGGCGGCGTACTCACCGCACCGGACGGCGGAGGGACCATCACGTTCACCGACGGAGCCGTCTCGGGCCCGTCCGCGTGCACCGTGTCGGTCGACGTGACGAGCAGCGCCGTGGGAACCCACACCAACGTGTCTGGCGATCTGACCTCGAGCGCCGGCAACAGCGGTCCCGCAACGGCCGATCTCACCGTGGCCTCCGACCGGCCCGGATTCTCGAAGAGCTTCTCGCCGCCTTCGATCGCGTTCGGAGCCCGGAGCACGCTGACGTTCAACATTGACAACACCGCCAACTCTTCGACCGCCTTCTCTCTCACCTTCGCCGACTCCCTGCCATCCGGCATGGTTGTTGCCGATCCCTCCCTCGCATCGACCACCTGCACCGGAGGAGAAATCACGGCCACGCCCGGGACGGGATCCATTTCGTACGCCCCGGCCTTTAGCGGCGATGCGTCGGTGGCGGCCGGCGCCACGTGCACCGTCAGCGTAGACGTCACCGCGATGGCCGTGGGGAGCGTCGTCAACGTCAGCGGTGAGCTGACCTCGTCCAACCCGTCCACGACGGTGTCGAGCGGCGTCTCCAGCGCGAGCCTGGAGGTGGCCGCCGGAACCGTGTTCGCGGTCAAGTCGTTCACCGACGATCCGGTCATCGCGGGCGACACGGTGACCCTCGAGTTCACGGTCACCAACAGCGACCGCTCGCTCGCGGCCACTGGCATCGCCTTCACCGACGATCTCGACGCGACCCTGTCCGGACTCGCGGCGACCGGCCTGCCCGTGAGCGACGTGTGCGGTCCTGGTTCCCAGATCACCGGCACCGGTCTGCTCTCGCTGACCGGCGGGAACCTCCCGCCCGAGGGCTCCTGCACGTTCGGCGTGAACCTGCAGGTGCCGGCGGCCGCCGCAGCCGGCGTCTACTCCAACGTCACCAGCGCGATCACCGCGGATGTCGGTGGTTCGCCCGTTGTGGGAGACCCAGCGTCGGACGTGCTGGTGGTGAACCTCGCACCGCGGCTGACCAAGACCTTCCTGGCCGACCCGGTCGGAGCCGGCCAGACAGCCACCGTCGAGTTTACGATCACCAACACCAGCGCGACGTCGGCCGCCTCCGACATCGCTTTTCTGGACAACATCAGCGCCTTCCTGCCGGGAGTGGCGGTGGCTTCCCTGCCGCCGGCCGGGTTCTGCGGCGCCGGCTCGTCGATGGCCACTTTGGTACTTCTCGACGAGACGTACCTGGACATGACCGGCGGCGACCTTCCAGGAGGGGGGGCGTGCACCTTCACCGTGGATCTCTTGACACCCACGGGAGGAGCTGGGGGGACCTTCGTCAACACCACGGAACCGATCATCGCCACGGTGGAGGATGTGCCCCAGCTAGGGGAACCGGCCTCGGACTCGCTGACGGTCGTCACCGCACCGCGCCTCGGCAAGGAGTTCATCGACGACCCGGCCGTACCCGGCGGTACGACCACCCTCGAGTTCACGATCTCCCACGACGTCCTCGCCCCGGCCGACGCCACCGCGATCGCGTTCTCCGATGATCTCACCGCGACGCTGCCCGCGCTGACGGCGATCGGTCTGCCGCTCGACGACGTGTGCGGCGCCGGTTCGCAGATCAGCGGGACAACCAATCTCGCCTTCTCCGGAGGGACGCTCGCACCCGGAGCCTCCTGCACCTTCAGCGTCACGCTCCAGGTGCCCCCGGGGGTGCTTCCCGGCGTCTACTCCAACTTCACCTCGGACCTCGTGGCAACCGTCGCCGGATTGAGTGCCGCGAGCGGCCCGGCATCGGACGATCTCCAGGTCGCCGGATTGTCCTTCACGAAGGAGTTCAACGACGACCCGGTGATTCCGGGCGGGACGGTGACCCTCGAGTTCACCATCGACAACACCGGCGCGACCCTCGGCGCCACGGGTATGATTTTCACCGACAACCTGAACAGTACGCTTTCAGGCCTAGACGCGACAGGCCTGCCCATCACTGACGTCTGCGGTCCCGACTCCCAGATCTCCGGCACGAACTTCCTCATGTTCACCGGCGGGAACCTCACGGCTGGCACCTCGTGCACCTTCAGCGTCACCCTCGATGTTCCGGCAGGGGCAGCCTCGGGCACCTACTTCAACACGACGAGCGACCTCGTAGCCGACATCGGCGGAACCCCGGTCGTGCTGCCCCCGGCAACCGATCGGCTGGTCGTGAACGCCGACTTGTTGCAGCTGTCGAAGGCGTTCACCGACGATCCCGTCTCACCCGGAGACGCGGTGACCCTCGAGTTCACGCTGACGAATCTCGATCCCGCACAGACGGCTACCGGCATCACCTTCACCGACGACCTCGACGCCGCGCTGTCGGGTCTGGCGGCGGTCGGCCTGCCGGCCAACGACGTGTGCGGCGCGGGATCGCAGATCAGCGGCGCCGGACTGCTCACCTTGACCGGCGGCACTTTGCCGGCTGGCGGGTCGTGCGCGTTCAGCGTCACCCTGCAGGTGCCGCCAGACGTTGCCCTCGGCACGACCGCCATCAACACGACCGGCCCGGTGACCGGGACCATCGGTGGCCTGCCGGTGTCGGGCGGCGCGGCCAGCGACGATCTCCGCATCGACTTCATCGACTTCAGCAAGGCCTTCGACGCCCCGGTCGGTGCCGGCGGCACGGCGGTGCTGTCCTTTGTGATCGACAACCTGGATTCCACCAACGGAGTCGATGGGATTTCGTTCTCGGACGACCTCGATGCGGTGGTGTCCGGCCTCGCGGCGGTCGGCCTTCCGGTCAACGATGTGTGTGGTGCGGGATCGCAGATCGCGGGCGCCGACTTTTTGACCCTGACCGGCGGCTCGCTGCTGCCCGGCGGGACGTGCACGATCAACGTCACGGTGCAGGTGCCGGTCGCGGCGTCGCCCGGTACCTATTTCAACACCACGAGCGGCCTGTTGGTTTCGGGCCTGCCTGCCGCGTCTCCGGCGACCGCAGCGCTGACGGTCGAGCCTGCTCCACTGTTCTCGAAGTCGTTCTCACCCCAATTGATCCAGGTTGGCGGCATCAGTACGCTCACGTTCACGATCGACAATACCGCTGCCTCGGTCGCCGCCAGCGGTCTCGATTTCACCGACAACCTTCCGGCCGGGATCGTGGTCGCGACGCCTCCGAATCCGACGACCACCTGCTCCGGCGGCACCCTGACCGCGGCGGCCGGGTCCGGGGTGTTCAGCTACACCGGGGGCACGGTGCCGGCGGCGGCGCCCTGCGCGGTGTCGGTCGACGTTGACGGCGCTGTGGCCGGGACCCTGGTCAACACCAGCGGCGACCTCACGTCGTCGCTCGGCAACAGCGGTCCGGCGACCGCCACGTTGACCGTGGTCGAGGGCTCATTCGCCCTGACCAAGACGTTCCTGTCGGGACCGGTGCTGCGGGGCGGGTCGGTGGACCTGGAGTTCACCCTGACCAACCTGTCGAGCGTCACGGCTCTGACGGACATCGCATTCACCGATGACCTCGACGCGGTCGTGCCGGGCCTGATCGCGATCGGCCTGCCGGTGGTCGACGTCTGCGGCAGCGGCTCTCAAATGTCGGGCGCGTTCCTCCTGTCCCTGACGGGCGGCAGTCTCGCACCGGGTGCGTCGTGCGTCTTCACGGCGACCGTGGTGGTGCCGGCCGACGCTCCACTCGGCTCCTTCACCAACACGACCAGCACGGTGACGGCTTCTGCCGGTGGGATCCCGGTGTCGGCGCCCGCGGCCTCCGCCGACCTTCAAACCGCGTACTTCACGTTCGACAAGACGTTCCTCGACGCTGCGATTCCCGGCGGAACCGTGGCGCTCGAGTTCTCGATCTTGAACCCGGATCAGGTCAATGCCGCCACCGGCATCGGCTTCACAGACGACCTCGGCGCGGTGGTGCCGGGTCTGGTCGCGATCGGCCTGCCGGCGGCCGATGTCTGCGGCAGCGGCTCGCAGCTCGACGGCACGTCGGTGCTGACCTTGACCGGCGGCAGCCTCGGTCCGGCGGAGACGTGCGTCTTTTCGGTGACCCTCCAGGTCCCCGCAGGAGCACCCGGCGGGAGCTACACCAACACCACGAGCATTCTGGACGCCACTGTCGGGGGGACTCCGGTCTCCGGTGATGTCGGGAGCGAAGCGTCGGCCGTCCTGGATGTCGGCGCAGCGCCGGCCATTCCGACGCTCGATCGTAGAGCCCTGCTGCTGCTGGCGGCTCTGATGACCTTTTTCGGGGTGTGGGTGCTGAGGGCTCGGAAATGACGCATCGCCCACGCCCGTCTTGATCGCCGGTCTACTCCGGATCGACCCATGCCCGGGTCAAGCCGTGGCCCTGTTTCGTGTCTCAGCCTCGCAGAGCCAGCTCCGCCAGGAGCTTACGGCAGAGGCTGTACAGAGAAAAAGAGGAGCTTGCTCGAGGCCTGTCGTCGAGGCAGGGAAGATAGCGGCCGCTCTCGAGCAACGGGGGCACCGTGTCCATGACCACGTGACGGACGGCGGCCTCGTCACGGGTCAACGCCGTGGCGTCGATCCCCCCGATGAGGGCCATCTCCGGTCCGTACTCTTGCCGCAGCTTCGAGTACTCCATGTTCGCGCTCATGATGTTGCTGATCCAGAGGCCGTTGATGCCCGCATCGACGAGCATCGGAAGGAGAGAGCTCAGATCACCGCCCGTGGTGCACAGAACGCGCAGGGGCACATCATGCGCCTGCAGCAGATCGATGACCTTGCGATACCCGGGCAACGCGAACCGTCTGAACATCTCCGGCGAGACGACCGGACCAGCGTTCGAGGCGATCGGCTCGTACAAGGAGGCGTAGTCGACGGAGACCTGAGACAACACCCGGTCCAGGCACTCGCAGAAGAAGTCCGAGGTCCGCTCCATCAGCCTCTCGACCGAGCGGGGCCGTCGAACGAGCGCCTCACATGCCGCCACCAGGGTGTCCCAGTCACCCACCCCGAGCATCTGCAGCAGTCCCCCGCCCGACGCGACCACGTAGACCACGTGCCCGGCCCGGTTCCACCTCTCGCACCTCTTCGCGAACCCCCTGGGGTATCGTCGACGATCGTCCGGGTCGTAGTGCCGGCGGAACGACTCGGGATCCGTCATCAGATCAGGGGCCTTGCGGTAGAACGGAGCGCTCCTCACCTGCAGCCCGACGTCACGGTGCAGCTCGAGGTCGAAGTACCTCGCCACCGACGTTCTCTTCGGGAGACCCTGGCGCCTCCATACGCGGACGGTCTCGTCGGAGGGCTCCAGATCGAAGAACGGGAACCTGTCCGCCGTCGCACCGAGCAGTGTGGCCAAGAACCGCTCTTTTTCGTTCATCGAGATCCTGCCGAGCAGATCATCGGGCGCTCCATGATCTCACGCCTGGTGCAATTCGTGCCGGGCACGAATTGCAGTGGATACCGGGCGCGCTTCGAGTGGGACGGTGCTGGCAAGCTGGCGAGACGAGGACGCAATATGCGGCCGACCTTCACCGGCAGCGCCTGGCGGAAAAAGGCAGCCTTGTTGACCATGGTCACAGCGCAGGGCAAGGCTTCTGACTGAGGCAGGCCGATCGTTTGCAGATCATGACCCGACTCCAGCAACCACATGCGGGCCTTCGTCAGGGCGCTCGAGCAGCGAGGCGAGACGTACTTCCCGCCGTTCTACATCGCCAGAGACTACCTCTCGCTGATCCTGAGCAGTTACATCGAGACCGCCGTCATCTAAGACGAGTATGGTGAGGTCATCGCGGATTGTGGACTGCGCCCTGCGAGAGGGGATCACCCCTGAGTCGCGGCGGCGAGCTGATCGGGTCAGAACCGCAGGCCGAGGACGAGCGCGAATGAGCTGTCGTCGGTGATCACGGCCTTGCCCTGGACGTACGGGAGTAGTCCGCTCGAGGTGTTCAGCCCGGCGCCGGCGAGCAGGTTGAGTCCGAGGTCGGTGCTGCTGCCGTGCCGGTCATGATCGTTGAAGAGTATCGCCAAGCCGCCGCCGACCCAGACCTCGGCCTTGGTGTCGAGATCGAGGTCATACAGGGCGTCGCCGTTCAGGATCCAGCGGTCGACCCGATCTTCGGCGACGTACTCCAGGCTCGGATTGATGGTCCAGTGCGGCTCGTGGAGGGGCAGCACCACGTCGCCGCCCACGAGCGGGCCGCCGTCGTCGGTCCAGACTCCGGCGTGAATGCCGAATCGAGCTTCGGCGGCCATCAACGGCGCAGCCGTCGAACCCAGAATCAGCAGGGCTGCGGCCACCGGTCCTGCGATCTGACATCGGTTGCGGCTCATCGGGAACCTCCTTCACACGAGATTTCTGCGCGGAGCCCATTGTGTCCCATTTCTTATACGGCGGGTTCGGGGGGGGCAGGGGAGCAGGTGATCTCGGTCAATTCTCTGTGCAATTCGTGCTGCGCACGAATTGTGGTTGATACCGGGCGCGTGTCGAGTCGGGCGCGATGGGTGGCCGGCTGGTCGCGGCACGGGTTGTTGTCGATTATCAGCAGCGGTGCCAGGTGTGCGCATGTCCCGCTGGTCGGAGAGCGGCGGGGCCGAGTGCCTTCAGCAGTGGGAAGGGGAGAGGCAGGGCGGTACCCAGGTATCGGAGCTCGCTGTTGTGCTCCCAGCACCTGCTTCCCGTTATATTGACGTCAATCAGGAACAACGCACCAGCCTCGGAGCCGCGGAAGGAGGAACCATGAGAATCGTCATGCTTGTTCTCGTCACTCTCTGCGCTGTGGTGACCTCGGTGTTGGCGACCGAGCCGGTCGATCGGCACGCCGGCGTGTTGTTGCGGTACAGCGTCGATCTGAAGGCAGGAGAGCACCTGGTGTTGGAGTGCGGACCGGAAAGCGAGGAGCTCAACGAGGCGGTTTATCGGCGTGCGCTGGAGACGGATGCCGTGGTCACGGTTCTCAATTCGCTCCGGAATGAAAGGGAGATCGAGCTGCGGAACGCGAGCGACGAGGCGCTGCGCTGGGTGTCGCCGGCATGGAAGGCGGCCATGGAGACTGCAGATGCCCTCATCATCATCGAGGCGCCGGAAAACACCCGTGCCGCAGCCGGGATCGACCCGGCGCGGCTGGCCGCATCAAAGGAACGACAGGGGGAGTTGGATCAGATGTGGTGGGCGCGCGTTGCCCGGGGAGAAATGAAGTGGGTCTCTACGCAACACCCGACCGTGGCGCGTGCGCAACAGGCAGGGATGGGGCTCTACGACTACCGGGAGTTCGCGTACCGATCGATGCGGCTCGAAGAGGAAGACCCGGTGGCAGCGTGGCGCCGGCGGTGCGATGTGCAGTCCGGCTACACCGCGCGCTTCGACCGCGGGAAGCAGGTGCGGCTGACTGGATCGAACGTCGACCTGACACTGTCGATCGAGGGTCGGACATTCATCAGCGCCTGCGGAAAGTCGAACTTCCCGGACGGAGAGATCTTCACGTCGCCGGTCGAGGACTCGGTCGACGGCTGGGTCCGCTTCTCATATCCCGTGATCGAACAGGGACAGGTCCTCGAGGACCTCGAGCTGTGGTTCGAGCGTGGCCGGGTGACGCGCTTCGAGGCCGGCGCCGGTCGCGGGTACGTCGAGACCATCCTTGCCGTCGACGAGGGGGCCCCAGTGGTCGGAGAGTTGGGCATCGGCACCGACCCGGGCATCGACCGCTTCACCGAGAACATGCTGTTCGACGAGAAGATGAGTGGGACGATTCACCTCGCTCTCGGAGGTGGCTTCCCCCGGGCGGGAGGGACGAACGAATCGAAGATTCACATGGACATGCTGGTCGACATGACGGACGGTGTGATCGAGGTCGACGGGCGGCGGGTGTACGAGAACGGTCGATTCATGGAGTGATGGAGCCACCGGCACGGCGTGCCAGCTTGGGCGCGTGGTGCATCGTGCCGGGCACGACGTGCGATGAACCCGGTCATGCGTCGAGTTGCGGATTCCCGGTGAGACGTGCGGACTACAAATCCTCGAAACGGAGCTGGACCGGCTCGCGCGGCTCCGTCCGACCGGCGGCGGGACGATGGGATGCGGGCTCTGTGGTCGGCTCCGCCGGTGGGTCGGCCGACGCCTCGACAGCCGCGGCAGGGGTCACCAGCCGCATCAGGCTCGACTCGCGCTTGAAGAAGCCGGGATTGTGGAATGACTCGCCGAGCCGGTAGTGGGCGTAGTCCAGGTGGTGGCAGACCTCGTGTAGCAGGAGGCGAAGAAAGGTGCGCGGTTTGACCACGTCGGCGCGCTGCGCGGTCCTCATCCAGACCCGGATGGTCGGCGGATTTCCGTCATCGCGGGTGTAGAGCCCGTGCAGCTCGCCGTAGCTGCGCTGGGGCCGCACCCGCAGCACCTTCACTGTGACGGGCTCGGTGGCGAGCGCCTTCGTGATGAGGTCGCAGACGTGCTGCGCATGGGCCCGCACCCGCGACGGCTTTTCCGCAGCGAGCGCCTCACCGACCGCGGCGGCGGCCGAGCACAGCTCGGCGCGAAGGTCGCGCCCGTCCGGCAGCGCGACCCGGGTGATGGCGTCGCCCCGGCGGTAGATCGCCTTGTTCCTGGCTGACAGGCGGTTGTAGTACGAGAACCGGGGGGCGGTGCGTGCCATCGACGACAAGGATAGCCGACCCTGCCTGGCCGACACCTCTGTGGAGCTTCTCAGCCACCCTGGTCGCAAGCGGCCGCCGCCGTGTGCGCCGAACGCATCGCCCCGATACGACAGAGCTCGCTGTGCCGAGGGAACTTCCGGATCGCGGAGGCTGGGACCGGAGAGCGATCCGGATCGAAAGTGGCGGCCGCCTTGCCCGGAATTCCCAGCGGCCAAGGCGTGACGAGGCTGCCGCCAGGAACGAAAGGTGAGAAAAGAATGAGAAGGAATCGAGTTGTCGGAGTCGGTATGGTGCTGCCGCCGGCGAACGTCGCGCCGAGTATGGCCTCGGCGAACGAGATGATCAACGCCAAGGTCGCGTGCGGGTTCACGGTGACGAGTCGGGAGATGCCGGCCGGCGACTACGAGGTCGTCGGCGACGAGCTCCCCAAGCCGGGTACATGCCGTTTGCGCGCGAACGACGGTGCCTGTGGAGAGATCGCCATCACGGAGTCGATCGAGTCGCACCAATCGCCACGGTTGGTGAGGTTGTGATCGGAGACCCCGAAGTGGATACTGACTGGGGTGTGTGGCGTGATCAAAGGAACACCATGACAGTGATTCGAGGCTTCGAGCGTGGCGATGTCGATTTCGCGCTCAGACAGAAGAAGCGCGAGGGGTGGGCCGTGAGTCGGGAGCAGTTCGAGGTCTTCCTGAAGCACGATCCGGACGGCTGTTTCGTTGCGATGACCGGCGATCAGCCCGTCGGCATGGTGACGACAACCTGCTTCGGCCCGAGCGGGTGGATCGGCAACCTGATCGTGGAACCCCGGTGGCGGGGCCGCGGCATCGGACGCGCTCTCATGGAGCACGGCCTGGATCGTCTCCGAGGACGGGGCGCCACGACGGTCCGTCTCGAAGGCGATCCCCAGGGAATCCCCCTGTATCGCAAGCTGGGTTTCGTGGACGAATTCGAATCGTGCCGATTCACCCTCTCCGGATCGAGCGTACGGCCCACACTCGTCGACTCTGCGGGCGAGACCATGAGCCCCGGCGACCTGGACGAGGTGGCGGCGCTCGACGCCGCGATCTACGGTGCGGGCCGCAGGCGGTTTCTCGAGCTGAAGCTTTCCTGTGCGGAGCTCGCGGTCGTGCGGCACCGGGGCGGGAGAATAGTGGCCTCGCTGCTGGCCGCATCGACCGATCGCGGGCTTCGCATCGGTCCGTGCGTGGCCCTCGGCCGTGCCGACGCCCGATGCCTGATCTCCGCGGCAACCTCGGCCGCAGCCGGCCGGCCGGTACTGATCGGCTTCCCGGCGCCCAACACCGAGGCGCTCGACATGCTCGCCGAGATGGGATTCGACAAGGGCTCGTCCTCCCTGCGGATGCGTCTCGGTCCCGCAACCGCCACGGGCGACCCTGCCCGCGTGTTCGCGATCTCGTCGGGGGCGACGGGTTGAGGGTGCAATTTGCTGCGCACATTGCAGTCGATCCTCGGAGCGCATCGATCTGGTGCGCGACGGGAAGCCAGGGTTTCGCGGCGAGGATTCTGGCGATATTCAGGACGGTGGCGGAAGCGGTGACGGGTGCTCGTATCAGGCGCAAACGGTGCCTGTGACTACGTGTTTGTCGATGATGTATCCGCCGGCTCTCTTTCGTGGTCATCCAGCTTCGCCACTCGGAGCGTCAGCCCCTGGAGGCTGCGAACGCTCGTCGTGTCGCCAGGGACGAGTGGGCTGTTGCTCGTGGCCTTCCACACCTCGCCGTCGACGACAACCTGTCCCTCTCCCCCTCTCCAATGCTTGACCGCGGCGATCTTGCCGACCATGCCCTCAGCTCCGGTGACTGCGGGTCGCTTCCTCGCCGCGACCACCGCGGCGATCGGGATCACAACGTGCTCGACGAGCTCGAAGAGCACGATCGCCGCCACAACAAAGATCACGACCTCACCGACCACGACCCGCGGATTGTAAGCCGGGAAGGACCCGGGTGCACACAGGTGCGGTTTGGTGCGCACATTGCAGTGGACGTTCGGCGAGTGTCGAATCAGAGGCGTCATGGGAAACTGGCGACTCGCAGGCGCGATGAGAGATGACCCTCAGGGTGCAACGAAAGTGCGGCCCGTGCGGTGGCGCGAGGTCGTCCGAAGCGCACACCCGGCGCCTGTCGGTTCACTCCACAGCGTGCGAGGCGACCTTTGAGGCGCGATAGGTGTCGAGTCCGAACGTGATGGAGGCGACCCTCGGTTCGACCGGATCGGTGTCCTCGAATTCGAAAGCCAGATCGTAGTCCGGCGCCACGAAAGTCCGCCGGCTCACGGGATAGAGCCGGATGGGTGCACCCATGCCCCAGAGGTCTGGCAGCTCGAGCGCGCCGTTCCCGTCGCTGACCGGGAGCTCGCCGAATCCCTCCACGTTCCAGATGCCTGTCAGGCGCTCAAGCCAATCCTGCTCGACGTCGGCGACGGTGGCGCGGACGGGTCGGTAGTCCGGCCACCCGTAGACATCGGAGATGGCCCGCAGAATCTCGGCGTAGAGCAGGATGCCGCCGTCCCCGTTGGTCATGATCGCGGCGCCCTGGCCGAGCTCGGGGTAGAGGACCAGATAAGAATGAAAACCCGTGTTGTCGCCGCCGTGGTGGAAGGCGAAGTCAGTTCCCTGGCCGCTCAGAAAGACGCCGAGCCCATATCCTCCGAGTCGGGGTGTCAGCATGTCGCGTGCGGCCGCCGGAGAGATGGGCCCACCTTCGCGGCCGGCGCGCGCGTCGGCGATCGCGAGCGCGAGCCGGCACAGATCCGAGGGTGTCGTCCACAGGCCCCCTCCTGCACCGTACTCGGGCATGGCGCGGTAGCGGCCGGGCATGACCGCGCCGTCCACCTGGTGGCCGGCCGACGCGTTGGCGTTCAGCTCGGTGGTCAGCGTCGCCCGGTACAACGTGCGCGTCATGCCGAGGGGACGAAGCACGACTTCGTCGACCACGTGTTCGAACTGCTTGCCGGTGACATCCTCGATGACCTGCTGGGCCACCAGGTAACCACCACCGGAGTAGCGCATCTCAGTGCCCGGCTTCCAGCCGATCCTCACCGCGCCCGAGTTGGTGGGCGCCTCGCCGTCGAGCATCTGGGGAAGGGTCGGGAGCTCCTCGCCCGGCGTGTAGCCACCGAACCCGTGAACTGTCAGGCCGGCCGTGTGGCTGAGAATCCTGTCGAGCGTGACTTCCTCGTCTTCGGCGATGTCGGCGGCGGGCAGCCGCCATGACACAAGGTCCTGGTTGACATCCCGATCAAGATCGAGCACGTCGCGATCCACCAGCGCCAGCACCGTCATCGCGGTCACTGTCTTTCCGATCGACGCCGCCTGAAAGATAGTTGTGGCGTCAGCTGATCCCTCGCCGGCCGCGACCTCTCCGTACCCCTTCGCCCACTCGATGCGCCCGTCGTTGATCACGGCGACGCCGACCCCGGGCACCGCGCGGGCTTTCATGCGCCCCTCGATGGTCCAGCTCGAATCGTCGCGGTTGACGCCCGCGATGATCCAGGCGGGGAGGAGCCGACTCTCGACTGCCAGGACACGATCGGCGACCACGGGCGAGGTTTCCAAGGAGGGCGCGTCGGTTTCCTCTGTGAGGTGGCATGCACTCAACACCGTCAGAGTGAAGCCGAAGCCACAAACGATTTTCGACGCTCGCTGAGCATTCATTTCGGGATCCTCCCGAGTCTCGAGTGTTCCGTGTGATCCTGCCTCGCCGTCGCCTCGTAACCGACGCCGATGCCATCACGGGCGTGACAGGCCGGCGAGCCTTTCGACGTTCCGTGCCACCGGACATCTCGCCCCATAGTTCCAACTCGCTCGGTGGAAGGTTCGTTAACAGCGTCTCTTGAGAAAACCGTTCGCGTTGGATTTTCCGGGCGCGGCGAGAGTGCCATCAGTGCTGTGGCGCCACGTCGTCTGAATTGCACACCCGGCGCCCATCCGATCTGAAGGCGCGACCGATCTGTGATTTCAGACTTTCGGATCTCTCACCTCAAACCAATGAGCCACCCGGCCGTCTGTCCGACGCTCGAGCGTGCAATCATGGAGTGCTCGGATGGACTTTCGATACGCGATTCTCGATGTCGACGATGTCCTTCTAGCGACGCAGCAGGCGGAGCCGGGGGCCGCTCGTGCGTTGCTGGCCGCACTGTCGGAACGGTTGGACCATGAAAAGGCCACGGCCGTTTACCGGGAGTTCGTGGACCAGTGGCGGACCCTCCAGCGGCAGCACTGGAGCAGCGAGGAGACCGTCTTTGATGACTACTCTGCCCTGCTGCAACGAATCACCCATTGGCAGCGGGGAGTCATCGAACAGGGATATGAGGTCAAGCCGTGGTCGCGGCAGGCCTTGCTCGCGTGCGCGCTCGCCTCGCAGGGGGTCGAGGTCTCGGAGGAGCTCGTTGGCGGCGTCACGGAGGCCTACTGGCAGGAGATGGCGAGGTCGGTGACCGTGCATCCGGATGCCTTTGTCGCCCTCGACCGCCTTCGGGCAGCGGGATGCCACGTTCATCTGGCGACCGACAGTGACGGGTTTCTCGGTTTCGACGAGTCGAGGCAGACCTTCCTCTATGATCCCGAAGCGTCCGCGCGGGCGAAGATTCGGCGACTGAGAGCCCTGTGGCGGTTGGACGTGGACACTCGGGATGTCACGGTGGGTGACCCCGTCGGCAAGCCCAGCCCCGAGTTTTCAGGGCGGACGATCGCGGATTTTTCCGAGAAGATAGGGCACGACATCGACGTCCGGCAAACAGTCGTCGTCGGAGACAGTCTCTCGAGAGACATCGAGCCGTTCTTGAGCGTCGGCGTTGCCTTCGGAGTGTGGCTCGTGCGAGAGCACGCGGGCGGAAAGGCTTCTCGTTGCTCACACTCAGACGTCGCCGTTGTGGGTTCACTCGCCGAGCCGTGGCACACGGCATGATCTTCGTCTGTACCTCGTATCATTTGATGACTTTGTATCGCGTAATGTGACAATGAGATACGTGGCACTCAAGAGATACGTGGCACTCAAGGGCACCCAAGCTGAGGTTCTTGGCGCCCCCACATGGCGGCTGGTCGGGAGAAGTCGCCCGCAAACCGCTCATTCATCATCCGATGGGATAAGCTCAGCGCCATGAGTTCAAAAAGTACCATTCATGATGGATACCTCAGGTCGCACGACGGTCTTGCTTTCTACTACCGGGAGCGGCTCGTTCCCAGCGCGCGGGCGCAGATCATCCTCGTGCACGGGGTCGCCGAGCACTACGGCCGGTATCGCAGATTCGAGGAGTTCTTTGCCGGCCGGGGCATCGGCTTCTCGATGATGGATCTGCGCGGTCACGGGCAGAGCGAGGGCAGGCGGGTCTACGTCGCCGACTTCGAAGATTTTCTGAAAGACCTCGACCTGCTCGTGGAGCGGGTCGAGTCTCACGCCCACCGAATCTTCCTGGTAGGGCACTCCCTCGGCGGCGTCATCGCGCTGCGCTACGCGCAGACCCGACATCCCGGTTTTGTGGGCCTGGTGACCTCGGGCGCAGGGCTCAAGGCAAGTATCGTTCCTCCACGCCCGGTATTCGCCGTGCTCAATCTCATCAACAGGCTCTACTCGGCAACCCCTGTTCCCGGCCTGGTCAAACCGCGCCAGATCTGTCGTGATCAGGCCGTTGTTCGTCGCTACCAGACCGACCCGCTGGTGCCGAAATACCTGACCACCGGCTTCGGTCTCCAGGCACTGGCGGCGGCGGAGACAGCGCTCGACGAGGCCGATCAGATCGACCTGCCGACCTTGATCATGCACGGCGGTGCCGACGAGGTCGCGGATCCCCAGGGGAGTGAAGAGCTGTTCAGGCGACTTGGCGTCCGCGACAAGCGGATCCAAATCTATGCCGGCCTGTATCACGAGATCTTCAACGAGCCCGAACGCGAGCGCGTGCTGACCGACCTCTATCGCTGGATCGAGGAGCGGGTCTGACCCGCATGATGCGCACATTTGGCTCCCCCGGCGAGCATGGACTGGGCGACAGGCACGTAATTGCTCAATTGCCCGGACGCTCTCGGTCTGGTGCATCGTAAGCGGGACATCAATTCCTTCAATGATGTACCTGTTGCGTGGAGGGCGCGTGGCGATCGGGGGAAGCAGTTTCTCGTGGCACGAAACGTCGACCGCTGGCGTGATCGAGGTGTCGCTGTTATTGTGACGAGGTTTCAAGAAAGAGCTGATGCAATCTCGAGAGGAAAAACCGATGACAAACAGGATGACTCGCAGAAGCGTGGTAGTCGCATTGATGGTCGGAACCCTTGCCGTCCCAGCCTTCGCAGGTGACACCGTTGGATTGCCGGCGCCCACCGAGGGGGCGGAGGGAGCATTCCCATCGCAGAAGCACTTCTCGCCCTACGCCGGGCGGAACTTCCCGACGCAGGTCTTCTGGGGCGACACACACCTACACACGGGGATGTCCTTCGATGCCGGATCCTTCGGCTGCCGACTCGGTCCGGAGGACGCCTATCGATTTGCGCGCGGTGAGGAGCTGACGTCGTCGACCGGGCTGCAGGTGAAGCTGTCGCGCCCGCTCGACTTCCTCGTGGTCGCCGATCACTCGGACAACATGGGCTTCTTCCCGCGCCTGTTCTCCGGCGATCCGGAGATGCTGGCCGATCCCACGGGAAAGCGTTGGTACGGCATGGTCCAGGAGGGAGGCCAGCAGGGGGTCGCGGCGGCCATCGAGATCATCGAGGCCTTTTCACAGGGGACCTTTCCCGAGACGCTGGCCTCGCCCCCCGGCAGCGCGGCGTATCGCTCCGCCTGGGAGGAGACTATCGACGCGGCGGAGAAGTACAACGACCCCGGGCGGTTCACGGCCTTCATCGGCTACGAGTGGACCTCGAACACCGGGGGCAACAACCTGCACCGGGTCGTCATCTACCGCGGCGACGGTGACGAGGCGCGGGTGACGGAGCCGTACACCACCCTTCAGCCGGCGGGCAGCGACAACCCGCGCGACCTGTGGCGGTGGATGACGAGCTATCAGGAGAGGACCGGCGGCCGACTGCTGGCCATCCCCCACAACGGCAATCTGTCCAACGGCATCATGTTCCCGATCGTCGACACCTTCACCGGCGAGAACTTCGACCGCGCGTACGCGGAGACGCGCATGAAGTGGGAACCGCTGTACGAGGCGACGCAGATCAAGGGTGACGGAGAGGCCCACCCATTGCTCTCGCCGGACGACGAGTTCGCCGACTACGAGACCTGGGACCAGGGCAACCTCGACCTTAGCGTGAAAAAGAAGGACGAGATGCTGCAGTACGAGTACGCGCGGGCCGCGCTGCAGACCGGTCTCCAACTCGAGCGTGAGCTGGGCGTCAACCCCTACAAGTTCGGCATGATCGGATCCACCGACAGCCACACGGCCCTCGCCACCGCCGAGGAGGAGAACTTCTTCGGCAAGCACTCGGGCACCGAACCCGGCCCCGACCGTTACAAGCACCCAATGGGTGAGACGTCCAATGGCCGATACGAGAGCTGGGAGATGGTGGCTTCCGGCCTCGCCGCCGTGTGGGCCAGGGAGAACACGCGCGAGGCGATCTTCGACGCCATGATGCGCAAGGAGACCTACGCGACGACCGGGCCGCGAATGCTGGTGCGCTTCTTCGGAGGTTGGGAGTTCGAGGAGGCCGACGCCCAGAGCCGGCTGCCCGGTCAGATCGGCTACACCAAAGGGGTGCCCATGGGCGGCGATCTCCGGAATGCGCCCGACGGCACGGCGCCATCCTTCCTGGTGGCAGCCCTCAAGGATCCGTTCAGCGGCAACCTCGACCGCATCCAGATCGTCAAGGGCTGGGTCGATGCCGACGGCGGACGGCACGAGAAGGTCTACGACGTCGTGTGGTCGGGAGACCGTACGCCCGGGGCCGACGGCAAGCTGCCACCGGTGGGCAACACGGTGGACGTGGCCAACGCCACGTGGACCAACACCATCGGCGCGCCGGAGCTCATCACCGTGTGGCGCGACCCGGACTTCGACGCCGACATGCCGGCGGTCTACTACGCGCGGGTACTGGAGATCCCGACGCCGAGATGGACCGCCTACGAGGCCCAACGCTTCGGCATCACTCTGCCGCCCGAGGTCGAGATGGTCACCCAGGAGCGGGCCTACACCAGCCCGATCTGGTACACGCCTTAAGCACCCGCTCGCGGTGTGGGGGCAACATGGGGGAGGGGATGAACCCCTCCCTTTTCTTTTGTCGTCGCGGGGGCGAAAGGGCGGGCTAGCGCTGAACCGGTGCCGCTGGCCGACTGACCTCGAATTTCGAGATGTTATCGAAACGTGAGTTTTCCGCGAGGGTTTCGTGAAGTCTGAAGCACATATTCCTTGTGACCGCCAGACGTCGTGCGATGGGCGCGCGACCGGTCGCGAGTCAAAAAGGAGTACCGCAATGAAGGATCTTCGAGTATCAGTCCTGGCTCTCTCCGTGGTGGCGATTCTCGCGGTGGGTGCAACGGCATCCGCACAGGGTGCGACGGTGATCGCGGAGGACGCGATCTGGGCCAACGGGGAGCTCTACGGAACGGTGGTCACGCCGACCTCGTTCAAGAACCCGCCGCGACACTCCACCGACATCATCTACAGCTTCATGATGAACGAACTCCAGGGGCAGCGCAGCGTGTCGGAGGCGGCCCCGGGCGATCGGGACTACAACGGCGGCCGCTGGAGAGTGTACCTCGCGTTTTTCACGCCCCTGGGTGAGTCGGTTCACGACGCGGACGGCGACGGCATCGTCGATTTCGAGCTGACGTCCGCGGAGCAGGTGCTCGAGCACGAAGCGCTCGGCCATCTCGAGATCGTGGACGCGAACTTCTCCTTCGTGTGCCCACTGCTTCCCTAGCGGTACAGCAGACCCCGACCTCGACACCACCCGGGTGTTCGCGCCCGGGTCGTTGTCGTGCGTGCACGGATGGATGGGTGGTGCCCGTCAGAGTCGGCGGCCCTGAAAGATCATGCGCGGGCTGCGCGGACCGAGGTGTCGGCCGCGGTAGTCGCCGAGCACCCGCTCGACGTCGAAGCCGCCCGCGTACAGCAGCTGCTCGACCTCGCGCCGCTGCAGGCGGGCGAGGCCGAACCGGGCCTCGATCAGGTCGACCACCTCTCCGTCGGCGTAGCGCGAGACCGTATACCGGTAGTGGACCAGGCGCTGCCAGTCGTCCGGGGCGCCGCGCTCCTCGACGACCTTGTCGACCACGTGGCCCCGCGGCGGCACCTGGAACCGGCTCTCGAAGCGCGCCGGCTCGGCGCCGACCGGAGCTCGTGGATGGGGCAGGTCGATGAGCAGCAGGCCGCTCGGCTCGAGGTGGTGGTGGATCCGCTCGAGGCAGCTCGCGCGCCCCTCGGGCTCGGTCACCAAAGCGAAGGTGCTGAAGGCGACCACCGCAACCGAAAAGCGCCGCGGGAAGCGGAACCGGGTCATGTCCTGCAGCGAGAAGCGCAGCCGCATCGCCTGCTCGGCGGTCAGGTTGCGACGGTTCCGGCGGGCGCGGGCGAGCATCTCGCGCGAGATGTCGACGCCGGTCACCTGGTGGCCGGCCCGGACCAGGGGCACGGCGACACGACCGGTGCCGCAGCCGAGCTCGAGCACCGGGCCGTGGACCCGCTCGTCATGCAGGATCGAGAGGTAGAGCGCGACGTCGGCGTCGAAGTCGCGGTACTCGCCGTCGTAGATTCTCGCGATGCCTCCGTAGCCCGGCATGGACCCTCCGCGGCGCACGGGAGCGATCCCCGTGACGCGCCGCACGATCGCTGAATACACCCGGATGCGTCCGTTGGCAAGGGGTCGACCGCTCGACACCGGTACGAACGATCACGATGCCGCGCACGCCGGCGGGAGCCCGGGGTGTCGTGACTCGAGCCATTCTCACGATTCCAGGCCACGCTCCAGTTCCACGGCGGCGCAAGGTTGTCGCCTCCGATCCGGATTACCGTCGACCTCGATATCGTGAAGATCCTTCGAAGCGTGGTTGACATGTGCGCGGCCGAGCACCAACTTGGTTCGATAGAGACAGCGAAAAACGAGGTAACGGCCGGAGGCGAGTGTCCTGACGGCGCGCTTCACGTGACGGCCACGGCGGCCGCACGCCACTCCGATACGAAGCGCTCGTCGGTACCTGCTCCGGCTCGACTCACGATCGAGTGAGGAGGAACCCATCCGACCCACGAACCGATGTGACGGCCCATCGGGCAGGGAACGAGGGGTCGTCACGTCCCGGACAAGGAGGAGTGCTATGCGTAGCGTCGTCTCGTATGTGCTCGCAGTCGCGGTGTTGCTTGCCGCCGCGCCGTCGTCGGCCGGGGATTGGTCCGATGCGCAGAAGGAGGTGTGGAAGAACGTCGAGAAGTACTGGGATCTATCTGCCAAGGAGGACCTCGACGGCTTCATGAGCTACTTCCACGACGAATTCCTCGGCTGGGCCCGAGGCCAGTGGGTCCCCACCAACAAGGCGGACCGCCGGGCGAGCATCGAGCGCTCGTTCGCGACCTCCGACTCCGTGTTCTACTATCTGAAACCTATCGGTATCAGGATCTTCGGAGACGTTGCGATCGTGCACTACTTCTTCACCGACACCTCAAAGAACACGGAGGGCGAGGAAGAAACGGTGTGGGGGCACTGGACCGACATCCTGATGAAGCAGGGCGACAGGTGGGTGATGATCGGAGACGCCGGGGGACAGGTCCCCGACGACGACGACTGACGACCACTGAAGGGCGACCGAAAGGGCATCCTCGCGCGCCTGGCGCGCCACGCCCGGTTGCGGCGCGCGCCTCGAGAGATGATGAACTTGCTGGTTCCGGTACCTTTCAGGACGGACGCCGTGTTTCATGACAGGTGCCACCCTTCGATAGGTGCCACCCTTCGCACTTGCGCATTCTTGAAGCACCGCTGGGCATCGCCTGTTCGAAGCAGTCGAAGAGGTCCCCGGGCCCGGTACTGCGGTTTCTGATCTGTGATTCAACCCACAATGGGGCGATACGAAGGGTGGCACCAATCAATTCAACAATCGTGAACGTGGCACTCGCCGCACCAATCATCGCCCACATCTGCGACCGGACCACGCCCCGAACGACCCGCACACGTGGCGCCGAGTGGGTGATTCGAGACTTTCGAGTGTGTGATCACGGACACCAGGGTGGATCCAGCTGGCGTTGACGAGCTGACAGGATGGCACTAGGCTGATAAGTACGAACGATGTACAGATGGCATCCAAAGACAGGAGCGACTGACGCTCTTCGGCGAGCCTGCTGTGTCGGGATCCGTCCGGATTCGACCAGCGTCAGGTCCGCATCCGTCGAATCTGAATCGCCCTCGATCAATCCCTGCACGGGAACTCCGAGGGAAAGGCGACCCAGAACAACCAGGTCTCGGGCCAGGGAACGTTGGAAATCCTTGCCTGGCACGCCTGGAGCATGGCTGAGAAAGCCCAGAGAGGCTGGGATCACTCACTACGGACGCTTGAGTTGAAGAAGGGAGACCGTCATGCAACGTCACATCCGCATCATGTCCATCGCCATCGTGTGCATCTTTTTCTCCTCCGTGGCGCATGCCGTGGAGATCACGTTGCTGGGACCGGTGCAGTACGACCGCACGAAAGGCGCGCCCAACGTCTATGGAGACGTGTTCCCGGGCATGGCAGGCGAAGCTGCGCTGTTTGTCGACAATGGCGAGCCAACCGGTGAGAACAGAGTCAGCGGCGCGGAGGTCCGGATCAATGGAGAACTGGTCATTGGACCGGAAGAGCTGAACCAGAACGTTGCTTCCATCGAGATTCCCGTGGCAATTCTGGAGTCCAATGAAATCACCGTCAGAATGACGAGCAAGCCAGGGAGCTACCTTACGGTTTGGGTTGTCCAGGATATCCCGGTCGAGCTCGAGGCGGGACGGCCGGGGCTGGCGCTCGAGACCGCAGACCGGCTCTTGGTGGCCCTCCCCATAAAAAACAGAGGTATGGGTACCGCCATGGATGTCCAGGTGACGTCGGCATCGCTCGTCTCGGCAGTACTGCAGGCGCCTCCCTTTCCGGATCCGTTGGGGGACATCGCGGGTGACGACAGCTCCATCTTCGAGGCCGCCTTCGCGTGCGACGCGTTGATCTCGGGAGATCCGTATCTCCTCACCGTCGCGGGGACCTACGAGGTCGGGGGATTGACCCTCGACTTCGTGTTCGACAGGGAGCTTCGAATCCCCGGTCGAAGCCCGGGTTTCGCGCCGCTGGAAATCGTCAGTGTGCCCGGGACGTTCGTCACGGGCGCGCCGTATCCCCCCGGCGATCCCGGACCGGGTGACATCCCGGAGGGCTACAACGAGGAGGAGCTGCCGCCGATCCCGACCGGAATCCTGCGCGGCGACCTCATGCCGGACAACGATCTCACCGGATTCACGACCCCGACCCCTGCGGCGACTCTGTCGAAGAACGTCCCCACGTCCGGGCCCGGGGTGCTCAAGTCCAGCACCGATCCGGTGCTGTTCTTCCACTCGAGCGAGTACACCGTGACCGGCGGCACGTGGTTGGATCCGAGCGGCGCGACCTGTGACGACGTCGTCATGGGCAGCTACAACGGACCGGTGGCCTTTTCCGCAGACGGCGGGGCCAACTACTGGCATCAGGATCCGAGATCGGTGTTCCCCAACACGGACGCCGACGGCAATCTGATCGACGGCGGGTTCTGCTGCGACCAGGTGATCGTGTACGTGCCGCAGATCGATCGCTTCATCTGGCTGATGCAGTTTCGTCGCGCGCTGTTGCCGGGGGACGCTCCGGATAAGCCGAGCGGGCCGAACCGTTATCGGATTGCCGCGGCGAGCCCGGCGGATGTCGTCGCCAGCAACGGCACCGCATGGACGTATTGGGACCTGACCTCGGGTCTGTTCGGATTTGGCAACGATTGGATGGACTATCCAGACCTCGCGGTCGGTGACAACTTCCTCTATTTCAGCGCCGACGTCGTTTCTTCGACGATCGGAGGCCTGTTTGTCGGCAGGATACCCCTCAGTGACATCCAGGCCGGTGGGGTCATCAACATCGGCTTCACGAACCCCCAGGACGGATCGATGGCGTGGGCATCGCATCTGGTGCAGAACGTTCACGACACTGCCTACTGGGCGGGGCACCACCCCGACAACCAGCTGCGGCTCTTTTCCCTCCCCGAAGACGAGGGCTACTACTACTGGGTCGACATCCCGATCGACAGCTGGCCGAACACGGGCGACTATGCGTCGATCACTCCGAGTGGCACGAACTGGCTGCAAAAGAACATGGGGGCGGCGATCATCGGAGGCACGAGGTTGGCCACGACTCACTTCCCGCCCGGAGATGCCGCTGTCGAATCCGACGTGGTGTGGCTGGCATGGACTGCTGGACGTGGCGGGGGGTTTGCACAACCCCATATCCAGATGGTCGCGATCGACACCTTCGACAACAGCGTAGTGAGCCAGAAGCAGCTGTGGAACGCCGACGTCGCGATTGCCTTCCCGGCGATGGCGGTCAACACCCAGAGCGAGATAGGCATGGCTCTCGCATTCGGAGGCGGGCCCTCTTACTCGAACTTCGCGGTCGGGATCTTCGGAGAACCCACGTTCTTTTACCCGGCGTTGGCCGATGCGTCGGTCGGCCGATTTGGCGACTACTTTGCCGTGCGCAGGCATCCACCCGTTGAAGGGCTGTACTCGGCCTTCGGGATGAGATACACCCTCATCGATCCCGGATTGTCCGATCTCTGCGCGATCTGCTCCCTCGACCCGAGCACTCCGTGCAGAAATGATGACGAGTGCTTGCCGGACAAAGGTACGTGTGAGCGAAACTGCCGGACCAATCTTCACTACGTTCTGTTTGGAAGGGAGTCAGCGCTGGAACCGCCGCCGCCGCCGCCGAGCTAGATCATCGCGCCGACGGCGCCCGTCAGTGCGAGGGGTCTCTCTCAGTGCTCACCGAGCGGGAGCACAGTCGCGATCAGACAGGGCCTGAAGCCGAAGAAGAGGTGGTTCATCACGCTCGACATGAACCGCCGCAATACCGGTGTACCCTTCAGGCCGAACAGTCCGAAACCCGATGCGGGGTGTAACACAATGAAGGGGAAGACGGTGGTGCTCTTCTGGCGCGTCAGCACGATTGCCGGGATGCTCCTGCTACCCTATGAAGCCTGGGTGAGCTTCGCCGCGGTGCTGAACGGATCGCTGTAGTATCTCAACCGGTAGCGAATGGCGGATGATCGTCCGCCGGGAGGCGAAGGGACATGACCCTCTCAGTTTTCTTCAGATTGTACGCCGTCGCCCTGCCGACTTTCCTTGTGATCGACCTGATCTGGCTGGGTCTGGTCGCACGTTCGTTTTATCAGACAAATATGGGGCACTTGATGAGGCCCAGCGT
The DNA here is from genome assembly GCA_041552055.1 of Candidatus Sulfomarinibacteraceae bacterium. Lineage (GTDB taxonomy): Bacteria > Acidobacteriota > Thermoanaerobaculia > Thermoanaerobaculales > Sulfomarinibacteraceae > JBFELO01. Next base: position 2,932 of record JBFELO010000049.1, on the reverse strand, counting down.
CAACTGGGCGGCGGCGATCGTGTTCTACGTGTTGTTCGTTGCCGGCATCGTGGTCTTCTCGGTGTGGCCCGCGGTCGAGAGGCAGAGCATTCCCCACGCGCTCCTTCTCGGTGCGCTCTTTGGCCTCGTAACCTACGCCGCATACGACCTGACCAATCTCGCGACGTTGGAGGGATTCCCATTGAGGGTCGCACTGGTCGATCTGACCTGGGGCGCGGTACTGTGTGCGACAGTCAGCGCCGTCACGTACCTGGTTTCGACTCGGCTGATGGAACTTCACCCGAATGCCGGGCCCTGAACGAAGGATACTGAAGCCTTCACCTGGTATCTCCTTTTCGTCACATCCCCAGAGCTCGGAAGGGCGAGCGACGATCGGCGGAGTATCGTTCCATAATTCGGAGGCCGATCGGGCAGCGGTATAATCCGCTCCGATTGGGATCTCACACCATGCTTGAAGACGATCGACCAACCACCGTTGTCCGCGGTCTGCTCGAAGACCAGTTGCTGGCCGTACTCGGCACCCATCACCAGGGGGCTCCCTACACCAGCCTGGTGGCGTTCGCCGCCACCTCCGACCTACGCCACATACTGTTCGTTACGGGTCGTTCGACGCGCAAGTGGGCGAATCTCACCGCGGACGCGCGGGCGTCGATGCTCATCGACAATCGAAACAACCGGCCCGACGACTTCGCGGACGCGGCCGCAGTCACCGTCCTCGGGTCTGTCCAGGAAGTAGCGGCTCACGAGAGCGAAGGATTCACCAGCGTTTTCCTCGATCGGCACCCTTACCTCGCGGAGTTCACTGCGTCGCCCAGCTGCGTCATGTTGCGCCTGGAGGTTCGCACCTACATCCTGGTCACGCGGTTCCAGCACGTGGTGGAGCTTCATATCCAGTGAGTCGCTTCGTCATACCGCTGGACGATATTTCGCCGGACGACGTCCAGACCATCGGAGACAAGACATCTCGGCTCGGACGCCTGGCGGCGGCCGGCTTCGAGGTCCCACGAGCAGCCGTCGTGACGACCGCCGCCTACCGGATCTTCCTCGACGCCACAGGGCTGAGAGACATGATCCGCATGGAGCTCGCACGCAAACCGTTCCAGGACATGCGATGGGAGGAGCTGTGGGACACGGCGCTGAGGATTCGGGCGGCATTCGTGCACGCCGACGTTCCACGGGATCTGGAGAAGGACATCGGCGCGGTGTTACGGCCTGTCTTCGGTGACGACGCGGTGGCGGTGCGCTCCTCGGCCCCGGGGGAGGACGGCCGGGGGGCGTCGTTCGCCGGTCTCCACGATTCATTCGTCAATGTGCGCGGCTTCGACCGGATCCTCCGCAACATCGTCATGGTTTGGGCGTCACTGTGGTCGGACCGCGCGTTGCTCTACAGGCAGGAGCTCGGTCTTGATGTGGAGTCCAGCGAGATGGCGGTGTTGGTGCAGCAGCTCGTTGAAGGCGAGTGTTCGGGCGTCGTCTTCACCGTCCACCCGGGCGAGCCGACCCAGGGCGTCATCGAGAGTGTCTATGGTCTCAATCAGGGGCTGGTGGACGGATCGGTCGAGCCCGATCGGTGGGTCGTCGATCGCCGGACCGGTCGCGTGATCGAGCACACGGCGCCGGCCGAGCGGCGTTGCTTCGTGGCGGGCCCCGGGGACGGTGTCATCGAATCCGCGACCCCTGAGGATCCGTCGCGGCCCCCGCTCGACGACCAGCTCGTGACCCGCGTCTGGACCATGGCGAACCGATCGGCGGAGGCGTTCCGGACGCCCCAGGACGTGGAATGGACGCTCTTCGGGGACCGTCTCATGATGCTCCAGTCGCGACCGATCACCACGGTGAAGCGTGACGGGGCCAATGACCAGCGCTCCTGGTATCTGAGTTTGCACCGCTCGTTCGACAATCTCCAGCGGCTGCGGCGCCGGGTCGAAAACGAACTGCTCCCCGCTCTCGATGCGGCCGCCCGCGAGCTGGCGGCGATCCCGGTGGGCGCCTTTTCCGATGCCGAGCTGGCCGACGAGATCAGTCGTCGGACGGAAGTTTATGATCACTGGGCGGAGGTCTATTGGCGCGAGTTCATCCCACTGGCTCACGGCATCCGACTGTTCGGTCAGTACTACAACGACGTGGTGGGGCCGGATGATCCGTACGAGTTCATGGATCTGCTCGCTGCCACAGATCTGTTGAGCGTGCAGCGCAACCGAAGACTAGAGGATCTCGCGCAGCTCGTTCGCGAGACGCCCGGTTTGGCGAAGGCGTTGAGCGGCCCGGGCGAAGCCACGGGCAACGAGGTTTTCGAGGAATCCTTGCAGAGCTTTCTCGATGAATTCGGCGGTTCCACCTTTGGCGACGCTCAGTGCTTTGCCGAACGCGAGCGCATGGTTTCGATGCTCATGGCGCTCGCGTCGCGCCCACCGAGGTCCGTCGCATCTCAGAAGCAAAACCGCGAAGAGATGACCGGGAACTTTCTCAACCGCGTCGCGCCGAACCAACGGCGATGGGCGGAAGAGCTGCTCGATCTGGGGCGGGCGTCGTACCGGTTGCGGGACGACGACAACATCCACCTCGGCAGGCTGACCGCCCAGGTGCTTGTGGCGAGCGACGAGGGACGCCGACGCCTCGGCCGTCAGGGCCGCGGCGCCACCGGCGGACTCGGCGACGACGATGTCGTCAGGGCGCTGCGCGATCCGAATCTCGTGGTGGAGGCTCCCCCGCGGGATGGTCCACCGCCGCCGGAATCCGGGTTCGAGCTGCGGGCCCGTCAGCTCGTCGGGCAGCCGGCCTCCGGCGGCGTGGCCGTGGGCCCGGCCCGGGTGGTCTCCACGGTCGACGACCTCTTCGAGGTCAAGGACGGCGAGATCCTGGTCTGTGACGCAATCGATCCCAACATGACGTTTGTCGTTCCACTCGTCGGCGCCATCGTCGAGCGGCGGGG
>JBFELO010000048.1:0-30361 GCA_041552055.1 Candidatus Sulfomarinibacteraceae bacterium | reverse complement strand
GTGACCTCGAGCCAGGTTCCCATGACGAACACCCGCCGTGCCGCCTCGTTGGCCGAGGCCGCCCCGGCACCTGCTGCGGTCAGCGCTACGAGCAGCGCACGACAGGCGACCTGGAATCGGGTTTTGAGTCGAGGCTGGTGCATCGAGATCTCCCGTCCTCCCATCACGGCGACCGACGCGTCACCGAAGGGTACGGGTCGCCGCGAATGATTGTCAATATCAATTACGAACCCATGACACTGACTATGAGCACGCCTTGGGTTTGGCTCGATCCGGCCGTCGATCCGAGTTACGATGCCCCCGTGACCACGGAGGACTCTCGATTCCGCGGCGAACTGGCCGTTGCCGACCTGTTTCCGGCGACGACTCTCGAGCAGTGGCGGGCGCTCGCCGAGCAGGGACTGAAGGGGGCCTCGCTCGACTCCCTCTTTGCGGAAACAACCGAGGGGGTCGCCGTCAGGTCGCTGTACACAGCCGGCGATCTCTCGGGGCTCGAGGTCGAGCCTATGGGCCCGGTACGGCGTCCCTGGCAATCGTGCCAGCAGGTCCGCCACCCGATCCCCGAGAGCGCGGGGGCCGAGATCGCAGAGAGCGCGCGATTCGGCATTGACGCGGCGTGGCTGCTGCTCGACCGCTCCGTCCGTCGCGCCCTCCCCCCGGATGAGCTCGACTTCGACGCAGACACGCCGGACGGCCTGGTGGTCTCGACCGCGGCTGACATGAGCCTGCTGCTCGACGCGCTGGGCGCGACCATCCCGGCGCTCTATCTCGACGCCGGCGGCAGCGCGCTCGCAACGGCTTCCGTGCTCGTGGCAGCCGTCAAGGCGAACGGAGACGATCCTGCCGAACTCGAGGGAGGATTCGGGAGTGACCCGCTGGCGGCCCTCGCCGCCGACGGCGTCCTGCCGGGCGGGCTCGATCGTGCACTCGCGCAGCTTCCGGACGTCGTGAACTGGTGCGATCGCTCGGCACCCCGGCTGCGTGCGCTTTCGGTGACCTCGCTGCCCTACGCCATGAGCGGTGCCAGTGTCGTGCAGGAGCTCGCGTACATGATGGCGACCGCCGTTGCGTACCTGCGCGCCACGACTCGCTCGAGTGTCTCGGTCGATCTCACGTGCCGTCACCTCCGTTTCGTGACGACATCGGGCAGGGACCTGCTGCTGGAGATCGCCAAGCTGCGGGCGTTACGCAGTATGTGGGCGCGGGTTGTCCAGGCGTGCGGCGGTTCCGACGAGTCGCGCATCCCCCGGGTTCACGCCGTCACGTCACCGCGCACGCTCACCGTTCGCGATCCGTGGGTGAACCTCGTCCGCACCACGGTCGAGGCGTTCGGCGCCGTGGTCGGCGGTTCGGACACCGTCACGGTGCTTCCGTTCGACGACGCAATCGGACAGCCAGACACCCTCGCCCGTCGGATCGCCGCGCTCACCCATGCCCTGCTGCGCGACGAGAGCCACCTCCACCGGGTGATCGACCCGACCGCCGGATCCTACGCCCTCGAGCGCCTGACCGCCGACCTCGCGGAACACGCGTGGGCACTGTTCCAGCGGATCGAGGCAGGTGGCGGAATGGAGGCGACACTGATCGACGGTACGATCCGGCGTGAGCTCGCACGGATTCGCGACCTCCGCCGCAGAGCCCACGCGGACGGCCGCGAGCCCATCACCGGCGTGACGTCGCATCCGGATCCGGACGAGCAGTGGCTCGATCGCGTCCCGCCAGACGTCTCGGGTCAACGGGCGCGACTGCACGAGTCGCTGGTGAGCCGCCGGCCGCCTCGGAACGAGCTGGAACGACTCGGCTCGGCGGCCAACATCGCGGCGGGTGACGGCGCCGTGATGGACGCGGCGATCGACGCGTGTGCCGCCGGGGCGACGCTGTGGGAAGTCGCTGCGGCCATCGCGGGCTGCGAGCGCCCGACGACGGTCGAGCCATTGCCGTCGGAGCGCGACGCTGCGCCGTTCGAGGACGCGCCGGCCCCGAGGGAGGCATCGTGAACGAATCGCCGATCCCGGATTTCTCGCAGGTCCCACTCCGGGGAATTTCATCCGAGGAGAACCGCTGGGCTGCCGACTCACCGTCCCCCCTCGACTTTTCGTGGACGACTCCCGAGGGCATCGGCGTCAAGCCGTCGTACGACGCCCGCGACCTCGAAGGCATCGAATACCTGCCCTCCCTCCCCGGCCTCCCGCCATTCGTACGCGGTCCCTATCCGACCATGTACGCCACCCGGCCGTGGACCATCCGCCAGTACGCCGGTTTCTCGACGGCCGAGGATTCGAATGCGTTCTACCGCAGAAATCTGGCGGCGGGCCAGAAAGGGCTGTCGATCGCCTTCGACCTCGCGACGCACCGCGGCTACGACTCCGACCATCCACGGGTGCGCGGCGACGTCGGCATGGCCGGGGTGGCGATCGACTCGATCAAGGACATGCGAATCCTGTTCGACCGCATCCCGCTCGACCAGGTGTCGGTGTCGATGACCATGAACGGCGCCGTGCTGCCGGTGATGGCGCTCTACATCGCCGCTGCGGAGGAGCAGGGCGTTCGGCCGGAACAGCTCTCCGGCACGATCCAGAACGACATCCTCAAGGAGTTCATGGTCCGCAACACCTACATCTATCCCCCCGAGCCGTCGATGACGATCGTCGCCGACATCTTCCGCTACACCGCGGAGAGGATGCCCAGGTTCAACTCGATCTCGATCTCGGGCTACCACATGCAGGAGGCCGGCGCCACCCTCGACCTCGAGCTCGGATACACCCTTGCCGACGGGATCGAGTACCTGCGCACGGGTGTCGACGCCGGCCTCGAAATCGACACATTCGCGCCGCGAATCTCTTTCTTCTTCGCGATTGGCATGCACGTGTTCACGGAGGTGGCGAAGCTGCGGGCCGCTCGTTTGCTGTGGGCCCGAATCGTCAAAGGCTTCGGAGCCCAGGACCCGAAGTCGCTGGCGTTGCGCACCCACTGCCAGACCTCGGGTTGGAGCCTCACCGCCCAGGATCCGTTCAACAACGTTGGCCGCACCTGTCTGGAAGCGCTCGCCGCCGTCCTGGGCCACACCCAGTCGCTGCACACCAACTCGCTCGACGAGGCGCTCGCGCTGCCGACCGACTTTTCGGCGAGGATCGCCCGTAACACGCAGCTCCAACTCCAGCAAGAGAGCGGCATCTGCCGCGTGGTGGACGTCCTCGGGGGATCTTTTTACATCGAACGAATGACGTGGGACCTGGCGCGAAGGGCATGGGACCACATCTCCGAGATCGAAGGCCTCGGCGGCATGGCCAGGGCCATCTCGAGCGGCCTGCCCAAGATGCGCATCGAAGAGGCGGCGGCCCGCGCCCAGGCCCGGATCGACTCCGGCCGCCAGGTCATTGTGGGTGTCAACCGGTACCGCACCGACGACGAGCCGGAGCTCGACGTGCTCAAGGTCGACAACAGCGCGGTGTACGCGGCTCAGGTCCAGCGGCTGACCGAGCTGCGCGCCGAGCGAGACCAGAGCTCCGTCGACCGCGCGCTGGCCGCCCTCACCAGGTGCGCCGAGACCGGCGAGGAGAACCTGCTCGACCTGTCGGTAGCCGCGGCCAGGCTCGGTGCCACCGTGGGCGAAATGTCCGATGCTCTGGAAGAGGTGTTCGGCCGTCACCGCGCGACCATTCGATCTGTCGCAGGGGTGTACTCTGCCGAGGTGGGAGACAACGTGGACGACGTGAAACGAGCGCAGCAGATGGCAGACGCTCTCGCCAGGGCCGAGGGACGCCGGCCCCGCATCCTGGTCGCCAAGGTCGGTCAGGACGGACACGACCGCGGTCAGAAGGTCATTGCGACCGCGTTTGCCGATCTGGGTTTCGACGTCGACGTCGGTCCGATGTTCTCCACGCCACAGGAGGTCGCCCGCCAGGCGGTGGAAAACGACGTCCACATCGTCGGCGTCTCCTCCCTGGCCGCCGGTCACCTCGCCCTGGTCCCGCAGCTCAGGCGATCGCTCGACGAGCTCGGTCGCGAGGACATCATGATCGTGGTTGGAGGTGTGGTACCACCAGCGGACCACGCGCCGCTGCTCGACACAGGCGCGAATGCAATCTTCGGTCCGGGGACGGTGATCGCCGAGGCGGCGATCGCTGTGCTGACGGAGCTCGCCGATCGCCTCGGGCACGGTCCGCTCGCGACTGAGGGCTGACCCCCGCCCGCCCACACTGGGGCATGTGGTTTTGGGGGGCGATCGGTCCCAATTCGCGACGCTCTCTTCGCTTCGACGCGACCTCTCCCCGATGCGCTCCCCGCGGGAGCCCGGCATGGACGTTTCGAGGTCTGAGCGCCACACGATATCCCCGACAATGGTGGGCCTCGAAACGTCATGCCCGGCACGCCCGCACGACGCGCCGTCGTCGGCTCTCCAATCGGATCCACCATCTGACCCCAGAGGCGCCCTCTTCCAGACGCGCTCCCCGTGGGTGCCCCCTGAGACTATGTTGGGACCCAAGAAAGCGCTCCACCCCGGTGACGGTGATCCCAACATTGTCAAAGACGGCACCCCGCAGAAGGCGAGAGGAGGCACGACCGCACGGGGCGCTGTCGTCGGTCTGCCAATCGCGTCGGCCATCCGACCTCCAAGGCGGTCTCTACCCTTCCGAGCGGTCAGGCGGCCGTAGGGCGCCGGCGCCAGCGCATCCCGTTCCATTTCTGTGTCTCTGCGGTTGTCTCTGGATGGTGGGCGGATCTCGCATCTCGGATCTCGCATCCGGGCGGGTGGAAGGATCTGTGCGATCTGTGGGCAATGTCCTTCTATCTGCGTTCATCTGCGTGATCAGCGGTTTGATCTCTTCGTGTCTCGGTGCCCGGGTGGTTTGCTGTTCGAGTGTGATTCGCGCTCGCGGCTGCAACCGCGAACGGCGGCGCGGAAAGCGTGGCCTGAAACGATACAATGCCCGTCGACAGGCACGGTGCCGGAGACCGGCCAGGTTGGACGGGGATGACACGCCAGCTGACCACCGACGACTACCTTACGGGAATCCGTTCCCGTGACCGTGCCGTGCTCGGCCGCGCCATCACCCTGGTGGAGTCGAACCGTCCCGACCACCGGCGCCAGGCACAGGAGCTGCTGACCGCGCTGCTACCCGACACCGGCGGCGCCAGACGGGTCGGCATCTCCGGCGTGCCCGGGGTCGGCAAGAGCACCTTCATCGAACGCTTCGGTTGCGGGCTGATCGACGGCGGCCACCGGGTCGCGGTGCTCGCCGTGGACCCGACCTCGTCGGTGACCCGCGGCAGCATCCTGGGCGACAAGACCAGGATGGAGCGGCTGGCGGCGCAGGACGAGGCGTTCGTCCGTCCCTCCCCCACCGGCGGCTCGCTCGGCGGCGTGACGCGCAAGACGCGCGAGACGATCCTCGTGTGCGAGGCGGCCGGCTTCGACGTGGTCTTGGTGGAAACGGTCGGGGTCGGTCAGGCCGAGACCGTGGTTGCCGACATGGTCGATTTCTTCTTGCTCCTGATGCTCACCGGCGGCGGCGACGAGCTGCAGGGCATCAAGCGCGGCATCCTGGAGCTGGCCGACCTGGTCGCCATCAACAAGGCCGACGGCGACAACCTCGCCGCCGCCCGGCGCGACCGGGCGGAGCTCGAGCACGCCCTCGAAATCCTCCGTCCGGCAACCCGCGATACGGTCTGGTCCCCGCCGGTCGTGACCGCGAGCGGCGCCACCGGCGACGGTCTCGACCGAATCTGGGAGCTCATCGAAGAGCACCACCGCCTGATGAGCGATGCAGGGGCATTCGACGAGAGGCGACGCCACCAGCTGCTGCGGTGGACGTGGTCGATGGTGGACGAGGGTCTGCTGGCCGCCGTCCGCGAGCACCCCGAGATCGCCGGCGCCCTGCCGGGGCTCGAGGGGGATGTGCTCGACGGCCGCATGACGCCGACTGTCGCAGCAGAAACGATTCTGCGTTTGTTCGGCCTCAAACCCGAGAGCTGACATCCGCGACCCGTGCGCGACGCGGCCGCCTTCACAATGAGGGTCCCTGCCGAATGCCGCCCTGGGCGAGCATGGCCGCCCCGGCGACCATGAAATCGGAGCTCACAGCGGCAACTGGGAAACCCAGGACTCTCCAAGCGTCAGTTACCTTCTGGGGATTCCGAGGGGGAGCCGTCCGAGCGGCAGGTCTGGAGTGCCTCGAGATGTCGTCGCACCCATTCATCGACGAACTCACGGCGCAAGGTGCCGGGTCTGACGGCGAGGAGCAACGCGGAACCCGAAACACCACAAACCAAGTTGGGCAGATGTGGCACGTCGATCTCGCATTCGATCGCGCCGCGCACGGCCTCGACCAGCGCGTTGCCCTCGACCGACCCCGGCACCACGACCACGACAAGGTCCAACCCACGACCTACCAGCCCGTGGAGGAAGGCGACGGGGTCGCCGTCCGGGACATGGCCCTGCCACGCGATGTGTGCGTCCAGCGTCTCCCGGAGCATCGGGGCGGCCACTCGTGTCCAGTGTCCCCCATCCACCGACGACACGACGGCCGCCTGGATCGTGCACCGCGGCACGGCGTGTGCCACCTCCACCGCGGAGCCGGCGCCAACTGCGCCGGGTCGAGTCACCCTCGCAAACAGACCCCGTCGCGGCATGATGCAGTCACCGGTCTGGAAGTAGATGGCGCACCGCGTGTGGCAGACCTTTCCGAGCTGCGAGATCTCGATCTCCGCATTGTCGATGCTCAGGCGTGAACCGATGCCGAGCTGGCCGGTGTCGATCCCTGAAATCACCAGGTTCTCACCGAATGCACCCGGCTGCACTGTCAGGCCTTTCGCCTCCATCGTGCGGATGTCCGCCACGTCGAGCAGGCTGACCTGACGGTGCCATCTGCCCGCGTGAGCATCGCCGTCCAGCCCCGAGTCCAGACACAGGTACGCCCTATTCACCGATCGCTTGGGGGTGCCCTTCCGGGTCGATGTGCACACGTTGAGGACGGTGCCCGGCATGGTTCAACCTCCCAGCTTGACCATCGGCAGGTCGGTCGACATCTCTGTAGGCGGACGCTTGCCGGCGATGTATCGTGCGAGTCCTGCTCTCGCCGCGACCTCGCCGTTTCCGGCAAGCGCCTCACGGAGCGCGAATCCTTCAATGTCCATCAGACATCTGCGCAACCGACCGCGAGCATCCAATCGAAGTCGATTGCAGGTGACGCAGAATGGCAAGCTCACCGGAAGGATCCAGCCCACTTTCAGGTCCTTGCCACGCCACCGGATCCACCCGATTCTCGCCGGTGACGGGCCCCACGGACTCAGATCTCTGGTGTGGAGGAGTGAGCATCCCCGTCGAAGTGCGAGCCACCTCAACACCTCTTCCGCGGCGACGAACTCACGTTCGCACCACGCGCGCTCGGTTCCTGAATGCATGAGCTCGAGGAAGCGAAGCTCGAAGCCGCGTTCGGCGGCGTAATCGAGCAGCGCGGGTACGTCCTTCCGATAACTGCTTCGGCGAAGCACCGCGTTGACCTTGATCGGAGCGAGCCCTGCATCGCGCGCGGCCGACAGCCCTTCGAGAACACGCTCCAGGCTGCCACCGCGCGTCAGCTGCCGGTAGCGCTCCGGATCAAGCGTGTCGAGCGAGACGTTGACCCGCGTCAAACCAGCCAGCCGGAGTTCTTCAGCCAGGTTTGCGAGCAGCGTGCCGTTGGTTGTCATCGAAACCTCTGGCAGGCGCTGCATTTCAGCCACTCGGTGGACGAAGTCCACGATGCCTGTTCGAACCAGGGGTTCACCCCCGGTGACTTTTATTTTTTCGAGGGGAAAACCTCGGTCGATCCAAGCCACCAGGTCGGCGAGCTCACCGAGATCCGGCAACCTGTCTCGCGCGATCCGTGGCAGGCCGGTGGACGGCATGCAATAGGCGCAACGCAGGTTACAGCGGTCGGTGATTCCCACCCGCAGCACGTATCTTGGCCGCGCGGTGTCGTGCCGACTCTGGTGAGTGCTCAGCTGGTCGCGGACGGTCCAGGAATCCGTTTGCCCTTTCAAGGTGTGCATCTCCTTTCCAAGCCGGGAGGCCGGTGCGTTTCCACGACCGACCCTCGAGATTGGCGTACGAGCCGCCAACCTGCCGTCCCGTTCTCCATAGGCACGGGCCCGTAGGAAAGCGGGATCGGAGATTCATGCTCTCAGTCATACATGCCTCGTCGTTCGTGCAACCGTAATCGCTCCGCTTATGAATATGGCCCGTTTCGGGCCGCGGCGCGAGGCCCTTGACGGTTCTTGACAAGACAACCTGCAATGCATCGTGACCATGGTCACGACGGGATGTGTGTTCGCCGCTCGAGGCCCTTGCAGGTCTCAATCGGTACGTCGATATTGGTGATTGGTCTTATGATTGAAAAACTGACCAATTATGCAAAGGAGGGCGCGATGGAGGGCACTAAATTACTCATAAGAAGGCGCTTGTATTGGATGACCGAGGTTCTCCTGGTGGGGATTATCGTGTTCCTACTCCCTTCTTGGGCTCTGGCTGAGGGAGATTCTGTCTCAATAAACCTCGACGAGACGGCCGCCGGCCTCCCGGTTGCGGGCCAGGAAGATGCGACCTCGACAACCAAAGACAGTCCCCGTCGCACGGGAAACAGAACTCCAAGCGAGAGCTCGGATCCGAGCGAGGGAGAGGCGCAGGAAGAAGAGCCAAGGCAAGAGGAACCAGCGGAAGAGCAGGACAGGCGCGATGAGGACGACATCGATCCGGAAAAAAACCTGATCGCCCAGCACGACAGCAGCTCCAAGCAGTACAAGAAGGATTGTTCCGAGTGCCACCGCGACGTCCACGACCGGCAGAGCATGGACCCGTCGGTGCCGACCGCCCACAGGGTGATGTTTCCGTATGCCGCGGGAGAACCCGGTAACAACGAACAGTGCAGATGGTGCCACCACACCGTCGATATGGTCCAGGGGACCCAGCGCGAGGAGAACTCAACGGCGAGCCTACGGAGGTACACGGACGTCTTGCTGTGCACGTTGTGTCACGGACCCTACCGTGGGCCAGGTCAACAGCTCTATGAGGGAGGACTCTCGCCTACCGACCCGGACGGGCCGCTGCTGTACGACCTCACGTGCTCAGGCTGTCACGGGCCTCTCGACTCCTCCGAGGTGGGCGGCGAAGACGCTGATGAAATCCGGGAGAAGATCGACGAAGACGAGGGCGGCATGGGTCCCTTGAGTGTTCTCACCGCGGCCGAGATCGAGGCGATTGCCGCGGCACTCGCGGGGAGCCACGAGCGTGACGACTAGCAGGAATGGCGATTGGAGGATCTGGACATGAACGACCGAAGCCAAGAAACCCCGATCATCCCTTCCCACGACCGCCGAACCTTTTTGAAGGTCAGCGGTACCGCGGCGTCCGCAGCCATGGCAGGCCGCGTCTTTACCCCCACGAAGACCTGCGCGGCGGCGGCCGAGAGCGCTGCGCTCCGCACGGGCGAAAACCTGCCGGACGAGATCGAAACCGAAGAAGACATCATCTACAGCGTCTGTCAGATGTGCCACTCGCGGTGTGGAATCCGAGCCAAGGTCAAGGAAGGGATTCTCGTCAAACTGGACGGGAACCCCTACCACCCGAACAACCGGGACGTAAACCAGGACGGCGAGCCGGACAGGCTGGACTACAGCACCCCTCCCGAAGAGGCGTTCACGGAACTGGGCCGAATGTGTCTGAAAGGTCAGGCCGGAGTACAGACCCTCTACGACCCTTTCCGGATCCAGCATCCGCTGAAGAGGGTCGGCCCGAGAAACTCCGGCCGGTGGGAGACCATCAGCTGGGATCAGGCGTTCACCGAGATCGCCGACAGGATCCGGGAGCTGATCCCAGACCCGAACGAGCTCATCGATCCGGCCATCCCCGAGCTCGGGAAAAAGAGCAACCTGCTTGGTTTCGCCCCGGGCCGCAGCGTCGAGAAGGAGATGAGCGAGAGAATCTGGAAGAACTCGTGGGGCACGGCCAACTACGGCCTGAGCCACACCTCGGTCTGCGAGTCGACGCGACACGTGGCCAACGAGCTGATCACCTGGAATCCGAACGGCAGCAAGAACAGCAGGGGGGCCGGACGGACCGAGGGGTGGCAGCCCGACATCCTCGGTTCCGAGTACATCATCTTCTTCGGTGCCAACCCGCTGGAGGCGGACTTCCCGATGGTCGGCATGGCCCGGAACCTGATGCACTTCAATCGGAACGGGGGCAGGTATGTGACGGTGGATCCGCGGTTCAACAACACTGCGGCGCAGGCCGATCAGTGGGTCCCGATCACCCCGGGGACCGACGCCGCTCTCGCCATGGGCATGATCAGCTGGATTATCGAGAACGACCGTTTCGACGCCACCTACCTGGAAAACGCGAACGGATCAGCGGCCTCCCTCGACGGCGAGCCGACGTGGACCGACTCGACCTACCTCGTCGGTACGTTCATCGGTGACGAAGGCAAGCAGTTCCAGCGCTACATCACTGCCGGCGAGAGCGGTATTTCCAGCAGATCTGGAGTCGCGGACGACGACTACGTGGTCATGTCGCGCGGGGTTCTCAGCGGTCACAACGAGGTCGACCACGGCGACCTCGATGTCACAACGATCGTCAACATCGACGGGTCCGACATCCCGGTAAAATCGGCGTTCACACTACTGAAGGAATCCGCGTTTTCGAGGACCCGCGCCGAGTATTCCACCATCTGCGACGTCTCCGTGAGCACCATGGAGGACCTGGCACGCGAGTTCTGCAGTCACGGGAAAAAGGCTGTCGCAATAACGTACCGAGGGCCGATCAAACACACCAACGGTTTCTACAACCAGCTGGCGATCCAACACCTGAACTCCCTGATCGGAAACTACGACTGGAAGGGGGGCTGCACCTCTGGCGGCGGCGGGTGGAATCACAAGTCGGGTTTCGCCGACCTGGGTAAGGTCGCCGGCGACCCCGGCCACGAAGGAATCCGGATCGATCGCGCCAAGACGTTTTACAGCCCAACCGAAACGCCGAATCTGTTCGCGGGTTACCCTGCCCGACGCCCATGGTTTCCGTTCGGAACCCACGGCAACTACCAGGAGGTGATCCCAAGCCTCCAGGACGGCTATCCGTACCGGATGAAGGTGTTGATCACCTACTGGAACGCCTGGCCGTACTCGGTACCGGCGCTGAGACGGGTGTGGGAGGCAACGGTTGCTGACGAGAGCAAGCTGCCGCTGCTGGTCGCCATCAGCCCGGTCATGGGAGAGGTGGCGGCGTGGGCGGACTACGTGCTGCCGGACTCCGTCTACCTCGAGAAGTTTGCGGTTCCTGGAATTCCGTGGAGGGTGAACAAGGGAACGTCGTTCCAGCGCCCCGTGGTCGGGAAGTTCGACGGCAGAGCAATCGGTGTACGCAGTGCCCACGGCGGCGTGGGCAACACCATCCCGGAGCACGCCACCAACGACTACACGCCCGCGCTGCCCGACACCAAAGCGGTCCTCGATATCCAGATACAACTGGCCATGGCCCTCGGTCTGCCCGGCGTGGGCGCCAACGCGCTGCTGGACAGTGGCGGAGTGGTGCAGGGGGACCTCTACAACAGCTGGGACTGGGCCAAGGCGATACTCGAGAACCTTGTTCGGAGCGCGAGCGCCAAGCACCCGGGAATCACCATCGGCGAAATCTTGTCAAAGGGCGGGGTGTTCGACTTCCCGAATGACGAGTACGATGGCGAGCGGCTGAGGTACCGGTACGGCAACATTATCCGCACCTTTGCCGACCCGGTCGCCCAGACCCGGGATTCGGTGACCGGCGAGTACTACTCAGGCGTGCCCCGGTTCACTCCGCTCACGTACTCTGACGGCACACCACTCAATGACCGCTACCACCCTTTCAGGCTCATCACCTACAAGACCGTCCACCACGGCCAGGCCAGGACCAACGTCAACCCTTGGCTGATGCTGATCATTCCGGAGAACCCGGTCGAGATCAGCGCCCACGACGCAGCCCGGCTCGAGATCGAAACCGGGGACAGGGTGCGGGTGAGCTCCCGGTCACATCGGGGCATCGAGGGACGGGCCCTGGTCACCCAACGCCTCAAGCCGGGAGTGGTCGCGATCTCTCACCATTACGGGCACTGGGAGCAGTCGTCGAAACCGATGATCATCGACGGCGTTGCGACCGACTTCGACCCCACCCGCGGGGCTGGAATCCAGCCCACTCAGATCATGGATACTGACCTTCGGTACCGCAACGTGAGTATTCAGGAACCGCTGGGTGCCAGCTGCTCTTTCTACGACACCTCCGTCAGGATCAAGCGGCTGTAGCCGGAAAGGAGAAGGGAAATGCCACAACTTGGCTGGCTGATCGATCTGGACAAGTGCACCGGGTGCGATTCCTGCACCATCGCGTGCAAGTCGGAGAACAACACCGCTCCGCTGAGCTCGCCGATGCCGTTCAAGCGGGGAAGAGGGGTGATGCCGGACCACGTGAGCTACCGCTGGGTGATCAAGAAGGAGGCCGGAGTCTATCCACTCACGACGCTGACGTTCGTGACCAGCGCATGCAATCACTGCGAGCACCCGGCCTGTCTGGCGTCCTGTCCGGTGGCGAGTATCGACGATATTCACAACGAGGCGAACGCGATCTTCAAGCGGGCAGAAGACGGAATCGTCGTGATTAATCAAGACGCCTGCATCGGGTGCCGGAACTGCATCCACGCCTGCCCGTACGGTGCGCCACAGTTCAACTCGGCCACGGAGTTGGTGGAGAAGTGCACGTTCTGCATCCACCGCCTGTATGACGGAACGGGTCGGCGTACAGGATTCCAACCGGCCTGCGTCACGACCTGCGTTGGCGATGCTCTCCACCTGGTAGAGGACTTCGACGCCGGTCAATCGGGCCGCAATGCACCGGTCCGATTTGCCGATCCGTCGCTCACGGTTCCGTCGGTGCGGTTTGCGATTGGACCAGCATGATGATCATGATCTGAATCTCTACAACTAACCTGTAGCTCTAGATTGGAGGCCGCAACGTGGCGAGAGTGTCAGCTCAACGCACCCCGTCGGGATTCGACGAAGATTCCACGCCAAATTCGAGGCACGAGACGTCGGAATCGGCGTTCGAGGCTGCCGGCGAGGTGGCCGAGGCGCGCGGAGAGATGTACCGATTCCTGTCATCGGTGTTCCTCGCACCCCCGCAAGTCGCACTCCTGCGTCAGATCGTCAACCGGCAGTTTCTCGATGAGCTGTCGTCGGTGTTCGGTGAACATTCGGTCACCCAGCTCAGAGAGTTCGCCGCCACAGCAGACGTTGACCGAGACGCGGTAACCCTCAAGCAGGAGTATATGGATCTGTTCGGGGTTCCGACGGGCAGGTATGTGAGCCCGTTCGAGGACGTGCACTGGGCGGCCGAGATCGGTCAACAACGGAAATGGGGGCCGCTGCTCGGCAATCGCGCCATTGAGGTCCTCCGGAAGTACCGCGCAGCGGGAGCCGAAATCGATCGGGCGTGCAAGGAGCTGCCAACGCACGTCGGGGTGGAACTTTCCTTCATGAGCTTCTTGTGCGAACGAGAGGCTGCAACGACCCGAAGTCCGGCGAGCAGTTCAGAACGGTACCCATCGCAACCGCGCGCACCTGATCGAAAGGCCCTTCGTGAGCTGCAGTCGAGGTTCCTCGACGAACACCTGAGCCGGTGGTTTCCCCGGCTCAGTGAGACGATTCAGGACAACGCGAGGAGCCCTTTCTACCGGGGATTGGCGGTTTTCTCAGAGAGATTCCTCGCGCATGACTCCGCGTCCCTCGCAGAAGTGTCCTCGGAATGATCCCGAATCGGATCGAGGGTCTGCGAGAGTATTCTGAGCAGGAGTAGGCGTCGATGGTCAACAGGTTGTTACCGGGTGTTCCGGAAAACGGCAGCCGGGGCACATCGGTCACTCCCTCCCTGTGCAAGCGCGTTCGATTTCGGAAGAGCGACTGCCAGAAGTGCGTGGACGTGTGCCCGGAAGAGGCCATCAGTCTCCGCCCCGGCCCGACCATCGGCGCCTCGTGCACCGACTGCGGCCTGTGCCAGGTCGCGTGTCCGACCGAGGCGTTCGAAAACGAGCTGTGCTCCGAACTGTTCTTGCTCAGTCAGGTAGAGTCCCTCCGCGACGACCACGAAGCGCATGGCGGTACCCGAGGATTGGGCTTCCACTGCCGACGCGCTCACCGCCGGAGCGCCGGAGACCTCCACGTGCGTTGTCTGGGTGTGATGACCGAGAATGTCTTGATTGGAGCAGCGGTTGCGGGTTTCTCGAGAATCGTCCTGGGGCGCGGGATGTGCTCGCGGTGTCATTGGAGATCCGCGGAGCCGCTGATCAACCGATCCATTCGCAGTGCCGTGACCTTCGCTCGTGGCATGGGTCTCACCGAGTTTTGTGTCCAAGTCGAGGATCGGGACCACAACGGCACGGCGGCCTTCGGCAGGAGAGACATACTGTCAGGCCTGGCTCGCAGATTGAGGTCGCACGTCAGGGTCGCGACCGATCCGGATCGAAGAACTACCGTCTCACCGGCCTTATCCTGGAGTCCGCCTCGAAATTCTCATCCGGTGATGGGTTCGCCCAAGCGGAGACTGCTGAAGACCATCGTCGGTAATCTGAGCCGGGAATCCTGCAGCCGTTTACCGCACGACCCCGAAGTCCCATGGGGGCAGGCACGCGTCAAGGCGGATCTGTGTGGGGCGTGCGGCATCTGTGCGGCTGTGTGCCCGACGGGCGCGATCAGTCGGGCCAGGGAGGGCGAAAACCATGTGCTCACATTCTCGGCTTCAGAGTGCACCAACTGCTCGCTGTGCCAGGAGGCCTGTCCAGACGGTGCGATCGACTTCGAAGACGACGTCGCTGTCGCCGAAGTCTGCAGGGGAGGAGCCACGATCGTCGCCGAAGTTCGGTTGACGTCGTGCGCGATGTGCGGAGGAGAGATGCAAGCAGGGAACGGAGCCGTCTGTGCAACGTGCGACAAACGCCAGGTTTCGATTCAGGGTGCCACACGGTTGGCTAGGCACTGTGCGGGGTAATCTTCGCGCTTTCCGCCAACCCCAATTCGTCGATGGCCCGGTATTACGAATCGTAGAATCACCGTGACGACTCCGATCGTCGGCGTGCGCGCGGTGAACGCCGGGACCGGACCCCACGCCGGCCGAGAGACGGCTCTACACCACATCCCGCGACGCGACCCGGCTTACAAGCAGCCAGAGGAAAAACGGACCGCCCAAGAAGGCCGTGATCACGCCCACCGGCAGCTCGACCGGTGCCAACACGGAGCGAGCAGCCGCGTCGCACAGCGCGAGGAACGCTCCGCCGAACAGGCACGACGCCGGCAGCAGCAGCCGGTGTTGGGCGCCCACCAGCAGCCGGCAGATGTGCGGCGCCATCAGCCCGACGAACCCGATCGGCCCGCAGGCCGCCACGATTCCGCCGACCATGACCGAGGTCGCCAGAAAGATCCAGCGCCGGGTGCCGAGCACGTCGACCCCTCGGCTCGCGGCGATGTCGGAGCCGATGCTCAGCAGGTCCAGCTCGCGCGCGCGCCACCCGAGCGCGACGATCCCGAGCGCAACGAACGGCACCATCCGCACCAGCCCCCTCCAGTCCACCGACGCGAGGCCGCCCATCAACCAGCGTACGATGCGGTAGGCGTCTCCGAGCGACGCCGTGTACTGGAGGAACAGGATCAGGCTCGAGAAGAAGAAGCTCATGGCGACACCGGCGAGCAGCAGCACCATGGTCGAAAAGGCGGGCCGCAGGTGCGTGAGGCCCCACACCACGGCGACCGCCAGCAGTGCGCCGGCGAGTGCCGCCGCGGAGTCCACGGCCACGCCGGCCATTGCGATGCCGACCCCAAGCCGACTCGCCAGTGCGACGCCGAACGCCGCTCCGCTGGCAACGCCGAGTGTGAATGGCGTCGCCAACGGGTTCCGAAACAGGGCCTGGAAAGCGGCCCCGCCGATCGCGAGTCCGGCACCGGCCAAGAACGCCGCCACGACCCGCGGCAGCCGGAGCTGCCAGAAGATCACGGACGCCGCATCGGTTCCTCGAGGGCTTCGCACCACCTCCAGCGGCAGCGTCTCGACGCCGACGAACGGCGCCACGGCCAGGATTGCCAGCGATCCCGCCACGAGCAGCGCGAGCCGGCGGGGAGCGGTCATCGGCCGTTGACCGCCGGCACGACCAGCGGTGGCGATCCGGCGCCCGCCGGGACCAGCCGAAACTCGGTGCCGTAGATCGTGGCCAGCCGGTCGCAGTCGAACACCCGCTCGGCCGGCCCGTACAGCACGACCCGTCCTTCGCGCAACGCGAGCACGGTGTCTGACACCGGAACCGTCCGGTTGAGGTCATGGGTGGCGGCGATGATCGTCATACGCTGTTCCCGGTGCAGCCGCTCCAGCAGATCCACGATCTGCACCTGGTGCCGGTAGTCCAGGTAGGTGGTCGGCTCGTCCAGCAGCAGGACGCTGCCTCCCTGGGCGAGCGCCGCGGCCACGAACACCCTCTGCCGCTCGCCGCCCGACAGCGACGCCATGGAACGGTCGACCAGGTGGTCGGTCTCGGTCATCGCGAGCGCTGCCCTCACCGCCGCGACGTCCTCGATACCCAGCGCCGCCCACGAGCCCAGATGCGGGTAGCGGCCCATCTCGACAAAGGTCCGGACCGTGAACTGGAACGATGGCGCACCGGTCTGCGGAACGTAGCTGATGATCCGGGCCAGCTCGCGCCGCGTGTACGACCCGAGCGGCCGTCCCATCACCCGGACGAGGCCGCGATCGGGCGTGACGAGTCCGTCCAAACACCTGATCAACGTCGACTTGCCGGCTCCGTTCGGGCCGATGATCGACAGCAGCTCGCCGGCGCCGATGGTGAGCGACACGTCGTCCAGGATCTTCGTCCCGTCGATCCGTACGGTGAGGCCCTCGATCTCGAGGATCGGCTCAGCCATCGTTCGGCCACTCCACGTCCGGGTGCAGCACGTGCGCGAACCGCTCTATGATCTGCGCCACCCGCGGGCCCGGAATCACCATGTACTCCTGGTCGAGCACGTACATCTTGCCGGACCGCACCGCCCGTAGCGTGCTCAGACCATCCCAGTCCATGCGCAGCGTCTCCCGATCCAGCCCCCTCGTCTCGAGTTCTGCGGTCACCTCGAGGATCACGTCGGGATCGATGCTGAGCAGCCCCTCGACGGACACCTCCGGGTAGACCACGAAACCGTTCTCGATCGCGTTGCTGCCACCGGCGAGCTCGAGCAGCTCGTGGTAGAAGGTCGAAGGTCCAGCCGCCCACACCGTGGTGACACTGCCCGTGCCCGTCGCCCGATCGACCACGACGAGCGCGCGCGGACGCCGGAGCCCAGCCGTCCTGCGCGTCACATCCGCGATCCGGCTGCGGACATCGTCGGCCAGCTCGTCGGCACGATTCGGGACCGCGCACGCCTCGCCGATCGTGGTGATCGAGTCGAGGATCCCAGACACATCGTGCTGATCCACCTCGAGCGTCGCGAGGCGGAGCCCCCGCAGCCGGTCGAGCGCCTCGGCGCTGTCCCGGATCCCCACGACGAGGTCTGGTCCGAGCGCGACGATCGCTTCGTAGTTGAGGTCGAGGTAGCCGCCGATGACCGGTCGGTCCATCGCCTCGGGGGGATAGTCGCAGTACCGAGTGACGCCCACCACGCGGTCGCCCACCCCGAGCGCGAACAGCGTCTCCGTGACGCTCGGCGCGAGCGACACGATCCGCATCGGCGGAGCTCCGGGTCCCGTGGCCGCTTCCCCACCACGCGCTGCGACATCTCCCCCCGGGAAAGAGCAACCCCAGGCCACGCCGATCACCGCGCTCAGCAAGAGCCCGGTCGCGGGGAGATGTCCCTTCATCCCTGTCCCTCCAACTCCACACAAACGAAAATCCCGGGCGCTCGCGCGTCCGGGATGCCGTTTTTCATCGCCGGTCGTAGCTTCCTCACCCGATCCCCGAGGGCTCGCCACGGCTCGCGGTCAGGTCTTCTGGCTTCCGGATCGTCCTACCTGCCGAGCCTTCCCATCGCCCGCGGGCGACAGTGGATTCCCCGGCGCTCGTCCCCGGTCACAGCGGCGGGTCCGCGACGGATTTGCACCGTCTTCCCTTGGCCCTGAGCCACCGAGAGTGTACCGACTGTGGTGAGCATTGTCGATAGCGAACGACCACTGCCAGCACGATGAGGACAGCGAGAAGTCCGCTCAACGCCCACGACAGGTCGCCTCTGGTGTCACCCAGTCGACGCGAACAGCAGCCCGACGACAGCGCCTCGTGCAGGGTGCCGTCTTTCACAATGTTGGGACCACCGCCGCCACGGCGACGCGGTTCTTATGGGTCCCAACATTGTGACAGGGGGCACCCGCGGGGAGCGCGCCGGGGAGAGGTCGCGTCGGGTGTCAGATCGTCGAAGCGACCGCCACGATGAAGATCGAAGACGATGACGATGACGAGCGCGATCCGGGTGGTTGGGGGGCCCGAATAGCCGCATAGCCGCAATCCCCGGCCGGGTGGGCGGTCAAGCGACCAGCGACGGTCGGGAGGGTGGGGAAAAGAAACACAACACCCGGGCACGATGCCCGGGTGTTGCGGGCGGCCGTCTCCGACCGCCTGGAGGAGGTTGTCGTCGGTCTTACTTGGAGGCCACCTGGATCGGCTCGACAGTCTTCAGCGTCTCGTCGTACGCCTTCTGGGCGGTCTTGGAGCAGCCAGTCTTCTCCAGGGAGGCGTCGTATGCAGCCTTGGCGACCGCATGCTGAGCCGCTTCGTTGGCGGTCTTTGAGCAACCTGTATTGGCGTACACCTCTTTGTATGCGGCCGTCTGAGCCGTCTTGGCGCAGCCGGTCTCGGCATACGTGTTGGCGTACACGGCCGTGGCGGCAGACTTGTTGCAGGTCGCGCCCTCGTTCGACGCCCGCTCGGCCTGCGAGGCCTTGGACGCGCTGTAATCACAGGTCGCACCTTCGTTCGAAGCCTGTTTGACCTGCGACGCCTTGGCTGCATCGTAATCACAGGCTGAGCCCGCGGCCTTGGTCGAGCTGTCGTAGGCAGCCTGCGCAGTCTTGGCGCAGCCCGTCGTGGACGACGTCTCGACGTAGGCGGCCTTGGCAACAGCGTGCTGCGCCGCTGCTTCCGCGGTCTTGGCACACCCGCTGTCGGCGAGTACCGCATCGTACGCCGCCTGCTGTGCCGTCTTCGCACAGCTGGTATCGGCGTAGCTCTTGGAGTAGGCCTCCATGGCCGTCGCCTTGGCTCCGTCACAGGCCACCACCCCGGTCGCCACTGCAAGTGCGACCACCAAAGCACCACCCAGAATCATCGCCTTCTTCATTCCCCGACTCCTTTCAATGTCGCCCCCGGCGTCCGCGGGGTGTTTTCCGTTCGACGTCGATCATTCTATCAAGGAATGATACGCAGTCGCAACCACTCTGTTTCACTGATATCTTGAACGATGATGACCGGGGACACATTCCACCCGAGGTGGCACCCGGCGCCGTGCACACAAGGGACCAGCGGTTCACCTGAGGGTGTCCTCATCGTCCCCCGAGCGACGGCGGCCATTCACCGAGAAAAGACTGGAGCACGATGTCCGGCACGTGGGAAGAGGGGATCAAAGGCTGTGCAATAGGCTGCGGCGTGCTGTTCGTCGGCACCGTGCTGCTCGCAGTCGCCGGGACGATCTCTATGATCCGCCCACTCCGGCACGCGCTCGACGATCGGACCACGCTCGAGCAGCGTTTCGGGCCCCAGGACGCGTACAGGCCAGCGCTGGATGGCGCGGTCGCGCCCGACCGGCTCCAAGCGTTTCTCTCGGTCCGGCGTGAGCTCGCGCCCCTGTGCCGCGAGTTCGAAGACACCGCGACCGCGGTGCGACGCCTCGAGTCGCTGGATGACCAAGAGGATGTTTCGCGCGTCGACGCAATCCGACAGGCGTGGCGTGTCGCGGGGCGAACGATGGGCATGGGCTCCCGCATCGGCCGCCTGTTCGAGGCCCGCAACCGGGCGCTCGTCGACGCAGGGATGGGCCTCGGCGAGTACACGTACATCTACGTCATGGCCTACCACCAGCAGCTCGCGCACTCGGCTGCCGACACGATCTTGTTCGACGAACCAGCGGTGAATGCCAGGGTCGGCGCAGCACTGCGTGCCAGTCTCCGACATCAGCTGGCGGAGCTCGAAGCCGGGGGAGAGCCCAGCGGACTGATAGACGGTCTGAAGACTGAGATCGAGAGGCTCGATCAGGACCCGGGTCGGCTGCCATGGCAGGACGCGCTTCCTCCCGCGATCGGGGAATCCTTCCGGGCGCATCGCGATACACTCGATGCGACGTTTTGCCCGCCTGTCGCGGAGTTGGAGCTACGTCAGAACACTCTCCGAGGCCTCGCCACCGAGATCGAGTAACCCCGGTCGGCGGCTTGTCGTGTCTCTTCGGTAGCGCTAGGCTGGCGGCGGCCGATCGTCGGCAGAAGGGTTTCGATGAACGTCGTCCAACTTGCCGTCGCGTTCGTGATCGGAGGCGCGCTGGGCGCTCTGGCGGTGGCGCTGTGGAGCCGGAGTCGGCTGTCAACGCTGCAGGTGGAGCTCGCGCGGCTCAAGACCGTCCTCGAACACGAGCGCAGCGCTGCCGAGGAGCGCATTCAACTGATTCGGCAGACGCAGGAGCAGTTGAAGGAGAGCTTCAAGACGCTGTCCAGGGACGCGCTCGACAACAACCGCGCATCCTTCCTCGACCTCGCCAAGGAGAGCCTGGCACGGCAGCAGATCGAGGCGCGCGGCGAACTCGAAAAGCGGGAGCAGGCGGTCAAGAACCTGGTCGAACCGATCGGCACCTCGCTCGACAAGGTCCGTCAACACATCGAGCAGATCGAGAAGAAGCGGGCCGCGGATTACGGCGGTCTCGCCGCCCAGCTCAAGTCGTTCTCCGAGGATCAGAGCCGGCTGCGCATCGAGACCGGCAATCTGGTCAAGGCCTTGCGGCGGCCGACGGTGCGGGGACGCTGGGGAGAGATCCAGCTACGGCGAGTTGTCGAGATGGCCGGCATGGTCAAGCACTGCGACTTCACCGAGCAGACGACCGCGGGCGACGAGTCCTCCCGCAGCCGGCCCGACATGATTGTGCGCCTGCCGGGCGACAAGCAGGTTGTCGTCGATGCGAAGACTCCTCTCGACGCCTACCTCGACGCGCTCGAGGCCGAGGAGGAGTCGGCGCGCGACGCCTCGCTCGCGCGACACGCGCAGCAGGTGCGGGACCACATTGCAGGGCTCAGCAAGCGCTCGTACTGGGACCAGTTCGAGACCTCGCCCGAGTTCGTGGTGATGTTCCTGCCGAATGAAGGTGTGTTCCATGCGGCTCTCGAGCAGGACGCCACGTTGATCGAAAAAGGGGTCGAGCAGAAGGTGATTCTCGCGACTCCAACCACCCTCATCGCGTTACTGCGGGCGGTCCACTACGGTTGGCAGCAGGAGGTGCTCGCCGAGAACGCCCAGCGCATCAGCGAACTCGGCCGCGACCTGTACGATCGCCTCGCGACGCTCGCCAGCCACTTCCGCGACCTCGGAGGTCGACTCGACGCCGCTATCGACAGCTACAACAAGGCGGTCGGGTCACTCGAGGCGCGTGTTCTCGTGAGCGCCCGCAGATTCCCGGAGCTCGGCATCAGCCCAGGCAAGCAACTCCCCGAGCTCACCACGGTCGACCGCACGCCACGGGAGCTCCAAGCCAGCGAACTGACGAGCGGCGAGGATGACGCCGAGGAGCAGTAGCCGCCACCGCCCGTCCGGGCTTGTGGGCGTGTGGGCGTGGGGGCGTGGGGGCTTGACCGGAATACTGGCTGGAGAATCCCCTCACGCCCTCAAGCCCAGCCCGGCACTCATGCATGAGTGCCGCGCGGCCAAGCCCTCAAGCCCTCCTTAATTGTCCGCGGCCTCCAGCTCGGGCAGCAATGCCTCGATCTCGTCCATCGCACGCGTCGCCGCTGCCATGGCGATCTCGAACGGCTTCGAGGTCGTGAGGTCGGCGCCGGCGTTCTTCAGCAGCTCGATCGGGTAGTCGGATCCTCCGCTCGACAGGAACTCGAGGTAGCGGTCGACCGCCCCGGACGCCCCGGCCACCGCCTGCTCGGCGAGCGCGATCGATGCCACCATGCCGGTGGCGTACTGGTAGACGTAGAAGCCCCAGTAGAAGTGTGGGATGAACGACCACTCGACCTCGTACAGGTCGTCGATCGTCATCACCCCCTGGTCGTGGCCATGGTACGTCCTGAGCAGTCCGAGGTAGAGCTCGGACATCGACTCGCCGGTCAGGGTCTCGCCCGCCTCGGCACGCTTGTGGATCTCGAGCTGGAACTCGGCGAACATGGTCTGCCGGAACACGGTCTGCCGCAGCCGCTCGAGAAAGCTGCCGAGGAAGAACAGCCGCGTCGTGGGGTCGGTCTCGTCCGCGAGCAGGTTGTGCTGCAGCAGGTACTCGTTGAACGTCGACGCCACCTCGGCGACCATCGTCGAGTAGGCGGCCTTGGGGAACGGCTGGGTCGCGTTCGATGACCACGAGTGCATGGCGTGGCCGAACTCGTGCGCGAGCGTCGCCATCGAGTCGTAGCTGTCGTTGTAGTTCATCAGGATCCACGGGTGGCCGTCGAACCACCCGCCGGTGCTGTAGGCGCCGGACTGCTTGCCGTCGGCCGGATACACGTCGACCCACGAGTCGAGCCCGCCGGACATGGTCGCGACGTAGTCATCGCCGAGCGGCAACAGTGCCGCCTCGAGAATCGCCTTCGACTCCTCCCACGGGTACGACATCTCCACGGACGGCACGATCGAGGCGTAGATGTCGTGGTAGCCCTGGGCCTCGAGGCCGAGGATCTGCTGTCTGAGCTTCAACATCCGGTAGAGCACCGGCAGGTTCGCGTGCACGTCGCTGATCAGCTGGGTGTAGACGCTCTCCGGGATATTGAAGTTGTCCAGGTAGGCGGCGAGTGAGGACGGATAGTCCCTCGCCTGCGCGTAGAACCAGTTCTTCTGCACCTCGGCGTTGAGCAGGGTACCGAGGGTGTTCTCATAACCGGCGAACGTCGTCCAGAACTCCCGGAAGATCCCCTCCCGCATCGAGCGGTCGGGGTTGCCCCGGAGTCTCACGTACGCCGCCTGGTTGAGCTCGAGCGGTTCCATCTCCGGCAGCTCGACCTTCGGGTAGGGCAGATCCGATGTCGTCAACTGATCGTAAACGTCGGAAAACTTGCCCGAGATCAGACCGACCTTGGCCAGCAGGGCCTCCTGCTCCGGCGGCAGCGTGTGGTCGGCGCGGCGGACGGTGTCCCGCAGGAACATGCTGTACGGCTCCAGTCCGGATTCTTCGGCGAGAAAACCCTCGACCTTCTCTCGTCCGAGCTCGAGCACCTCCGGCTCGACCCACGAGGTCGCCTCGCTGAACTGCACTCCGATGCGCTCGGTCTCCGCCCGCAGTTTCTGCGCGTCGGCGCTGCGCAGATCCTTGTCCAGCGTGAGCGCCGCGTACACGATCTGTTTGCGGTACTCGCGCGTCAGCTCGGCCTGGAGATCGAGGCATTCCAACATCACCGCCGCCGACTCACCGAGCCGACCACGGCACGCGGCGATACCGTCGATCCGCTCCTCGAGGGCCGTCCGCGCCGCGAGGAACTCCTCCTGCGAACTGTACATCTCGCTGAGGTCCCACTCGGTCACGGGCGAGCCCGCCCCCACCGCGGTAACGCCCGCCAGGACGAACGTCATTGCCACACACACCAATCTGCCAATCGACGTGCTCCGCATCTTGCCCTCCTGATCTTGAAAGCGCACGCGGCCCCGGCAGGCAGCGCGGCTCCTCATTCTACGCGGTCTCGCAGCCGTGGGTTGCGGGCGCCCTGCCCAGACCCCACAAGAATCGTCACTCTCTCGTTTCATGAGACAGAGCACACTGCGAGTTAACAAAGATTCGATTCCAACGTACAACCACCCTGGGGAGAGAGCGTTGCGAGAAACCACCGCGGCCGCCTGCCGCAGGATGATCACCTGTTGAGGTGCCCTCGGGTTTGCGTGATCGCTTTGTCAGCGGCGGTTCAGGCGGCCACCCTTTCCAGGCCCGCCCTGGGACAGGAACCGTCTCCACCCGAGGCGTCGGTCCACCCCACCCCCTCGACCGACGCCCCCTTCATCGTAGACGGCGTGCTCGACGAACCGGCGTGGCTCGACGCATGGACGACCGAGCTTCCCTACGAGGTCCAGCCGGGAGACAACAGCGATGCCCCGGTGCGGACAGAGGTGCTGCTGGTCCATGACGACCGCCACCTGTACGTCGGCTTTCGCGTCTACGATCCCGACCCGCGGCAGATCCGCGCCCACCTGTCCGATCGCGACGAGGCCTGGAACGACGACTGGGTCGGCGTTGTGCTCGACACCTTCAACGACGAGCGCCGCAACTATCTCTTGGTGGTGAACCCACTCGGCGTGCAGATGGACCAAATCGAGGCCTGGCCCAACGGCGGCACCGCGTGGGACGGGATCTGGACCTCGGCGGCGCGGATCACCGACTGGGGGTGGTCGGCGGAGCTCAAGGTCCCGTTCACTACTCTGAGGTTCCAGCGCTCCGAGGGGCCGCAGGTGTGGGGCTTCGACGCGATCCGGGGCTACCCGAGGAACGTGTTCCGCCAGATGGGGACGTTCCCGCGCGACCGCAACAACAACTGCTACCTGTGCCAGGCGATCAAGGTCGAGGGCTTCGCCGGGGTGACCCCCGGCCGGAACCTGGAAGTCGTGCCGACCCTGACCGCGGCCCGTACCGATGAGCGTGAGGACTTCCCGGACGGACCACTCGACCAGGGAGACGGTGAGATCGAGGCCGGACTCACCGTCCGGTGGGGGTTCACACCCAACCTCACCCTCAGCGGCACCCTCAACCCCGATTTTTCACAGGTCGAGGCGGACGCGCTACAGCTCGACATCAACGAGCCGTTCGAGCTGTTCTTCCCGGAGAAGCGCCCGTTCTTCATGGAGGCGGCAGACTTCTTCGAGACCAATCTGAACACCGTGTACACGCGAATGATGCGGGAACCGGCATGGGGGGTGAAGATCAGCGGCAAGGAGGGGACCCACACCATCGGCTCGTACGTGGTCAGCGACCGGGTCACCAACATCGTCTTCCCGGGAAGTCAGGAGTCCGACTCGGACTCCTTCGACTTCGAAAATACGTCGATGGTCGCGAGGTACAAGCGCGACCTGGGCGCGCGATACACCCTGGGTGCTCTCTACACAGGCCGCGAGGGCGGTGACTACTTCAATCGGGTCGCGGGTGTCGACGGCGACCTGCGCCTGTCGTCGAAAGACCGCGTCCTGCTCCAGCTGTTGGGCTCGAACACCCGCTACCCGGATGACGTGGCAGGGGATTACGATCAGCCGCCCGGCGCGTTCGGCGACTGGGCGGCTGACCTGCTGTACCTGCACGAGACCCGCAACTGGGGGTGGTGGGCGCAGTACCGCGACATCGGCACCGACTTCCGCGCCGATCTCGGATTTATGCCACGGGTGGATTTCCGGCACACCGAGGCCGGCCTCAGCCACAAATGGCTGCCGGGCACGTCCCGCTGGTACTCGGAGATGGAGCTCATGACAAAGCTGTCGTCTTCAGAGGACCAGGAGGGAAATCTCCTGGAGGACGAGCTGGCCGTGATGTTCATTCACCACGGTCCCCTGCAGTCGCACTCGTTCATTCGGCCGAGCCGGAAGCAGGAGGGGTACGACGGCGAGGAATTCGATCTCGACGAGGTGTTCCTCCACGCCTGCCTCAAGCCCAACAGGCACAGCCACGTCTGGCTCGACCTGATCGTCGGCGACCAGATCGACTACGCCAACACGCGAGCCGGCGAACGGGTGCAGTTCAGAGCCGGCTTCTGGTACCGGCTGGGTCGCCACCTCTACCTCGAGGCGAGCAACACGCACGAGAACATGGACGTCGACCAGGGCTGGCTGTACCGGGCCAACATCGCCCAGATGGAAACCGCCTGGCAGTTCAACCCGAGAACGTTCGTCCGGGCGATCCTCCAGTACACCGACTACAACTACAACCTCGACCTGTATCTCGACCCCGAAGATCTCGACGAGCGGGAGCGGCGTCTGTTCACACAGTTGCTGTTTTCGTACAAAGTCAATCCCCAGACGGTCATCTTCGTCGGCTACTCGGACAACTCGGAAGCCTACAACGGCACCGGTTTCACCCAGGCGGACCGTACATTCTTCCTCAAGCTGGGATACGCCTGGGTGTTGTAGCTCGAGTCTCTCGTATCTCAACCCGATACACGTTCCCGGCTCCGTCTCCGATCAGCGATCGATCAGAGCTCGACGCCCCCCATCGGGCACGGAGAGGTAGACGGAGACGGGCACGGGCCCAAGCCCGAGCGCACTCCGTGGCCGCACCAGGTCAACACACTACGCTTGGACTTCGATCGAATCTGTACTATTATTGATCAAGGGACGCGGGTTCCACTGAAACGGGGAGATTCCATGAGCACAATACTGAGATACGACGTCGTGGACGCGGACAGTGTCGACCGTCTCGTGCGTGACGTCCAGGAGCGAATCTCCCAGGGATGGCAGCCACTCGGTGCCCCGTTCTACCTCGGCGGATCATTCCTCCAGGCAGTGGTGTGGACCGATGACTCCGAGGAACGCGCGACCGAGGCCATCGACGCGGCCGAGGATGAACGGAAGGACCTCGAACTCATCGACGAGCTCACCGAGGTCGACGATCCGATTCGGCCATTCAGCGATCGGTTCGAGTACACCCCTCCCGGGGGCATTCACGGGTAGTCCTCGACTTCGCAGCGCCGTGAGCAGTCCCGTCTCCGTCTCCGTCTCCGTATCCGTCTTCGGTACTCGCTCGTCTTGATCGTCAAAATCGGACACGGACCTCAGTCGCACCAACCACCTACCACAGGCCGTGACGCCATCTCCTGAGTCCAGGCTATGCTTGCGCGGACGATCGACGCGGGAGGGCCATGTCGGCGAACTCGAGCAACCACCGCACCGTGCGCGCCTGGTGCCTGTACGACTGGGCGAACTCGGCTTTCGCCACCACGGTCATGGCGGCGATGTATCCGCCGTTCTTCCGCTCACTGGCGATCGCCGCCGGCGTCAGCGAATCTCGTGCCACCGCGTATTGGGGGTACACGGCCGCGCTGGCCCTGCTGCTCATCTCGCTCGCAGCGCCGGTGCTGGGCGCGGTCGCCGACTTCACGGGCACACGCAAGCGGTTCCTCGCACTGTTTGCCGGCATCGGCATCTCGGCCACGGCCGCGTTCACCCTCAACGGCGACGACACGTGGCTGCTGGCCGCGGCCTTGTTCGTGACGGCCAACATCGGTTTCGCCGGCGCCAACGCGTTCTACGAGTCGTTGCTGCCGTCGGTGGCCGGTCCTGACGAGCTCGACCGGGTCTCTTCGCGCGGCTACGCACTCGGCTACCTGGGCGGCGGCATTCTCCTCGTGATCAACGCCCTCTGGGTGCTCAGGCCGCACCTGTTCGGCATGCCGGGGACCGGTTTCGCGATCCGGGCGTCGTTTTTCAGCGTCGCGCTCT
The DNA here is from genome assembly GCA_041552055.1 of Candidatus Sulfomarinibacteraceae bacterium. Taxonomy (GTDB): domain Bacteria; phylum Acidobacteriota; class Thermoanaerobaculia; order Thermoanaerobaculales; family Sulfomarinibacteraceae; genus JBFELO01. The sequence goes on along the minus strand of JBFELO010000048.1, from coordinate 2,747 downwards.
GGTGGGGCCTGTTCTCGGTGCCGCTGCTCCGCCGCGTTCCAGAGCCTCCGGCGGATCACCTCGAGGGTGCGACGGCCAATCCCATAGCCGCCGGTCTCGGCCGGCTCGCGAGCACGTTTCGCGACATCCGCCGCTACCGCCACCTGCTGCTGTTCTTGATCGCCTTCTGGATCTACAACGACGGCATCAGCACGATCATCAAGATGGCCACCGCGTACGGCGATGAAATCGGAATCGACCTCGGCCACATGATCATCGCCCTGGTCATCACCCAGTTCGTGGGCTTCCCGTGCGCGATCCTCTTCGGCGAGATGGCTGAGCGGATCGGCACCAAGCGCTCGATTCTGATCGGGCTTGCGGTGTACGCGCTGATCTGCGTCCTCGGATTCTTCATGACCACCCCGCTGCACTTCTACCTGCTCGCGGTGATGGTCGGCACTGTGCAGGGGGGGACACAGGCGCTCAGCCGATCGCTCTTCGCGTCCATGGTGCCACGCCACAAGACCGCCGAGTTCTTCGGCTTCTTCGGGGCGAGCGGCAAGTTTGCCGGCATCTTCGGCCCCCTGCTGTTCGCCGTCGTCAGCCAGCTCACAGGGCAAAGCCGCCTCAGCATCGTCGCGCTGATCGCGTTCTTTGTCCTCGGGGGTATCGTGCTGCTGCGGGTCGAGGAAGAGGCCGGCGTCGCGGCCGCACGCGAAGCTGAGGTCGACGCCCGTCCCGGGGGTTAGATCAGAAGCGAAATCACGATCAGCACGCAGAATACGGACGGGAAAAACCAACGCGACCATCGGTCGATGCGGCGCGCCTCCTCGGCCTGCCCGCGCCCGAACATCGCGCTGGTCCACGCGACCTGGATCAGGGACAGGAACACGAGAATCGTCGTGCCCAGCAGGAAGTAGTCGAGCCTGGTCAGGTACGACACGGCGGGAAGGCCCTGGCCGAGCAAGAACCGGTAGGCGACCAACGTGAGCATGGAGGTCACCGCGACGCTGATCCTGGGGGCCACGTGTTGCGGGTCGATCCAGAACACGATCCACGACATGAACACGATGATCGCCACTGAGACGAACGCCTTGCCCACGTAGAACCCGAGGTGGCGGCGGGCGTCGAACAGGGCCGCCATCCCGGCGATCCGAGGACCGCCGGGAATGACCGCGAACGGTTCCAGCCGAAACCGCGTCGGACTGAGCGACCAGTCCGGGATCGAATACCGTGGCGGCGGGCCGCCCGAGAACCTCTGATCCATTGTCAACTCGACTTCGTCAGGGCTGTAACCGGGGACCACGAGACGAATGGCGAACGTGTGCCTGTCGAGCGGGAACTCCCGCAGATCGAGCGGCGCCGCGTACTGGCCGAAGTACCTCTGTCGGAGCGTTACCGTGCCGTCGGGCTCCACATCCACCAGCTCGGGAAAGCCGATCGAGACGTTTCGTCGGTTCAGGATCTGTATCCGGGGATTCCACACCTCATCCACCGGGAATCTGCGAACCTCGGCCGCACCGTCGGCCAGCCGCGGATCGTTCCAGCTCAGCAGGAGAAACACGTCCGCGGTGAACTCCTGCCTCGCGCCGTCGATATGCGACACATCGATCAGGTACACCGCAACCTGGATCTCGGTCGGCTGGCCCTCGGGGTGCGGCCGGCTGCCTGTGAACCCTGCCGGCTCCGACGCGGACATCAGACCCGCGACCAGGGTGGACAGCATCAACAGGACACCCGCACGCAAGATCATCCCCCGTCGCCTTCCCGTTGGCTGGGGCGAGGCCGGGACACCGGCCCGGGAGCTGGAGCTTTGCCCGATCCGCGGGCCGGCCCCTGCCACGTCACGGCACCTGAAGCAGCCAGGACCCATCCTCGAACCACCTCTTCTCGAGGAGCTCGAGGAGGCCCGTGCCCTCGAGTGCTCCCAGGTAGTTGGTCACCATGTTGACCAGCAGGGAGTCGCCCGGCGGCAGGGCAATTCCGATCGGCTCGATCGTGAGCGGCTTGCTGAGGGTTGCCAACCCGGCATCCGGGTAGCGGAGCATCGTCAGCGCGCAGATCGGAAAGTCCGCGACCATGGCGTCGACATTGCCTTCCATCACCGCCTTCACACCCTCGTCGTAGTCGGCGGCAGCGGTGAGCTTGGCCTTCGGAATCAGCTTCTCGACGAACTTCTGGCTGGTCGATCCGGCCAGCGCTGCGAGACTGATGTCAGCCTGATCGATGTCACTGGCCTCGTCGATCGCGGCCAGCGCATCGGAGGTGGTGAGGATCGACTTGCCGGACACGATGTACGGGCCCACGAATGCCACCCTGACGTTGCGCTCTGGCGTCATGGTCATCCCGGACATCACGGCGTCCACCTCGCCGGCCTCGAGCGCGCCCAACAGCTGCCCGAACGGCTTTTCAACGATCTTCAGCTCGACGCCCATGGCGTTCGCAAGCAGCTTGGCGAGATCCACCTCGTATCCGATCAGCTCTCCCGACTTCGACTTCACGCAGAACGGCGGTTGGTTCCCTGACATCCCGACCCGCAGCTCGCCGTTCTTGACGATGCGACTCAGGACCCCGGCTTCATCGTGCGCCGCCGCAACCGCCGACCCACCGAGGGCGAGTCCCACCACGACCAGTGCACACACGACTCCCTTGATCATCGATCGATTCACAGTACCTGACATAGCTCCCATCCTTTCGACGTTTCGGCGCAGGATAGTCGGTCGGTCGCCGTTCGGCAAGGGGAAGATCGGATCGAGTGCCGGACAACC
>JBFELO010000047.1:0-31933 GCA_041552055.1 Candidatus Sulfomarinibacteraceae bacterium | reverse complement strand
GGACGTGGTCGCTGCCATGGGAACGACCGGCAACGGGGCGCTGCGTGTGTTCGCGTCCGAACCGGTCATGGTGTCCTCGCGCACATTCAGCGCCGGCGGGCGCGGGACGTTCGGCCAGTACCTCGGGGGTGTCGCGACCCCGGACGGGCTCCGGACTGGAGAGTCTGCAGTGCTCATGCAGCTGCAGGAGGACACCACCGCGCGCTCCAACATCGGCCTGCTGAACGGCGGGCGGCGGGCAGCCAGGGTGCGCGTGGAACTCTACGAAGGGAGTGGCTACCAGATTGCGACGAAGACCCGGAAAGCGCCGGCCGGTGGCCGGATACAGCTCGATCGCCCGCTCAGGCTGTTCGGTCGCAAGAGCCACATTCCGGACGGATATGCCGTGGTCACGGTGCTCGACGGCGTCGAGGTCGTGGCCTACGGATCGGTGATCGACAACACGACCAACGATCCGACCACGATCCTGATGAAGACCGTGGCAGCGACCGACCAGTGGGTCGCGGCCGCAGCCCACGTGGGCGGTGAGTTCGGCAGCGAGTGGCGGACCGATCTCGGCCTGCTCAACCGATCCGGTGGCGGTGCTCTGGTGAACATCAGCTTCACAACTGAAGGCGGCGACACAGTCTCCGACGAGGTGACTCTCGCCGACGGTGAGCAGATCGTACTCGAAGACGTGTTGACCCAACTGGGCGTCGAGGGTTCGGGCTCGATTCGCGTGACAAGCGACCGCCCGGTACTGGTCACCTCGCGGACCTACTCGATCGGTGACGGGGGGAGTTACGGGCAGTCCCTGGACGGCTATGGGAGCGTAGACACGGTTGCGCGTGGTGAGCGAGTGTGGCTGACCCAGCTGCAGCAGAACGAGCTGTTCAGGAGCAACATCGGTGTCGTGAACACCGGCTCGGACGAGGCCACGGTGACGATCACGATGTTCGACCACGACGGCACCGAGCTCGCCTCGAGGCGCAGGAGGATAGAGCAAGGCGGCCGAATCCAGCTCCAGGAGCCGTTTCTGCGCATCGCCGACCGCGCCGACCTGACCGCCGGGTACGCCTCGGTCACGGTCCAGGCCGGCAAAGGGATCATCGTGTACGGTTCGGTGATCGACAACGCCACCAACGACCCGACGACGATCCCGATGCACCGGTGACGTCGCGCATTCGAGGTCCTCCTAGGCGAGGCGAAGGTAGTCCCGAAGCTGCGAACGCTGGCCCGATCTCATCCTCTCTCCGGACATTTGAGGGGATTCTTCGTCAGGGCTGCGCCCCTCCTCAGAATGACATCTCTATTGATGTCATCCCATCGCTTACTGAAGCCACGCACACCCGGTATTCACTGCACTCCGCGCGGCGGAGTGCATTTCACAACACACTCAATCGAGTGGCGCGGTCCTACTCCTCGACGAGCACGAGACCTGTGTCATCGATCGCCTGGCGGCAGGCCTCGGTGACGTTCTCCTTGTGCTCCAGCAGGCAGGTTCCGACCCGACCCTCGCCCATCTCCGTCTCGCCACAGTGCTTGATGAGGTCGTCGTGGCACGCCGTCGCGACATAGGTGACGGCATTGGTGAACTGTTCGAGCGCGGCAACACCCTCGTAGAGGGCGTACTCGCACCGTGCGGAAACCTTGTCGCCGTGCGCGTAGAAGCAGGCGAGCAGGCGACCCTCTCCCGGTGTCACCTGGCTGCAGTAGGCCTCGATCTCCGGCTCGCAGGCCTTGAGCACGCTTTCGATGATGTCCTCCTGGGCCGAGGCACTCGTCCCGGTGAGCAGAAACAGACCGACCATGGCAACGAGAACGAACGGTTTCATCTCTTCTTCCCCCTTTTCCTATTCGAAACGTTCAGGAAATTCCAGTATTGTCAGCAGGGGACGATACCACGGCAACGGCCCACCGTGCAGCCCTGCGGAGGGAAAACACCGCCGCATACTCTCCACCGATCCGATCTCGTGTTCTCTCAGGAGACTTCGGGGGATCCCTCGTTCGCTGCGCAGACTCAGAACGACATATGAGAGTTGGTTTGACGTCGAGAGGACCGACAGCCGCTCACAGCCCATTCTCGCGATGAGCTCAAACGTAGGATCCCGCCGCGCTCCGAATCGTCGTCCGTCCGGGACCCACTGCAATCCGCGCAGCGGATTGCACCGGCGGGTTGCATCAACGACTTGCCGGGTTCACCGACGTGAGGTGCTCTCCACCAGGGGCGCGGTGTCGGTCTGCGCCACGTGGCACGAGGTGCAGACCCAGCGCGCACCCGCGACCTCCTCGCCCTGGCTGTCCGGTGCGCGGCGCAGGTCCACCTCGTGGCTCGCCGGGAGCGCGATGGCGTCGGAGTATCGCGCCGCCTCCGGTTCGTGGCAGTCCAGACAGGGGTTCTCGGTCCGGGTGATGGTCGAAAATCCGTCGATGGAGTGGGGGATCGCCGGCGGGAACTCCGCATTGGGGCGCGGACGCAGCTCGCTCTCGCCCGGATCCGCCGTATTGAACGCGATCGGTGCCTGGGCCGGCTGGTCAAAGGCGGTCCCGGGGGCGAGGCCGATCTCCGTTTCAGGGGTCGCAGGCGCTGCCGCGGGCTGAGAGGTGGGTGGGGCCGTCGTAACCACCGCGTCGGGCGGAGGAGTGCTGGAACCGCAGCTCAGGGAGTACACGACCGCAAGCAGTGCGAGTGATGTTTTATTCATCGTCATCCTCCCCGGTCAGGCCTTTGTCACACGGACGGCGCACTTCTTGAAGTCGGTCTGTTTCGAGATCGGGCAGGTGGCGTCCAGGGTCACCTTGTTGATCGGAACTCCCTCGTCGAACCAGGGTACGTAGACCGTGCCCCTGGGCATCCGATTGCGGCCGATGGTCTCCACCACAGCCTTGACCGCACCGCGCCGTGATTCGATCAGGGCGACGTCGTTGCGGGCCAGCCCACGCGAAGCCGCGTCGGCCGGGTTCATGAAGATTTGGGCCCGCGGCTGGGAGGCGTTGAGCTCCGGGACCCGGCGGGTCATGGAGCCCGAGTGCCAGTGCTCGAGCACACGACCGGTGCACAGCCACATGTCGAAGTCGTCGCCCGGGCTCTCGGCCGGAGCTGCGTAGGGCCGGAGGAAGATCTTCGCCTTGCCCTCGAGCGACACCTTTTCATCCCCCGTCGGTCCGCTCAACGTGCCCAGGGGAAGTGACTTGAGGGCCGGGCCGTAGAAGTCGAAATCGGCCCCGTCTCGAACGTACGGGTCGTACACGCCGTTGAACCGCCAGCGGGTCTCCTTGCCGTCGATCACCGGCCACCGCAGGCCGCGCACGTCATCCCGGTAGTACGTGTCGAAGCTCGCCAGGTCATGAGCGTGGTCGAGCCCGAACCGGCGGTACTCCTCGAACAGGGCCTTCTCCGGGAACCAGTCCAGATCACCCGCAGCGACGGTGCAGCACGAGCGACCGTTCGCCACCGGGTCGGGCCAGGCGAAGCCGCGCGCCGTCTCAGTGGCGAACAGCACGTCGTACAGCGTCTGGTCGGGTCGGTATCCCATCGCGCGCGCTTCGGCGAGCACGTCCGGCAGGAAGCCGTCCTCGAACCCCTCTGCGGCGAGACGGGGTACCGGCTGCCGACCCCACACCTCGGCGACAGTAAAGCGCTTCGAGAACTCGAGCATCTGCCACACGTCGGACCGCGCCTCTCCCGGCGGATCCACCACCTGTCGCCACGCCTGGGTTCGGCGCTCACTGTTGCCGTACAGGCCCCACTTCTCGAAGTGGCCGGCGCACGGCAGGATCAGGTCGGCGACCTTGCACGAGTAGGTCGGGTAGATGTCCGACACGACGATGAAGCAATCCTTCTCGCGGGCGGCCTCGAGCCAGTGGTTGGCGTTGGCCGTGGACTGGAATGGGTTGGTCACCTGCACCCACAGCCAGCGCATGGCGCCTGACTCGAGGTCACGCATCTGCTGGGTGATGTGGCTGCCTACCTTCGGGTTGAGCGTCTTGGCCGGGAGCTTCCAGACCTCCTCGGACCGGGCCCGGTGCGACGGGTTGGCGACCACCATGTCGGCCGGCAGCCGGTGGGCGAAGGTGCCGACCTCGCGCGCCGTGCCGCAGGCCGAGGGCTGGCCGGTGAGCGAGAACGCCCCGGAGCCGGGCTTGGCCTGCTTCCCGGTGAGGAGGTGCACCATGTAGGCCTGCTCGTTGACCCAGGTGCCGCGGCTGTGCTGGTTGAAGCCCATGGTCCAGAACGACACCACCTTGCGCTTCCGATCGACATAGAGGTCTGCCAGCGAGCGGAGCTTCTTCTTGAAAGTTTCGATGTCCTCGTCGGGATCACCCTTCGCGAGCCCGGCCACGAAGTCGAGGGTGTACGGTTCGAGACCCCTCTTGAACTCGTCGAAGCTGATCACCCAGTGGGCGCCGGCCGCGGCCGCGGATCTCTGCTCGATCACGTGCTTTTCGGAGGGATCGAGGCCCTGCGCGATGGCCTCGTCCCGGGTCAAGGTGACCACCCGCTGCCGCGCGAGGGTGTCGAGCTCCGCCGGGAAGGCGTGGGCGTCGGTCGAGGGCATACCGAATCCGATGTCGGTCGGTCCGGTGGCGAAGACACAGTGATTGTCTACGAAGTCGTGGTCCACGGCGTCACGCAGGACGATCTCGCGGGCGATGTAGTTCCAGATCGCCAGGTCGCTCTGGGGCTTGATCACCAGCTCGAGGTCGGCGGCGTCCGACGTGCGGTTGGAGTAGGTGGTGAGATTGAAGACCTTGGCGTCGGGACTGCGCAGCCGGTGGTCGACGACCCGCGCCCACAGCATGGGGTGCATCTCGGCCATGTTGGAGCCCCAGGTCACCACCGCATCGGTGAGCTCGATGTCGTCGTAGCAGCCGGACGGCTCGTCGATGCCGTAGACCTGCATGAAGGCGGCCACGGCGGAGGCCATGCAGTGGCGGGCGTTGGGATCGAGGTTGTTGGATCGCCAGCCCGCCTTGAGCAGCTTCACCGCGGCGTAGCCCTCGGGAATGGTGTACTGCCCGGAGCCCATGATGCCGACCCCGGTGGGGCCGAGCTCGGAGTGGACCCGCTTGAACTGGCGCTCCATCTCGTCGAACGCCCGCTCCCAGGACACCTCGGTGAAGTCGCCCCGCTTGTCGAAACGGCCGTCCTTCATCCGCAGCAGCGGCTTGTGGAGGCGATCCGCGCCGTACAGGATGTCGGCGTTTGCGTAGCCCTTCACGCACAGCAGGCCGCGGTTGACCGGGCACTCGGGGTCGCCCTTGACGGCGGCCACGTGGCCGTCTCGGGTGCCGACCACGACACCGCAGCCGACGCCGCAGAATCGGCACACGCTCTTCTCCCAGGAGATCCCTTCGTCCAGGTCGGCCGCGTGCGACGGGTCGACCATGGGCACGCCGACCGCGGCGGCTGTCGCTGCGGCGACGCTGGTCCTGATGAAGTCCCTGCGAGAAAGTGCGCTGTCCATCATGCTTCTCCCGTCGCCTCGGGTTGTGGGGGAGTGCCGGGATCTCGGTAGTGGACGACCAGGTCGGCGGTGAGTACCCCGGGCAGTGCCTGGATCTCCCGCAACCCGTCCCGGTGGTCCTCGAGAGTGGCGCACTCCTGAGTCACCACCAGGCGGCCCCTTGCCGGGTCGGACGCCTGAACCTCGACCCCTGGGCGGTCATTCAGCACCGCACGCACCGTCGCCAGCTCCTCTGGCCGGGCGGTGATGCAGAGCCCTGAAACGCTCCACTGCGACACCGTCATTTGAGTGGCTCCAAGCTTCGCGAGAGAGTCGGACTTCACCCCATGACACCGCGATACATCAAAGGATAGCCCTGACGCGCCCGCGTTCCTTGACCTGAATCAAGGCTCCAGCATCGCCGGCGACGCAAACTGTCGGTGGAGGCCGCGTGCCCCGGCACTTCCCGGCGGGAGGCCGGCAAGGGAATCGGAGGCTGCTAAGATGGCTCGTGCATCGTGTGGATGATGGCTTGTCAAGCGCACTAGGAGCCCGTCATGGCGCGCCCTGACCGGCCGACGCCAGGTAGCGAGGAGCGCCGACGCCTGCTCCCCGCCTCCTCGTCGCTGGCGGTGCTGCTGATCGTCTTCCTGACTCTCTCCCTGCTCACGCTGTTCTCCATCATGAGGGGCGGTACAGGGGAGGTCGCCTCGGATGCGGGCGGCACGAAAGCCTACGGCCCGGCCGACTTCCCCGAGATCGAGTTCGATCGCGAGCTGTTGCCCGAGGTGAGGGAGGCCGGTCCTTCGGACGAGGCCGGGACATTTCGGGTGCGCCTGCCGCTGGCGTACGAGGACTACTATCCGTGCTCCGACTGCCACGCCGACATGGAGGTCAACCTCGAGCGACGCGAGCTCGAAGAGATGCACGACGACATCCACCTGAACCACGGACCCGAGGAACGCTGGTGCTTCGACTGCCACAACCCGGACGACCGCGACAGGCTGCGGCTGGCCAACGGGACCCTGATCAGCTTCGAGGAGTCGTACCGGCTGTGCGGCCAGTGCCACGGCACCATCTACCGCGATTGGCGGGAGGGGATCCACGGCCGGCGCGAGGGCTACTGGAACGGGGCGAAGAGCTACCAGCTCTGTGCCCACTGCCACAACCCGCACGCGCCGCACTACGAGCCGATCGAGCCGCTGCCGCCACCGGTGCGGCCGCAGTTCCTGGCGGCATCACTCGACGAGGTCGGCGACGAGGGGTCGGTAGGGGAGGGTCTCGATGACTGACACGGATCGCGAATTGCCGATTGTCGACGATGCGCTCGACCGGCGGATGAACCGCCGCGCGCTGCTCGTCGGGACCGGCCTGGGCGCCATGTCGGCGGTGGCCGCGGCTGCCGCCGGGTCGTCGAACGGGTTTGTCGAGCGGATGCTGCGCCGCCGCTTCGTCGAGCTGAGCCCAGATCGCAAGGCGGAGATCCTGGCGGAGCTCGAGCGGGAGTACGCGGAGCGCTACCAGCGCGACATCACGGTGAGCGACACGCCGCCGATCGAGGGGGTGGAGTTCGGCTACGGTCTCGACATCGCGCGCTGCGTCGGCTGCCGGCGCTGCGTCTACGCCTGCGTGCACGAGAACAACCAGTCGCGCGACCCACAGATCCACTGGATCCGCGTGCTGCGGATGGAGAAGGAAACCGGCATCCACCTGACCGAGTCCAACCCCTACTACGAGCCCGAGCTGGTGCCAGAGGAGGATGCGTTCTACGTGCCCGTGGCCTGCCAGCAGTGCCGCAACCCGGCGTGCGTCAAGGTCTGCCCGGTCAAGGCGACCTGGCAGGAGCCCGACGGGATCACCGTCATCGACTACGACTGGTGCATCGGCTGCCGCTGCTGCATGTCCGCGTGTCCCTACGGGGCGCGTCACTTCAACTGGACGAACCCTGGGATCGCTGCCGAGGAGATCAGGACCGACACCCACTACTTCGGCAACCGTCCGCGGCCCAACGGGGTCGTGGAGAAGTGCACCTTCTGCATCCACCGCGTCCGGAAAGGGAGGTACCCGGCCTGTGTCGAGATCTGTCCGGTGGGTGCGCGGAAGTTCGGTAGTCTGCTCGACGAGTCGTCGGAGATGAGGTACCTGCTGCGCGAAAAGAGGGTCTTCGTGCTCAAGGAGGACCTCAACACCCGTCCCCGCTTCTACTACTTCTACGCGACGTAGCGCCATGGTCAAGGACATCCTCTCCTTCGTGACCGGTTCCGCCCGCCTGGCCCTGCGGGGCAACCGCTGGTACTTCGCCTGGCTCGGCGTGCTCGGGCTGTTGGTGGTGTGGGGGTTTACCGCCTGGTGGCAGCAGGTCCAACATGGACTGATCCTGACAAACATGCGCGACCAGGTGTCGTGGGCCTACTATATCGGCAACTTCACCTTCATGGTCGGTGTCGCCGCCGCCGCGGTCCTGCTCGTGATCCCGGCCTACGTCTACAACTGGAAACCGATCAAGGAGATCGCCATCTTCGGTGAGCTGCTGGCCATCAGCGCGATCGTCATGTGCATGCTGTTCGTGCTGGTCGACGTGGGCCGGCCCGACCGCGTGTGGCACATGATGCCGCTGGTGGGCAGCCTCAACCTCCCGTCGTCGATCCTGGGATGGGACGTGCTGGTGCTGAACCTGTACCTCGTGCTCAACCTGATGATCGTGCTCCACCTGCTGTACACCGCCTACCATCGTCGGCCCTACAAGAGGAACTTCGTCGTCCCGTTGTTGCTGTGCTCGATCCCGGCCGCGGTGGGGATCCACACCGTCACCGCGTTCGTCTACGCCGGCGTGGCTGCGCGGCCGTTCTGGAACTCGGCGATCCTGGCACCGCGATTCCTGGCGTCGGCCTTCTGCTCCGGGCCGGCGATCATGTTGATCCTGTTCCAGATTCTGAGGCGCACGACGAACATCGAGATCAAGGACGAGGCCATCTGGAAGATCGCCGAGCTGATGGCCTACGCCATGTTCCTCAACCTGTTCCTGTTCGGCGCCGAGATCTTCCGCGAGTACTACTCCAACACCCACCACCTGATCCACACCCAGTACCTGTTCAGCGGTGCGCACGGGCACAGCGCCCTGGTGCCGTTCGCGTGGGCATCGCTCGCGTGCAGCGTGGTGGCGTTCCTGCTCTTCCTGTTCCCGGCCACCCGCCGTAACCTGGTCACCCTTAACCTCGGCTGCCTGCTGATCTACACCGGGGTGTACATCGAGAAGGGAATGGCGCTGGTCATCCCCGGCATGACCCCCGACACCCTCGGCGAGTTCTACGAGTACGTGCCGACGATGACCGAGGTCAGGATCGGCGCTGCGATCGGGTCCATCGGGTTCATCATCTTCACCGTGCTGTGCAAGATCGCCATCCCGATCCTGCAGCAGCCGGAACCCGAGGAGGCTGCGCCCGAAGGGGCGGCTGACCTCCAGGCCGAGCCGGCCGCGACGTGAGGCGAGGGGCGCTGACGGTCCCACGAACACGCGGACGCAGCCTCGCCCCGGAGACTTCGCGAATCCCTCGCTCGCTCGGAGTGACAACGAACTCCGAGGTGTTTCCGTCGCGTCCCTGGCCTTCGCCCGCCCGGTATCTACTGAAATCCGCGCGGCGACCCGCGCGCAGCGGTTTGCATCAAGAAACCGGTAATGAGTCCTAAAACGCTTTGTTTCGGGTACAGACACTACGGAGCGGCGACCCGCCACCGGGACGGTCGAACAGTCTCGTCCCGGGACAGGGGGTTTGCCGAAGCGAGGGAACAGTCGTGAATCGATTCGGCACGTTGATCATCGTCGCGGCCTGCGTCGTCTGGCTTCCCGGGGATGGTCATGCCCAGCAGATCGGCAACGTCTGCGTGCGGGATTTCCGCGGTGGAGCGGTGTGCACGGCGAACGACGTCCGCATCCAAGAAACGACCGTGCTGTCGGTAGTCGAGGCGTGCGATGTGGGCGTGTGGGGTGAGGCGGAGGTGCTGGTGGAGATCCTCGTCTCATCCGAGGGGTCTCCCGATCGGTACGACATCGGGCTGTTCATCGCCCTGGACGGCGGCAGTGCCCGCGACGGCGACAGCTGCTTCCATGACTACCTGGAGCCACCACTGACCTCGACACCCACGTACGGCGATGCCAACCTCGACACTGTCCCCGACATCGTTGGTGGTCCGTGGTGGGACGGTAACGCGGATGCCGACCTGTGTGGTGACATCGAGGGCGGAACGCAGATTTTCAAGCAGCTCGCAGTATTCCGAGTCTCGTGTGTAGACAGCGACCTGAACGGATTTGTCGATGCAAGCACGTGTGCCAGCTGGGACAACAATGTCGGCACCGCATGCAACGGTGTCGCGGATGCGTTCCCGGGGACGAACTCGAAGTGCGGCTGTCAGCTGGTCGATCTCGGCATCCCGATGCCGCCGGACGCGACACCGACCCCGATTCCGCCGACGCCGACCGACACGCCGACGCCGGTGCCGCCGACGCCGACCGATACGCCGACCCCGGTGCCGCCGACCCCGACGGATACGCCGACGCCGGTGCCTCCAACACCAACCGATACGCCGACGCCGGTGCCGCCGACACCAACCGATACGCCGACCCCGGTACCGCCGACGCCGACCGACACCCCGACGCCGGTGCCGCCGACGCCGACCGACACCCCGACGCCGGTACCACCCACACCGACAAACACGCCGACGCCGGTGCCGCCGACGCCGACCGACACCCCGACGCCGGTCTCGCCGACGCCTGCCGTCACCCTGACGCCGGTACCACCCACACCGACAAACACGCCGACGCCGGTGCCGCCGACGCCGACCGACACCCCGACTCCCATCACGACCTCGACCCCGGTGGTGGCGACGCCGACCGCAACACCAACGACGACCCCCGCGGCTTCTCCCACGCCAGGACCGGATGTCGGCGATCAGCCGATCCCGGCGTCGTCACCACTGTCGACAGCGTTGTTGGTATTCCTCCTCGCCGGCACAAGCATCATGATCCTCAGAATGCGAGCTTAACCAACCCGCAATCCGCGCAGCGAATTGCACGGTATACTCGCGCCTCGAACCTTTGGGCTGGTCACGACCGCCCCCCGTCGGCAGGCGAGGACCCTGATCTTGAGAAGAACCATAGTCACTGTGCTTACCGTCGGCGCCGTCCTGGTCGCCGTCGTCCTCGTGATACGGCTGTCCAAGAGGGCAGACGCTCCGGGCGGGGTCGATGGACCGCCCCACTATTTCGTCTCCGACGACCGCGTCGATGCCGATGTTCTGGACTGCGGCCTCGGGAGGAGTGAAGGGGATTCGACAGAGGCCGGAGGTCGACAGCTGGTGCCGTGCCGGATCGGCGAAAAGTGGCGCGCCCCGCTCCAGCCCACGCTGTGGCACGCACGGCGCGAGGACGGGGTAACCGTGTTCATCGCCAAGCCCGCGCCGCGGCGTCTCGTCATGAGGTGTGAGGCGCAGGCGAATCCGAAAGGCAGCGTCGGACAGGCCGTGGCGGTCAGGGTCAACGGCCGCCGGTTGGGGAGGTTCCAGGTCCCAGACGAATGGGGTGAGATCACGGTTCCGATCCCGGAGAGGGTCCAGAGAGCAGGGCACAACGAGATCAAGTTTTCCTTCGCGTATGACGCCCCCACGAGGACGGAAAAGCGCGGCCACGGCGGCCCCATGGTCTCCGCGCGCATCGAGCGGCTCGCTTTGGAGCTCGCACCCGGTGCGAGGCGCTCGCGCAGTCGGGGCACGAAAAAAGTCGAGGCCGGTGATGGCTCCGTGTACGACGCAGACCGCGGTCGGTTCGTGGTTTCGCGCCCAGGCCGGTTGGTGGTCCCGATCACGATTCCCGACGCGGCGATCGGGCTGGGCCTGGAGGTCCGGGTACCGCCAGAATTGAATCGCAAACGAACGATGGTGACGCTTACCATCGAGAACCTGGACGGCAAACCGCGGCGCACCCGGCGGCTTCCGCTCGAAGATCTGCGGTTCGAGACATCGCCGGGGGATCTCACCGGAGAGGTCTCCGTGGACGGCTTCCAGGGCGCCGCATGCCTGCTGACGTTTCGAGTTGATCCACGGCCGCCGGGCAGCGCGGTCGAGATCGCTCCGCCCGTCCCGGTCAATCCGGCTCCGGGCGCAAGGTCTCAAGATTCTGAGGACTCCACGATGGCCCACGATGGTCGGAAACCGGACATCGTGCTCATCATCCTCGATGCCGCACGGCCGGATCACTTCGGCTCTTACGGATACGGTCGACCGACGACCCCGCACATCGATCGTCTGGCGGAAGAGTCGCTGGTGTTCTCGAATGCGTTCGCGCTTGCACCGTACACGCGATGCTCGGTCCCGACAATGATCACCGGCCTGTCCTTCCTCGACCACGGGGTGGTGTCGGACAAGGAGGGATTGGATGACGCGGCCACGACGCTCGCGGAGTACCTCCGCCGCGCCGGCTACACGACCGCCTGTTTCTCCGCCAACCCGAACAACAGCCGATCCCGAGGCTTCGATCAGGGCTACGACGAGTTCTTCCAGATGTGGAGGCGGCGCACCCGCCGAGAGCCAGCGAATCCTCACCGGGTCTCGGACCACGCCCTCGAGTGGCTCGCCGAGCACGACGGGACGACCCCCCTCCACCTGCAGCTCCACTACCTGCCGCCGCACTCCCCCTACCGTCCGGCACCCGCGTTCAACCTGTTCACCGATCCCAGGTATGGCGGCAGTTTCACCGGCAACATGGAGGCACTGCGGGGGATCAACACCAATCGGTTGAAGCCCACCGAATCCGACATCGCGCACATCGCCGCCCTGTACGACGGCAACCTCCGCATGGTCGACGACGCGGTGGGGGTTTTCTTGCGAAAACTGCAGGAGCGATCGCGTTGGCGCGACACCGTCGTGCTGGTCACATCGGATCACGGCGACGCCCTCTACGAACACGGCAAGATGGGCCACAACTCGACACTGTACGATGAGATGCTGCGGGTGCCCTTCGTCCTGCGCCTCCCCGCCGGGTCGGCGGGGAACGGCGTGGACACCGGTCGGTTGGTGTCGCTCGCTGACATCACACCTACTCTCGTCGCTGCTGCGGGTATACGACCCCCCGACGAGCTCGACGGGATCGACCTGGCCGGCGACCCGAGCGGGTATCGGACCGCCGTCGGGAGATATCTGGTTCTTCGGGATGCGCACCACCCTCCCGTCCTCGGGCTTCGCTCACTCCGGTGGAAAGTCATGCTGACGCCGGCCGGGCACGGCGCGTTGTACGACCTGCGCAGCGATCCCGCCGAACGCGACGATCTCGTGCTCGACCGGCCCGGCGTATTCGTGGGATTGAGGGAGCACCTCACACGGCGCGCATCGCGACCCCCTCTGGTGCCGCCGTCCCCGGTACGTCCTGAAATAGACGAGACCGATCGAGAGATGCTCCGAGCGCTCGGGTACGCCGACTGAACGATACGGCCGGGCAACCCTCCACGCCCTTGCTGCGTATCACACGGACAGAACAGGACATGCGACCAGCGGCAAGCGAAAAGGGGCGGGTCGGGGAGTCGGGCTCTGGGATCGGGCGTCCGGACCCGGGTGGCAGGGTGGTTCGAGTCGAGTTGCACATAAGGGGGCGAGTGCCTATCTTTTGCATTGAGACTCACACGCAAGGGAAGGTGAGACCCGCAGCACGTGCTGACGATTCACCGTCCGGGGTGCCGGTCTCCTCCGACAACCGGACCAGCAAGGGAGGCAATCATGAGTTGGAGTCGAGTGGTAACGACGTCGCTGGGAGTGTGTCTCGCGGTCATCGCAGCGGGCTGCGGACAGGCTCCGGAGGAGGCCGTCGAGGCGACGGGCAAGGTGCCCATCACCTGCGCCTCGGACGACGCGAGGGACGCCTATCTCACCGGTCGGGGGCTCTTCGAAAACCTGCGCGTGACCGATTCGCGGCAGTACTTCCAGCGGGCGGCGGAGATCGATCCGGGCTTCACGCTCGCCCACCTTGCTCTCGCCAATACTGCGACCACCAACACGGGGTTCTTCGAGGCGCTCGGTAGGGCGTCGGAAGTCTCGAGTGGCGCGAGTGCGGGAGAGCGTCTCATGGTGGACGCGACCCTGGCCGGGGTCAACGGCGAGCCCGAGCTGCAACAGCAACTCCTGGAGGAGCTGGTCGCCAGCTATCCCGAGGACGAGCGGGCCCACCAGCTGGCGGGCATCTTCTACTCTGGACGCCAGGAGTACGATCGAGGGATCAAGCACTACCGCCGTGCGACCGAGATCAACCCGGATTTCGCTCCCACCTACAACCAGCTCGGCTACGCCTTGCGCTTCGCGGGGGACAACGCTGGCGCCGAGGAGGCGTTTCAGAGGTACATCGAGCTCATCCCGAACGAGGCCAACCCGTACGATTCGTACGCTGAACTGCTGATGAAGATGGGCCGGTTCGACGAGTCGATCGTGCAGTACCAGAAGGCGCTCGAGCAGAACCCGGAGTTCATCGCGTCGTACGTCGGGATCGCCAACAACCAGATGTTCATGGGCGAGTTCGACAGCGCGCGCGAGACGCTCGCGACGCTCGAGTCTCGGGCCCGGACCGACGCCGAACGGCGCCAGGCATGCACCTGGCGGTCCCGATCGTACGTGCTCGAGGGAGACTTCGAAAAGGCGCTCGCGGAGATCCAGCGGCGCTACGACATCGCCGCGGAGACGAATGATCTCGGCGCGATGTCGGGCGATTTCAACCTGATGGGAGACATTCTGCTCCACGCCGGACGACCCGACGAGGCGGCGGCGAAGTACACCGAATCCGTGGCGCTCTCGAACAACTCGGTGGCCACCGACGAGGTCAAGGAGGCGGTCCGCCGGAACCACGTCGCTGACGTCGTTCGAGTGTCACTTGCCCGGGCTGACATCGATGCCGCCGCTGAAAAGGCCGCTGAGTACCGCCAGCAGGTCGACGTTCATCAGATACCGTTCGAGATGTGGCAGTCGCACGAGCTGTTCGGGCTGATCGCTCTGGCCCAGGGAGAGCCCGAGGCGGCGGTCGAGGAACTGCAGCAGGCGAACCGTCTCGACGCCAGGGTGCTGCTGGCCGAGGCCAAGGCGCTGTGGGCCGCGGGCGACGACGAGGCCGCGCGCGAGGTGTGCACGCGTGCGGCGCATCTCAACGCGCTGAATCAGGCGCCGCAGAACTACGCCTTTGCGCGCGCCGAGGCACTCGCCATGCTCGAGCAGTAACCCGACCGCGTACCCCGAAACCGGATCGCTCCAAGCGAGGGTGGCGGCCCGCAGGCGCGCGGAGGCTGCGTACCTGCACGATGAATCTGAGCGCTCGGAAGTTACGAGGGCAACATACTCTTGCTGAATCGCACGACGTGGTTGCTGCCGGCCTCCTTGGCCTTGTAGAGAGCTGTGTCCGCGAACTTCATGCATTCGTCGAAATCATCCGAGCCCAGGGGAAACACAGACACACCCAGGGAGAGCGTCAGATTGAACTCACTCCCGGCGACCTTGAAACGGTTCGCTTCCAAGCTGGAGCGAATCCTCTCCGCCACCTCGAGCGCCTTGTCCACGGACGCATCGGACAGGAACGCGAGAAACTCGTCACCTCCCATGCGAATGACGAAGTCGCTGTGGCGAACAGAAACGGTGATGACCCTCACCGCTTCACGCAGGGCAGCGTCTCCCATCTGGTGCCCGTGGATGTCGTTCATCTCCTTGAAGGAGTCCTGGTCGCACATCACCAACGCAAGACCGCTTTGCGGGCGCTCCACCATGCTGGTGAGACGCTCCGAGAACTGGTCGAGAAAGCGGCGGTCGTACAGCCCGGTCATTGGATCCTTCAGGGTGGATTCCCGAAGAATCTGGGTCAGCCGCTTGGATTCGATCACCGGTGCCTCCTCCTCCAGGTATCTCCAGATGGTGTGCAATCGGTCGTGAACATCTTTCGCTTCGTCGGCGCTGAACAGAAGCTGCAGAACGCCCCCCACACTCCCGCCCAGCAGCAACGGCATGCAGACGTGTTTCAGGTCCTGCGCTGGCGCGACGATGTGGCCGGCGAAGGCGCCACGCATTCCTCGGGCGCCGACTGAATCGACCTCATGGGCGGTCCGCCGGGCACGGCACGCATGGCCGTCGACGAGAATCTCCTCGGAACACCACATCCTGCCGTCGTCGGGCAACCCATCGGCGAAGACCTGTCTCAAGCGATTCGTTTCGAGGTCGACCTCATACAGGGAACACCTGGTGACGCCGAAATCGCTCTTCAACACCGTACGGACCCGATTGTGAATCTCCTCGAGGTTCCGATCGGCTTCGATGGTCCGCCGAAAGCTCACGGCATCCACCATGCTTTTCACCGTCGCGACCGTGTGCCTCAGGAGGTTTCGGTTGCCGTTGTCGTGATAGTGGCCCGACAGCGTCTCCACGTCCTTGACAATCGTGCCGAAGCTGTCCTCCAGGGTGGCCATGAGATGATTGGTCTGCTCCGAGATTCGACCGATCTCGTCCCCTTTCGCACCGCGAGCCGACCCGAGAAGTCACCCTGCTCGGCCTTGCCCACCACCTCGTGAATCTCCACCGTGGCATCGACGATCGGCAGGAGCAGTCGCCGCAAGGAGTAGGCGATCTCGTCTCGAGAACCTACCTCTCCTCATCGAATTTCGGGACGTCGTCCGTTCCGCCGTACTGCCGAACGACCGCCTCGGTGCGTGCAATGCGAACCGAGTGAAGCGCCGGGATGACGTCTGATAACTCATGAACCAGCTCGGTCTCGTTGAAGTTCCCGGCCATCAGCCCCATCACCAGCCCGGTCTGTACGAGCTCGGCGGCCATGAGCGCGTGTTCCCGCTCCGTCGCGCTCGAGGAGAGGCCAAAAAAGTAGAGGCCTGACATGATCAACAGCGCGGCCAACGCCGCGGTCGCGATGGTGATGACCAGGTACACCTTGGTACGAATCTTCATTCGCTTGTAGCCACCCCCGATAATAGTTCCCTTGCCTGATGAATATGATGTCCAGAGGGGTCAGCACCGGGCTCGAGATTCAACAGAATCAGCTGCTTAGCCGGTGAGCGAGCGTGCCATGGATCACAATTCGATGAGAAATAGCTCGAGAGATTCAGTGCCCCACGTCAGCGCGCCGGAGGGATCATGGAGGCTGCGGCAAACTGCCCCGTACCGCTGTCATCCCATCGCGGCCACACCCCGCGACTGCCCGGGAGCCAACGCAATTCTCGAAGCGAATTGCACCGGCGCGACCATCTACCGCGATTCTGGCGAGACCTCGATCTTCGTCAACGGTCCGAGGTTGACGAAGTAGTCGAACGCCTCGTCGGCAAACGCGACATCGAAGATCGGGTAGTCGATGAGATAGGCGATCGGAATCCGAGCGGGGTCGCCATCCATGGGCAGCGCTCCCGGCTTTTCCCAGAGGGTGTGGAGGTGGAAGTTCTCGCCACCGGAGAGCATCACACTGGCGATCTCGTGCGGCGGGACTCCCAGGGCGGGGAGCCGTGAGCCGGCTGTGTCACGGCTCGGCTCGTCGACGCGATAGCGTCCGGTCTTCATCATGTGGAGCTGGCCGCCGTAGGCCACGACACGCCGGTCGGGATGCTCCCTCCACAGGCGGGTGATCGCTCGCGCCATGGTCCGGTTGCGCGTGTCTGTCAGGTAGGCCCGTTTGAGGAGCCTCTCGTATTGGGGCTCATCGAATGCAAGGACCGTGGGTACCTTGGTGCGATGCTCGTGCGCCCAGCGCAGGACGTGCTGCAGCTGCAGGATGAGCTTTCCGTTGAACATCGCGTCCAGGACGGCTTCATTTCCGTTGCGCAGGTAGTCGTCGATGGCGGGCTGCAGGTTTCTCGGCAACTCCAGGAGCAGGTTGGCGGGCGCGTCGTGGAGTTCATCCAGCAGTGCCGTCAGATAGGCTGGAGGTTCCTTATACAGGTGATTCTCGCCGACGAGGAGAACCCTTCTCTCGCGAACGGCGGTCGCCAGCTCGTGCAGGCCCAACAGACGGCCCGACAGATCCACCGGGGAGAGGATCGCCTCGGGCGGTTCGCTGATCCCCGGCGGGTTCCCGTCGAGGTCGCGGAGAGACTCGACGGCCTCCCGGTCGCCCCTGTCGAACGTGAACCCTGCGCCGCCGTCAGGGACCTGTCGAACCTCGAAACGACCGAGCACGTGCATCGCGTAGCCCTCGGGCGCGCCTGGTGGTTCAACCACGTACTCGACCTCGTCGACGAAGAACGTCTCCGAATCGAAACGGGCGGTGCAGCCGCCGTTCTCGGCCTCGAGGCTGACCTCGTAGTCAGAGTCTGGAGCTCGCTCGAAGCCCGCGACTGAAAGCTCGGCCAGCAGGCTGGAGTAGCGAAACGCATCGAGCACCCCAGCGATTGTTTTGCGTTCCCGCAGGGCCGACTGTGGCGGCTCCCAGAAACCAGCCAACGCCGACCTCCCCCTGGCGGCGGCCAGTGCCGCGGCTAGGTCGCCCCCGGTGGCCACCTCGAGGTAGCGGCCCCTGACTCCGGCCCGCTCGGCGTACACCCTGTCCTTCGTGACGACGACCCGCATCACGGACCCGATGTCGAGAACCGCCTCGCGACCCTCGCCGAGAACCC
Source organism: Candidatus Sulfomarinibacteraceae bacterium (assembly GCA_041552055.1). Lineage (GTDB taxonomy): Bacteria > Acidobacteriota > Thermoanaerobaculia > Thermoanaerobaculales > Sulfomarinibacteraceae > JBFELO01. The sequence goes on along the minus strand of JBFELO010000047.1, from coordinate 13,884 downwards.
AGCGAACGACGCGTTCTCCGCGCTCTGCCTGGGGGATCTCGACCGACGTCGTCAGAGTGACTTCGAACGTCTCGAGCGCCCGGTACGCTCGTCCCGAGCGTTGAAACAGTTCTTCAGCCGTACGGGGCTCGACATCCTCCGCTCGCACGGTGGAGCAAAAGACAATCCCCAGCAAACTGAACACGGCCGTGACGGTGGCTCCGAATCGGCGTCGTCCCATGTCGCTCATCCTCTCCCGTCCTGACGGATTCTGCCAGAAATCAACGCCGACTCCCGTCCATTCGGGGCCCGCCGTATCTCGCACCGGGTCAGCTCTCAGACCACCCCCCCATAATCCTCAGCCATCGTCCTCATCCGCTTGAAGGTTCGGTACGACCTTCCGCATAAACCAGGCCACTCGCTCACCGGGAACTTCCTCAGTAGCGAGAGCTGCCGGCTCGGCGGTACCGCCCACCTGTACAGCCCCATCAACTCGTCGAAAAACTCCTCGAGCGGCAGCCGGGTCGGCAGCACCGTGTGAATGAAGTCGAAGAAGTCGGTGTCCCGGATGAGCAGGCGGTCCTCGAGGTCGTCGAAGAGGTCGGTTCCGGGCAGCGGCGTGAGCACCGCGAACGAGGCGAAGTCCAGATCCAGCTCGCGGATGTAGCCGCGGAGCGCGGCGAAGTCCTCGTGGCCGAACTCCGGCCGAACGATGAACGAGGCGTAGATGTCGATGCCGAGTCCGTTCAGCACTTCGACCGCGCGCGTGTTGTCCGCCACGGTCGATCCCTTGCCGACGTACTCCAGGTCGCCGTCGCGGAAGAACTCGAGGCCCACGAAGACTCTTTCGAGGCCGGCCTCGCGCCACGCCTCGAGCAGGTCGGGATGACGCGCGATGGTGTCGCTGCGGCCGTAGAGGAACAGCCGCTTGGAAAGGCCGGAGGCCCTGATCCGCCCGGCGAGCGTGCGCATCCGCGGCACGTCCACCAAGGACTCGTCGTCGGCAAAGAACACGCACTCCTCCTCGATCGTGGCGAGCTCCTCGAGCACGGAGTCGACGCCGCGACGCAGGTATCGGCCCCGCGCGGTCTTCCACTGAGCGCAGAAATTGCACCGGAAGGGGCAGCCCTTCGACGTCCGCATCGACGCCAACGACTTCATCCACTCGCTGTAGTACTCACCGCGGTAGCCCGCCGTCAGCGAGCGCCTCGGCATTGGCGCGTCATCGAGATGGCCGTTGGCCTGCTCTGGGCCGGACACAAGGCGATCGCCCTCGCGCACAGCCACGCCTGCGATGGCCCCGAAGCCCCGCCCGCGCTCGAGGCGGGCCATGATCTGCCGGAACGGCTCCACGCCCTCCCCCCGCACCACCAGATCGATGTCGGGAGACACGAAGTCACCGGACGCGACCGTGGCGTGGTGTCCGCCGACCACCGTGAGAACCTCGGGATTCCAGGCCTTGACACCCTGGCACAGACTCCGGACCGGCTTGACGTGCACAGTGTACGCCGTAACGCCGACCACGTCCGGTTCGAACTCGGCCAGCGTTTCTTCGAGCGAGTTCTCGATCCTCATGTCCAGAATGCGTACGTCGTGGTGATCGGCGACCCCTGCGGCCACGTACTCGAGCGCCAACGGCTCGAACAGGAACACATCCTCGCCACCGATGGTCACCGGAGACTTTGCAGGTTCGATAAGAAGAACCCTCATACGACCTCCCACATCGAGATACGCAAAACCAACACCGGGGATGTGATGGCCGCCTGAGGCGGACCTGACGTTCTCATGATGTCGGAGTCACAGGCGCCCCATCACAGGAAACGGTGCCAGAAACGGTGCCAGTTGTGCGCATGTTGCGCCTTGCACTGATACGATCGAAGTGGGAACAGGCGGTCGGGTCATGATCGATGGCATCAATGAGAAGATCGAGGTATTCGGGAGGATCTTTCAGGTCCAGACAGAGATCACGGACGATGTGCGGCCGAAGATCAGGACGAGGGTTTTCCTGGACGGCGCCGTGGTCGCCTACCGAGAGTCGCCGGTCGATCGCGGGGACACTTCCGAGGACGGCATCCGTGACAGGTCGGCATACCAGCACGGGTTGATCATTGCCAATCTGGTGAAGCGCACCGCCGAGTTCAACGCCCTGGCACCGAAAGCGGCACGACCAGGGTCGGAGAACCCCGAGCGTGCGGCCGCACGAACCGACGCGGCAACGCTGCGCGACGTGGCACGGCCTGAACCGGACGGTGATCCCAAGCTGCTCGCGTCGGTGGAGGCACGCCAGCTGATCGGGCCCTTCAGCCTCGCCATGCAACCGTCGCCCTACCACGACGCGGAGGCGATCCGGAGCCGGCTCGAGCGAGCCGGGGGAATGATCGACGTGATCATGGATGCTCCGGGCTTCTCCGACATTCGTCTCGACGAGCAGGTGCGGTTCTTCGACCTCAGGGATCGCATCGAGGCCTGGCGCAGCGGAGGCTGCGACTTCGAGTCCGGCGCCGAGATCCTGCTGGCGGTGGTGATCTTTGCCGGCCATCTGCGCAGGATCAGCGATCGGCAAGAACTGGTGGAGTTCGATCACGGGCTGCTCACCTGGGCGATCTGGGTGATTGGCCGCGACGGCGCGAGCGACGAAGTGCTAAGTCACCTGGCAGCGATGTGTGGCCGCGATGCCGAGCTGGATCGCCTGTTGGACCGGCCGGAATCGGTGGTGGCGGATCGCCTGCTCGAGGTTCTTCTCGGGCTGCTCGACCGCACCCTCCCCAGGAGCTAACGCACGAGGCCCGCTCTCGATCACTCCAACGTCCACACGTGACGGTGTGCGCGCGTCGTTCCTTCACCTCGAGTGTCCCCGACGTGGGCGGGGATCGACGCCTGTTACACTCGCACGGCACCAGGAAAACGACCGTCGTGCAGCCCTCGGCCGAACCCGTGTGCGGTGCGTCGGGGTCGGAAAAGGAGGCTCGAGATGAGGCGAACAACAGAGGTTTTGGTGGCGGTCACGCTCGTGGCGACCCTCGCGGTTGCGCAATCGGGTGAGGATCTCAAGGTCTTCATTTCGGTCGACATGGAGGGGATTACGGGTGTCGTGAACTGGGAGGACGTGAGTCGGGACGGCAAGGACTACGAATACTTCAGGGAGATCATGACGCGCGAGGTCAACGCGGCCATCGAAGGCGCCGTCGATGCGGGCGCGACGGACATCGTAGTGCGGGACTCGCACGGTTCGGCACGCAACATCCTGCCCGAGTTGCTCGACAGCAACGCGCGACTGTTGCGAGACTGGTCGGGCGGACCGAAGGGCATGATGGATGGACTGGACGAGAGTTTCGACGCGGTGATCTTCGTCGGCTACCATGCCAAGGCCGGCACCCCAGACGCGCTGCTCGAGCACACCATGAGCAGCAGCAACATCCTCGATGTGTCCGTCAATGGTGTTTCCCTGCCCGAGGCCGGCATCAACGCCTTGATCGCCGGCCACTACGACGTGCCGGTGGTCTTTGTCGCCGGGGAACGCGCACTGTGTGAGCAGGCCACGGCTCTGTTGGGCTCCGTCGAGACGGTGGCGGTGAAGGAAGGTGTCGGCAACGGCGCGCTGTGTCTGCACCCAGAGGTGGCGCGGCAGCGGATCCGTGCCGGTGTGGAGAAAGCGCTGCGCGGTCTCGAGGATTACACACCGTTCGCCATGGAGGCGCCCTACACGCTGACAATCAGGTTCAAGAACGAGGAGAAGGTGCACCAGGGATCGTTCTACCCGGGCGCTCGGCGAACCGGCGACTGGGAGCTCACGTTCGAGAGCGATGCCCTCATGGAGATCATCAGGGCCATGCACTGGCTGCTGTTCTGAGATCCACAGCGGATCCGGGATTTCCGACGGCGATCCGTGGTGAGACGCGCCGTGGTCGGGTTGGCGGGCAACACATCGCCGCGCGTCCCCGAGCACGGATGCCGCGTTCACGATCGCTATTGGTGGGCCAATGAGCTCGAGGCGGCGGTGCCCGTGGTGGACTGCCGCACGAGCTGGAGGTTCATTCTGGCGAGGAGATCCCGAAACCGGGGATCTCCCGTGAGGTCGCCGAACTCGAACCACGAGCCGATCCACGGCATCATCCCGTTTCTGGTCTCGTACGCCCGTTCCAGGCTCGCGATGGCTCCGTCGAGATCGCCGAGGACAGCCTGAAAGCTCGCCAGAAACACGGGATTGAGCCGGCCCTGGGGAGCCGCCAGGAGCTCATCGCGCAATTCGCGAGCCTCCTCCTGAAGGCCCGCAGCGACCAGGGCGGTGCCGAGGAAAGGACTCCAGAGCGGATTCTGGGCTCCGATCCGCGCCTCCGCGAGCGCCTCCTCGAATCTTCGCTGGCCCACGTAGGCCAGGCTCAGATCTGTGTGGGCCCGCGCCCACCCCGGGTTGAGCTCGAGTGCCTTGAGGGATTCGACCTCGGCGTAGTCGTAGCGGCCGGCGGCCCAGTAGAGCTCGCCGAGCCACGAGGTGAAGAGCGGCGCCAGCGGATCGAGCTCCTGGGCGAGCTCGGCCTCGGCGAACGCCTCCTCCCAATCTCCTCGGAGGAGGTGCAGCGCGCTGTAATGAACGTGAGGGTCGGCTCGGCTCGGGGTCAACTCGATGGCCCTGCGGAAGGCGTCATCGGCGGCACCCCAGTCCCAGTCGAAGTACATGGCGACCTCGGCCTGGGCGGCCTGGGCCTCGGCCTGGGCATCGTCCAGCTCCAGCGCGCGGCGGGCCGCCGCCTTCCCTCGTCGGAACTGCTCGGCATTGCCGGTGGCATGCCCCAGGATCACGTAACCGCTTGCGAGGCCCGCGTAGGCGAGGGGATCGGCGGGATCCATGTCGACCGCTTCACGGAGGTAGGCCATGCCCTTTTCGATCCCCTCGGGGGAGCCCTTCTTGAGGTGGTGCATGCCGCGCAGGTACGCCTCGTAGTTTTCTGGGTTCACGTCCCTTGCATCGGTCAGTCGAGTTTCTTCAATTGGCGAAATCTCGACAGCGATGGCGTCCGCGATGGAGCTGGCGATCTCGGACTGCAGCCTCAGGGCTCCGTGGAGCGCGCGCTCGAAGGTGTCGGCCCAGAGGTGGCGATCGGTGGCGGCATCGATCAGCTGAGCCGTAATGCGCACCCGGTCTTCCTCGCGCTGGACCGATCCCTCCACCACCGCGTCAACCCCCAGCTGCAGCGCGATCTCGGGCAATGGGAGGTCGCTGTCCTTGAAGCGCATCACCGAGGTCCTGGAGATCACTTTCAGGGCGCCGATCCGCGCAAGGTCTGTGATCAGCGCCTCGGTCATGCCATCCGCGAAGTACTCCTGCTCCGGGTCTCCCGTCAGGTTGCGCAGCGGCAGCACCGCCACGGACCGGACGTGCGGGACCGCTGTCTCCGGCGCGGCTCCGTCGCTTGGACCGGCGTCCTCGGAGCCGCCTGTCCAGACCATGAAACCCACCACCGCGGCCAGCACGACGGCGACCGCCGCGAGTCCCAGCAGCGTGCCCCGCGACCTGGCCGAACGCACCGGTGCCGGACGGCTCGCGGTGCCCGAAAGGAGCTGCCGGCGCGCCGCCTCGATCTCGTCTCGCACCGCCGCGGCGCTCTCGGGACGGTCGCCGGGATTCTTCTCGAGGCAGCGCTGGATCGCGCAGCCCAGCGCCTTGGGCAGCTCAGGACGCATCTCGGTCACCGGCGGCGGCGTGTCGCGGAGAATCGAGGACATGAGCGACACCGCCGACTCGCCCTGGAACGGCCTGGCACCGGTGGCCATCTCGTACAGGACCACCCCGAGGGAGAACAGGTCCGAAGGCGGGCCGACTGGCTTGCCTTCAGCCTGCTCCGGCGACATGTAGGGGACCGTGCCGAGCACCGTGCCGTGACGGGTCACGAGGTCCTGCATTGTCTGCGTTGACTCCTCGCTCGACGCCTGCTCCTCGTCCACCACCCGAGCCAGTCCGAAGTCCAGCACCCTGAGCCGGCCGTCCGCGTCGACCATGACGTTGGAGGGCTTGAGATCGCGGTGGACGATGCCCTGCTCGTGGGCCGCGTGAAGGGCGTCGGCCAGCGCCGATCCGCGGTCGAGCAGAGTCTCCACCGGCATTCCGCCCGGCGGGATGAGCTCGCCCAGGGTCTGCCCCTTGACGTGGGCCATGGTGAGAAAGTGAATCCCATCGGCCTCCGCGACCGAGAAGACCGTGACGATGCCGGGGTGGTCCAGGGCCGCCAGCGCCCTCGCCTCGCGCTGCAGGCGCGCGAGCCGGGCCGGGTCGTCGGCCACCTCCGAAGGTAACACCTTGAGCGCCACCTGGCGGTCGAGCCTGATGTCCCGGGCGAGGTACACCTCGCCCATGCCGCCGGCACCGAGTCGAGCGGTTATCCGGTAGTGGGACAGCGTACGGCCGATCAGACCTTCAGGCACGATAGAGCCCTTCCTGTGTGCTGCTGACGAGGCAACTCAAGTCTAGCGCACACAGCGGAAGGGACACGGTGACACGAACCGCCCCCAGCGACTGATAACATTGAGGTTGGTGCGGACAGTCGTCTCATGGTCGATGGCATCAACGAGAACGTCGAGGTCTTCGGGCGGGTCTTCCACGTCCAGACCGAGGTCACGGACGGGATGCGGCCCAAGATCAGGACGACGGTGTTCCTGGACGGCGCCGTTGTCGCCTCGCGGGAAGCGCCGGTCGATCGGGGTGACACATCGGAGGGCGGCATCCGTGATCGGATGGCATTCCAGCACGCTCTGCTCATCGCCAATCTGGTAAAGCGCACAGCCGAGTTCGAGGCCATGGCGGCGAAGCCGTTCGTGCCGGAAGCCCCCGAGCGCGCGGCCCGGCGGCCCGAGACAGCGCCGCTGCGGGGGGTGACGCGTCCTGAACCGGACAATGATCCGGTGCTGCTCGCGTCGGTCGACGCTCGCCGCCTGATCGGTCCGTTCAGCCTCGCCCTGCAGCCGTCGCCCTACCATGACGACGAGGCAGTCCGAAATCGCCTCGAGACAGCGGGGAAGATGATCGACGAGATCATGGCGGCGCCTGGATTCTCCGACATCCGCCTCGACGAGCAGGTGCGGTTCTTCGACCTCAAGGACCGCATCGCGAGCTGGCGCGGCACTGGCCGTGATCCCGAGACCGGTGCCGAGATCCTGCTGGCCGCGGTCATCTTTGCCGGTCACCTGCGCAGGATCAGCGATCGTCACGAGCTGGCGGAGTTCGATCACAAGCTGCTCACCTGGGCGATCTGGTCGATCGGCCGCGACGGCGTGACCGACGAGGTGCTGGGTCACCTGCGCGCGCTGTACGGCCGCGACGCAGAGCTCGATCGACTGCTCGACCAGCCGGATCCAGTGGCGCGAGATCGTCTGCTCGAGGTGCTGCTCGGGCTGCTCGACCGAACACTTCCCAGGGATTCCGCATCCTCCTGATGTCCCGCGGGTCCAGACGACGCTGCAATTCGCTGGCGCGAATTGCAGTAGAACCCGAAGGCACGTCGAGTCGAGCGGCGATGAGAAGCCGCGCACTGTCGGCGCGGTATGTCTCGCGTCGCCCGGGTACCCGCTACGGAGCTCCGGCAGAAAGTGTCGCTCCGGACTCCACGGCGACCCCGTTGCCGATCGCGATCAGCGGCGACCGCAGGATGACCTCGCCGGTGCCCGTCACGGTGACCGAGCTCGCCGCGATCGATCCCGGGGCCATGCACCAGAAGGCACCGGTGTACGTCTCCTCGAACAACATCACGTCGTCACCACCACACTGGTTCCCCCACAGGTCCGTGGTCGTGTCGACGTTGTCCTCCGGATTGGTGTCCCCCTCGGGGAGGGTGACCTCGGCGCTGTTCTCGATCCACTGCAGCGGCTCTTGCGTTCCGTCGAGGACGGCCGTGAACCGCACGCGTCCGTTTTCGCCCGCGTGCAGCTCGTGCAAGTTCCACGTCAGGACGCCACCGTCGTGAACGACGTCGCCGTCGAAGCGCTCGGGCGGGAAGTTCGTATCCCAATCGCCGCCCCAGAAGGTGACGGCCGGAAGGGCGTCGCTGACCTCGACGTCGTGGATCGTCTGGTCTCCGATATTCTGCAGCCGGAGAATGTACCGGAGTCTGCTCTCGTCCTCCATCCAAACGCTCCTCTTGCTGATCCGGAGGTTCGGTCCGGCTGGATAGAGAACCTCGGTCCACTCCGACGTGTTGTCGTCGTAGGTGTCCTCGCCGGGAATGGGGGAGCACGGCTCGCTCGCGTCAGGCGGACCACAGATCTCGACGCCGTTAATCAACGGGGTACCCGGTGTCGCACCCGGATCGATGGCCAGATGGACCTCGATGTTCCCGGAGACGCCGCCCGGCACCTCTGGCAGCTCCCAGACCACGTAACCGGGCTCGATGATGATGGGGACCATGTCGAAGTGCCCGAGGGGACCGCTGTGCCAAGCGCCCACGAAGCTCGTTCCGACCGGCAGGGTATCGACGAACCGTACCGGTCCCGCGGTCTGGTTCCCGCTGTTGCCGTAGGGGATGTTGTAGAAGAGCTCGCCACCGGGCGCGAGGACCCCACGGTTCAGCCGCTTGATGATCCACAGGTTGAGGTGAGGTGCGCTCGCGGCCCCTCCCCACTCGGACTCGTTGTCACCGGTCTCGAGGTCGTTGTCGGCGAAGATCGCTGCCGTGTTGGACAGCGGCGTACCCTCGGGCACCGAATCGACGATGGCGCGCACCAGCACCTCGTAGCAGGAGTTGCCCGGGATCGAAGGCGTCTCGAGCGTGAGGACGTCCTGCTCGAAGGCCTGCACGGTCCAGAGGGGAGGCATGGCCCACCAGTCGACCAGGGTGAGGTTGTCATCCGGAGTGTCGGTCAAGGTGACCGGTGTGCTCCCGGTCAGACCACGATTGCAGACGTTGATGCTGAAAACCACCGGCTCGCCCGGTGCGGGGTCAGGAGCCCATGGGTTCTTCGCCACGTCGAGGTGGGTGTCGTTCTCGAGCACCGGCCCCTCCCACATCGCGGTCTTCTCCTCCGGCGGTCCGAGGTCGAAGCTCGTGGTTTCGATGTGCACCGTGTTCCTTATGACGTCGTCTACCAGGGCGATGACCTCGACGTAGAGCTGGAACTCGCCACCCTCATCGGGATCAAGAGTTCCGAGGTCCCAGGTGATGGGTCCGTGTCCGGAGCCAGCGGATGCCAGGCCTGACGTGTCCGACAGGTAGCTCATGCCTCCTGGGGTCGGGGTCTCACCGACGAGCACCTCCATGGTGTCGGTGATGACGACGCTTTCTGCCACCGCGTCGCCTCCGTTGTGGTACTGGACGGTGAACACCAGGTTGCCGCCCTCGGCAGGGGCTCCGTGGGCCCACTTGTTGATCGTCAGGTGCGGCGCGGGCTCGTGGACGACGTTGATGACCATGTGATGATCGTCGGGCTCGAGGTACAACACGGCGACGTCCTGGCCGGGCAGGATGTCCCATTCGCCGCTCCAATTACAGCTGAACGTCGCGACGCCGTCAGGCTCGACCGTTTCCATCTTGGGTGGGAGTGGGAAACCGGCTCCCCACGGGTGACACTCGACCTGAACGGGACCGGTGAGCCACGGCGCGTCGATCGTTCCACCCACCGTGTCCGCTTCGACGTCGACGACTGCGGCAATGTCGCCGACCTCGACGGTGTAGGTGATAACTTCGTCGCCCGAAATCCCGGTATAGACCCAGTCGAACGGGACGATGTCCGGGGGTGCGGGCGACCAGTGCTCCGGCGCGGTCTGGAAACCGTCCTCGCCCCAGCCCGCGCCCCAGTTGGTGTCGAGCTGGGCGGTCGCTTTCAAGCCGCCCAGGTCGTCGGTGAGCTGGACCGTGACGGGGTGCCCGGCCGGGAAGTTGCCGCCCACCCAGTCGTGCGCGTAGTTCACCCGCATCCACGGCCACACGAGGATGTTGATGACACGGTCGCCGTCAGGCTCGAAGTACGACACCGCAACCATCTCGCCCCATTGGAGGTCCCAGCTTCCGGTGAAGTCGCAGGCAAACGTCCCCCCGTCAGGCTCCGCCGTGGTATCGATGGGTGGCGGGCCCATATCCACCCAGACTTCGCAGAGAACAGGCACCGGTCCGGTGAGCCAGTCGGCGTTGAGGGTGCCAGAGATGGTGTTTGACTCCTCATCCGGCATGGCTTCGATCGAACCCACCGGCTCGATCACGTGCTGCAGCCCGGTGGCATCGACGATGACGGTGTCGCCCGGGTTGATGTCCGGGCACGGGTTCGGGTCGTACCTGGGGCAATCGACGAAGAAGTTCCCGTCGGGTTCGGCCGTCACTGTGGTCGCGCCCTTGGGCGCGCCGTGCTCGTCATTGACCGTGACTGTCACCTCTGCCGACGGATCGGTGTGCCCGGCGACCCAGTTGTGGGCGTAGTTGACGGTGACATTCTCCAACAGCTCGGCGGCAGCGGTCGGGATGCCGAGCAGCGGCGAAAAAGGTCCGCTCAGGTGCAGCAGGCAGATCCACGCCGCGATCAGGACACCGACCCGTGTCCACCTGCGGTTGACCGAGCCGCCCTGGTGCTCAGAAAGTGCGCGAAATCTCATGTCGGACGCCTCCCCTGACAATGCTGCGTACGGTTCGACCGCAGCGTATCGTTTTACCGATCACGGACGCATGTTCTTTCTCATGTATCTCCCAATATAGTCCATCCATCCCGGACACGCCATTCCCGAGACGTGTATGCGCCGTGTTACCCCGTATCTGCCGGAGTCACAGTTGCGCAATGAGGCGGAACCTCTCGGTCCAGGGGGTCGTGAGAGGGACGCTACTTATACAACTATGTACCTGGTACAGATGAGACGACACCGCCGGTTCCACCACCGGTGCCTGGCTGCTCAGATGACCAATCTGACGCGCAGCTCTGCACCCTCGTGACGTATAACCCGGTGCGGGGAGAGGTGCGCGGCCGAGGCTGGGGGTGGGTTGTGAGGACACGTCCATCGGCCGCCCGCTCACCGGGTCGAGTCGCGAGGGAGGGCGGAAGGGTGAGAGCAACCCCATGAATAGTTCGGCTAGGGGGTCGGATCGGCGCAGGCGGCGAGGCTGAACATCTTGGAGGCCGTCCACCCGCCGGTGTAGAGGTGGGTGCCGTCGGTGGAGAACGTGCCGCCCATGATCTTTTCGCAGTCGAACTGCGGGTTCTGGGCGTTTGGCAGCTGCCAGAAGTCGGGATCTATCGGAGTCACGCCACCGGCGATGAAGTCCTCGATTCGGAACACGTGCTCGCTCTCGAAGGACAGCCGACGCGCGGCAAACACGAACGGGTAGCGGATTGCGACCGTGGACACCAGGTTGCCGGTGTCGTAGCTGCCGACCAGGCTCGGGCTGCCCGGATCGGGGAGGATGTCCCACACAGTGACGCTGTTGCCGTCCGCCAGCGCGGCGTAGCCCGACACAGGGTCGATCTCGAGCCCCTTGTTCTTGACCGACGCGGTGCTCGACAGGGTTGCGCGGCGCACCAGCTCGGGCGTTGGGCCGTCCAGCAGCTCGTAGACGTGAGCACCGATTGTCTGGGAACCGAGGTAGACGAACGGGGTGCCAGTCACCTGGTGACCGTTGGCGACCTCGAACGGGCCGCCGGCGCCGTCCTCGAGGCAGCCGACCTTTGTCAGGTCGGCGGGATAGATGCCGTCCATTCGGATCAGTGGTGTGCCGCCGCTCGCGCAGTGAATCGGACTGCCTGAGCCGTCCTCGAGGTCGTCGCTCAGCACGTACTGCTCGCCGCCGTAGGTGAAGGTGAAGCCGAAGCGTGAGGCGACCAGAGGGTCGTACTCGTGGTCGGTCGTCAGCAACGGCTCGGCCGCCGTACCGAGGTCGAACAGCACGGTCGCCAGCTTGAAGTTTGCGATCCCGTAGCGGCAGCCGTCGCACACCGAGTAGTTGACGAGGTCGTAGTCGGAGTCGCCCAGGTTCTCGATCCTGAAGCGGGACTTCGACCCCGTGACCGGGTTCGCCGGATCGGTCAAGTTCCACAGCTGAAGCTCGTTGCCGAAGTTGAGGATCAGGTAGTCCTTGCCGTTCCTCGTGAACGTCCGCGGTATGAAGTATTTGTCGTAGTCGGGCATGACCTCGCATCGGGTCACGGGGAGCAGATTTCTCGAAAACTGCTGACAGCGGGGGCCCGCAGGATATGGGGTGGGTGTGATCGTCGGCGTCCGCGTCGGGGTTGGTGTCCACGTCGGCCGTGGGGTCCACGTCGGCGTTCGTGTCGGTGATGGTGTTGGTGTCGGTGATGGTGTCGCAGTCGGTCCAAGGGACGGGTCGAGATCGATGGTCAGGGCCGCACCTTCTCCCACGGTGACGCCGTTCCGAAGAACCACAGAGTCGAACGCTCGCAGGAAGAGATCGCCGCCAGGTCCATCCACATCGAGCGAGGGTCCTGCCAGCAAGGTGGAACAGGACTCGTACACCTCGGTCCCGGTGACGGTCGTGCTCTGCAGGGTCACGACGCAGTCTTCGGGCACGGACCGCGTCGCCGCGTGCGCGACGAGGTCCGGCGCCGGATCGTCTCCTGCGCTGCTCGCCAGCATCGAAACCAGGAGGGCCAACGACACGCCTGCCAGAATCGAGCGTCGCGAGCTTCCCCTGGTTGACGACGGGGACGGTTCCTGGCCAGGGCTCTCACGGTCCGGCATCCGGGCTTCCTCTCAACCGTGTTCGGTCTGCACACCTCGACTGGGCGCGCCCTCCACTCGTAGAACTGTATCGCGAATAGGAACTGATCGATGGTCATCGATCGCGAGAGGAGCGGCGCCGATGGAGTTAGAAGTGTCCGAGGTCACACCCTCCACGTCGATGAGACCCGAGTGGCAGCTCGGGGGGTGTCCGCGGAGGCGGGAGCGGTGTCGTATACTCTCCGAGAATATGAAACGGCTTCTCAGTTGAAGGCTGCTCGAAAGAGGGAGGGACCATGACAACGAGTACCTGGAATCGATCGTGGGCGCCACGACGTGGCCGCGGGGTGGCTCTCGTGTTGCTGTCGTGCTGCCTGCTGTTATCCGTGGCGTGCGCGCAGGAACCGGGGACGACCGAGGCTCCGGAAGCGGTCGAGCCGGAGGGCGCTACACCGGCTCAGGTCACCGACAAGGGTGTGCAGATGATCCCGGTTGAGACCCCCAAGGGGACGTTCCAGGTGTGGACGAAGCGGGTCGGAGAGAATCCGACGATGAAGGTGCTGCTGCTGCACGGCGGGCCCGGCGTCGGCCACGAGTACCTCGAGCCGCTGGCGGAGTTCCTGCCCGATGCGGGTATCGAGGTCTACCTGTACGACCAGCTGGGCGCCTACCTGTCGGACCAGCCCGACGATCACGACCTGTGGCACATTCCGCGGTTCGTCGACGAGGTGGAGCAGGTGAGGCAGGCGCTCGGGCTCGGGCCGGACAGCTTCTACCTGTTCGGCCATTCGTGGGGCGGAATGCTGGCGATGGAGTACGCCCTCGCGAACGGCGATGCCCTGAAGGGGCTGATCATCTCCAACATGATGGCCTCGATCCCGCTCTACAACCGGTACGCGGAAGAGGTGCTGATGCCGCAGATGGACCAGGACGCGCTGGCCGAGATCAAGGCCCTGGAGGCGGCCGAGGACTACGGAAACCCGCGTTACATGGAGCTGCTGACCGAGCACCACTATGTTCACCACTTCATACGGATGCCGCCCGATCAGTGGCCGGACGCGCTGAACCGGGCCTTCGAGCACATGAATCACGACGTCTACGTGCTGATGCAGGGGCCGAGCGAGCTCGGCGCGAGTGGCCGGCTGGCGGAGTGGGACCGCACCGGCGACCTGTCGAAGATCAAGGTGCCGACCCTGGTCATCGGCGCCCGGTACGACACCATGGACCCCGGGCACATGCGGTGGATGGCCGATGAGCTGCCCAAT
>JBFELO010000046.1:0-32219 GCA_041552055.1 Candidatus Sulfomarinibacteraceae bacterium | reverse complement strand
TGGATGCCGACCTCAGAGCGCTTGGACCCAACCCGCTCCTACAGGCGTGAAAGGGGGACGGGCAGTGTCGGAGCGGGTCACGGTCGCGATCAACTGGGCAGGCGCTTGCGGCGGATGTGACGTGGCCCTGCTCGACAGCGAAGAGATGATTCTCGAGCTCACCGCCGCGGCCGACATTGTCTATTGGCCGGCCGCCATGGACTTCAAGCGGGACCACCTGAGGGCGTTCGGCACCGGCGAGATCGACATCGGAATCTTCAACGGTGTCGTGCGAACGTCGGAGCACGTGGCCGACGCGCAACTACTGCGAGATCGCTGCAGGGTGCTGGTCGCCTTCGGCGCGTGTGCCTCCTTCGGCGGCATACCGGGTCTCGCCAACCTGTACCCCAACGACGACCTGCTCGACACCGTGTACCGGGACACACCGTCAACGGACAATCCGGACGACATCCGGCCGCGTGCCGTCACCCGAGTGGACGGCCACCAATTGGAGCTCCCGGAACTCGAGCACCGTGTGCGCGCGCTCCACCAGGTCGTCGACGTGGATGTCATCGTGCCCGGCTGCCCGCCGCCTCCGGCCGAGATCCTGGAAGCTCTGAACATGATCATCCAATACGCCGAGACCGGCGAGCTCCCGCCTCGTGGCACCGTGCTCGCATCGGACAACGCGCTGTGTGACGAGTGCCCGCGGATCGACACGCGCAAGGGCAATCGCATGGCAACGGTCCACCGCCCCCATTCCATCGCGCCGGACCCGACGACCTGCTTCCACGAGCAGGGCATCGTCTGCATGGGAATCGCCACCCGCGGCGGTTGCGGCGCCACATGTATCAACGTCAACATGCCGTGCCGGGGGTGCTTCGGACCCACCGCCGAGATGCTCGACCCAGGAGCCGAGGCGCTGTCCGCGATCGGGTCCATCGCGGCCCTGCCGTTCGAGGACGGGGTGCCCGCAAACCAACGGTTGCGAACGGTCCGCTCGATCGCCGATCTCGCCGGGACCTTCTACCGGTTCAGCCTGCCGACCGCGATCATACCGGGAAGGGTCGACGACCGGCCTGGAGAGGGAGAGGAGTAGCGGTGGTCGATCGGATCAGGATCTCGCCCATCACCCGGCTCGAGGGCCACGGCACCATCGACATCGTTTTGGACGACGACGGGAACGTGGCCGACGCCTACTTCCAGGTCGTCGAGCTGCGCGGTTTCGAGAAATTCTGCGAGGGCCGCCCCGTCGAGGAGCTGATCCGCATCATGCCCAAGATCTGTGGCGTGTGCCCCGGCGCCCACCACATGGCCGCGGCCAAGGCCGCCGACGCAGTGTATGGTTTGGAGATCCCACCCACGGCTCGAAAGCTGCGCGAGCTGTTCTACAACGCGCACATCGCCCACAGCCACATGCTCCACTTCTTCGCCCTGGCCGCTCCGGATTTCATCCCCGGCGCGGATGCGGACCCCTCCAGACGGAACCTGTTGGGGTTCATCGAGGAGGTCGGCCGCGACTTCGGTCTCGACGTCCTGAAGCACCGCGGCTTCGTCCAGAAGATCCAGGGCATCATCGCCGGACATCCGATTCACCCGGTGGCGGCGGTTCCTGGCGGAATGGCCCACCCCCTGTCCGAGGAGGAGCGGGCCGACACGGCGGAAATGGGTGAATCCTTGGTGGGCTTCGCGCAACGCGCACTCGACCTGTTCCGCGAGCGGATTCTCGGCCGCGAGGACCTCGCCGGGGTGATCACGAGCGACGCCTATCTCCACCGCACGTATTACGCAGGCCTCGTGGACCCTGACGGGAAGGTGAATTTCTATGACGGTCGGGTTCGCGTGATCGATCCGGAGGGGAGTGAGATCGCGAGCTTCGATCCCGCCGACTATCTGGAGCACGTGGCCGAGCACGTGGAGCCCTGGTCGTACCTCAAGTTCCCCTACCTCAAACAGGTCGGCTGGTCGGGGATCACCGACGGCGAGGAGAGCGGCGTGTTCCGGGTCAACGCCCTCGCACGGCTGAACGTGGCCGGCGGAATGGCGACGCCCGGAGCACAGCAGGCCTACGAAGAGTTCTTCTCGTACTTCGGGGGCAGGCCGGTCCATCACACCCTCGGCTTCAACTGGGCGCGGCTGGTGGAGCTCTTGTTTGCCTGTGAAGAGGTGCAACGACTCGCCAATGATCCGGAGATCACGGGTACGGACATCCGCGTCCTGCCCAGCGAGCGCCCGCGGGAGGGCGTCGGTGCGGTGGAGGCGGCCAGGGGCACCCTGTACCACCACTACGAGACCAACGCAGAGGGCATCGTGAAGAAGGTCAACCTGATCGTCGCCACGGCACAGAACAACGCCGGCATGTGCATGTCCGTCAAAAAGGCGGCCCAGACCTTCATCCGCGGTGGTGAGGTGTCCGAGGGGATTCTCGACCGGGTGGAAATGGCGTTCCGAGCCTACGACCCGTGCCTCGCGTGTGCGACCCACACACTCCCGGGCCGATTGCCGCTGCGCCTGCGAATCCACCGTCCCGACGGATCCATCGAGACGGCAGAACGATGAAGCGAGCCCTCATCCTCGGTATCGGGAACACGGTGCGATCCGACGACGGTGTCGGGGTCCACGTCGCCAGGAGACTCGCGCACACCGGGACATCCGAAAACGTCGATGTCGCGTACGCCGGGACGAGCGGGTTCGGGTTGCTCGACCTTGTCACCGGATACGATTCCGTTGTCATCGTCGACGCCATCGACTGTGGCCAGCCCCCGGGCACGATCCTCGAGCTGACCTTGGAAGATCTCGGGGAACACGCGACGTCGAACACGATCAACCTCCACGAGAGTGACCTGGTCACGATTCTCGAGACCGGACGCCGCCTCGGTCTGAAGATTCCCCCGAGAATCAGCATTGTGGCTGTGCAGATTCAGGACGCCAAGACTCTTTCAGAGCGTTGCACGCCAGCGGTCGAGGCGGCCATCGGACCCGCGTGCGCGCGGGCCATTCGAGTTGCCGATAGCCTTCAGGGCTGACCGAAGGGTCGGCCCGGATCGTGTGTCGTGTTGGCCTGTTGGGAGTGTCCGTTCCCTTCTTTGCGCCCAATCACCGATTCGGTCTCGTGCGGAACTCCCGATTCGAAGAGCGGACGGGAGCCGTTCACGGACGGTCGCCCAGCCCACTCCATCGACTGTCACTGCGCGTAGGCCAGATCGAGCGGCCGATCGAGCAGGCCCTCGAGCGGCGAAGGACCGATCGCGACCGCCTCGCCCCGGGCCAACGCATCGTCGAGCTCGAACCCGTGCTCGCGAATCAGATACGCGACCCACAGATAGGCCACTCGCCAACCCATGGTGCAGTGGACCAGTACCGCGCCATCATGTCGTCGCATGACCTCGGCGAACCGGTCGACAGCAGCTGGAGTGTACGGATGATCTTCACCGCCCAGCGGTATCCAGACGTACTCCAACCCGAGCGCCTCGACAACCTCTGCCTCGTCGAACGGCACCCGTTCGCGGTCCTCCATCTCGCCGGGGGTCCGCAGATTGACCACGACCGTCACGCCGAGCTCCTTGAATTGGCCGAGCGCGTCCTCGCTCGGCTGCCCGCCGAGGTAGACCCGGCCGTCGCGGTACAGGTTTCGTTCGACTCCTTCGAACCCTTTGACAGCCGCCGGCATCTCCTCCCCGTCGACGCCCAACTCGACCGTCGCTCCATCCGATCCCGCCGCAATCCCGGTGAACGCGAACACCATGGCCACGGCCAGGAACCCTGAGAATCTCCGCGTCTTTTGCATCGGCTCCTCCTGTGACGATGGTACGACCCCTCGCCGTTCAAGTTCTGCACCCAGGCACCGCAGTGACAGCTCTGTTACAGCTTGAATGACCGAGTCTGTGTCGAGCGTCGAGCCGGGCAAGCTGTTCCTCACAGGATCCCCCTCTCCGTCCATCGAAAGAAGTTCCCCGCGATCCGGAATTCCTCACCTCCCGGCTCGATTGTGATCTCGACGGAGATTCGAGATAGAATCTCGATTCAGCGAGAAAACAGCCGTGTACGCACACCGGCGGCGCAGAAATCAGGCTTGGCCGCTGCGGGTGCACGGGGTGAAACCGGAATTGCACCACGGAGGACCGCATGTCTGACATCAGAATCGAAGAGCTTGCAGCGGGTCGCCAGTGGACAGGTCATCACAGCCGGTGAGGCGGATTACGACGAAGGCCGAAGCGTGTGGAACGGGCGCTTCGACCGCCGTCCGGCAGCTATCATCCGGTGCCGCGAGGCCGACGATGTGAAGGCCGCGGTCGATTTCGCCCGTCGCCGAGGTCTCCGGCTCGCCGTCAAGGGCGGTGGCCACTCCAACGCCGGACACAGCACGATCGAGGACGGCCTGCTCATCGACCTGTCTCTGATGAAGGGTGTCGAGGTCGACCCTCACTCCAAGACCGCACGCGTGCAGCCCGGCGTCAAGTGGGGCGAGTTCAACCCGGTAGCCGAGAAGCACGGACTGGCGACGCCCGGCGGTACGGTGTCGACCGTCGGGGTATCCGGATTCACGCTCGGAGGAGGGGGCGGTTACCTGACTCGCAAGTACGGCATGGCTGTGGACAATCTCCTGTCCGCCGAGGTGGTCACGGCAGACGGTCGGCTGGTGCGCGCCAGCGACGACGAGAACCCCGAACTGTTCTGGGCACTCCGCGGCGGCGGAGGAAACTTCGGCGTGGTGACCTCGTTCGAGTTCAGACTGCACGACGTCGGACCCGAGGTACTGTCCGGCCAGATCATGCACCGATTCGAGGACACGCCGGACCTGCTCCGGTTCTACCGCGACTTCATGGCGAGCGCACCGGACGATTTCCAGTGTTACCCGTTCTTCCTTCGAATCCCGCCGGTCGACGCGTTCCCGGCGGACTATCACGGGCACCTGGTGCTCGACTTCGTGGTGTTCCACACCGATGCAGGTCCGACAGGCGAGGCGGCCGTACGGCCGATGCTCGAGGTCGGCACGCCGTTCATGACGGCTGTCGGTCCCGCCTCCTACTCATCGGTGATGGAGGCGTTCGACGCCGGGCTCCCAGCCGGCGAGCGCTACGCGTCCAAGGCCCACTATCTGAAAGCACTCTCCGACGGCGTGATCGAAACCATCATGACGCACATGCCCGGCATGACCGGCTCATTGACCGTGGCGTACCTCGACGCGTTGGGCGGAGCTCCCGGCCGGATAGCAGAGACGGCCACGGCCTTCGCTCACAGGGATGCCCCATACGCGTTTCACATCATGCCGGGTTGGACAGATCACAGCCGGGACGAAGAGGTTCTGGCCTGGGCGAACCGATTGCACACGGACATGTCGCGGCACGCGACCGGGGGCGTGTACGTCAACCTGCTCGGTCCTGATGAGGAAGATCGGATCCCGGCCGCTTACGGCGTCAACTACGATCGGCTGGTCGAGGTCAAGAGAAAGTGGGATCCGGAGAACCTGTTCCGGTCTACCTACAACATCGACCCGGCAGGCTGACATCCCGAAGCCTCGCCGGCCCACGCCCGAGGACCGCGCCATCGGATTCACTCGGCGCCAGAGGCACGGGCGCTCGAACCACGCCGGATCGCTTGTAGGGGCAACCGGATAGACACCGTTGTCGCGTCGAGGTCGCAGCACCCTGTCTCACTTGGTTCTGGAGCCACCGCTCGACCCGGAATTCCTGCGCTGAACCGCCGATTATCACCTGCGGAAGAAACCGAGATAGATTCTCGATTTAAAGGGGTACTGGACACAATGAACCGAGGGGCTGACGCCGTCCGGTCGAAAAGCGACGCGAGATCACCGTTGGTGCACCGGTGCGCACGGTTGAACTGACATGATCGGGAACACCATTTCCAGCTTTCGCATCGTAGGAGAGCTCGGCGCCGGCGGTATGGGTGAGGTATGGCGCGCCGAGGACACCAAGCTCGGCCGTGAGGTCGCGATCAAGCTGCTTCCCCAAGAGGTCGCAGGCGATGCCGAGCGGCTCGCCCGGTTCCAGCGCGAGGCCAAGATGCTAGCTTCGCTGAACCACCCCCACATCGCGACCCTACACGGGCTGGAGACCGCCGGTCTGTCGGCAGCGGAAGGGGAAACGGGTGCCGGCGAGACCACCTTTCTGGTGATGGAGCTGGTGGAGGGTGAGACCCTGGCCGAGCGCATCTCCCGCGGGTCGATACCGATCGAAGAGGCGTTGGAGATCGCCCGGCAGATTGCCGAGGCGCTCGAGGCTGCCCACGACGCCGGCATCGTCCACCGCGACCTCAAGCCGGCCAACGTCAAGATCACCCCCGCGGGCCAGGTGAAGGTGCTCGACTTCGGCCTGGCCAAGGCGTACGAGCCGACGGCCGACGAGGTCGCTCTCACCCACTCCCCCACCCTGACCGCGCACATGACCGCGGCAGGAGTCGTGCTCGGCACGGCTGCGTACATGAGCCCTGAGCAGGCGCGCGGTGTCGAGGTGGACAAGCGCGCCGACATCTGGGCGTTCGGCTGCGTGCTGTACGAGATGCTCGCCGGCAAGCAGGCGTTTCGCGGTGACACCGTATCCGACGTCATGGCATCGATCCTCAAGGAAGAACCGGACGCCGAGGCGCTCCCGGCCAGTACGCCGCCGCGACTGCGCAGAGTCCTCGACCGATGCCTCGCCAAACAGCCCCGCCAGCGTTTTCACGACATCGCCGACGCCAGAATCGAAATCGAGGAGATCGCCGCCGGCGAAGATGGCGGGTACGAGGTCTCGCAGCCGTCGACTCCCTCCGGTGGAATCTGGATCTGGCGGGCCGCCGCGGCCGCACTGCTGCTGACGGCGTTGGTCACTGCCGGGTTCGCGCTGCGGCGTGCACCCCGTCAGGAGAAGGTCCTCCGCGCGTTCATTCCGCCACCGGCCGACACCTCGTTCTCGCTCGAGCCGGCGAGTCCGGGCGCGGTCGCCGTGTCGCCGAACGGGCAGCAGTTGGCGTTCGCCGCGCGCGACGCCGGTGGTGAGGTGTTGCTGTGGGTCCGCAGGATCGGTGATCTCGAGGCCCGACCCCTGTCCGGCACCGAAGGCGCCGCATACCCGTTTTGGTCGCCCGACAGCCGTCACCTGGCGTTCTTCACCGACGACGGCAAGCTCCGCAAGATCGATACCACCGGCGGCCCGCCGGTCACGATCTGCGCGGCAGCCAACGGCAAGGGCGGGTCGTGGGGCTCGGACGGTCACATACTTTTTGCCCCGGCTCACAATACCCCGATCCACATCGTGAGCGCTGCCGGGGGAGAGTCGTCTCCCATCACGGAGGTTCCGGATGGAGTGGTTGGCCATCGCTTTCCACAGTGGATCGACGACAGCCGCTTCCTGTTCCTCGCGCGATCCTCGGGCGGCGCCGAAGAGGACCGCATCATGGTTGCGTCGACCGGTGAGCCGAGCGCCGGACAACCGGTCATCGCAGCATCATCGAACGTGGTCATCGCTTCAGACCGCCTGCTCTTTGTCCGCGAGAGAACACTGCTTGCGCAGCCGTTCGACCTCAAACGCGCGGCCGTCTCTGGTGACGCGGTTCCCATCGCCGAGGACGTGCTCTACCTCGGCGGCGCACGCTTGGGGGTGTTCTCGGCGTCGCAGGATGGACTGCTCGCCTACCAGACGGGCGACGTCCAGCGGGAAACCGAACTGGTGTGGCTCGACCGGCAGGGACAGGTCGTCGGCCAGTTGGGCGCCGGTGTGCTGCATCGTGGCATCGTGCTTGCCAACGACGGTGAATATGCCGCCGCCGAGGTGCTGGACGAGGCGACTGGCGCGAGCGATGTGTGGATCTACGACGTCAGCCGCGGTCTCAGGACAAGGTTTACATTCGACCCCAACATGGACTGGTTCCCGGTCTGGTCACCAGACGGCAGGAGTATCGCGTTCGCCAGCAACCGCAGCGGCACCAACGATATCTGGGTCAAGGAAGTCGGGGGTGCCAGCAACGAGGAGCCGCTGCTCGAGGATCCGGACAACGACGTCGGCCCGATGTCGTGGTCGCGGGACGGACGATGGATCGTCATAATCCGGATCGATCCCGACAACAACTCCGATATCTGGGCCCTTCCGACCGATGGTGGAGACCCGGTAGCGCTCGCGGCATCGTCGTTCGATGAGTCCACCCCGGCCCTGTCACCGGACGGTCGCTGGCTGGCGTACGCATCCGACGAGTCTGGCAAATCCGAGGTGTACGTCACCACGTTCCCCAACCCGGCTCGCCGGTGGCAGGTGTCGACCGACGGCGGAGAGCTGCCTCAATGGAGGGCGGACGGCCGCGAGCTGTTCTTCATACGACCCGACGGTTCCCTCGCAGCGGCCGAGGTCGATGGGACCAGCGACACGTTCTCGGTCGGGGAGGTTGGCGCCCTGTTCTCCTGGGCGCAAACTCCCGCGTACGGCTGGCCGTACGGTGTCACGGGGGACGGCCAGAGATTTCTCGTCAACCGCAGCCTCACCAGCACGGAATCAGCACCTCTGACCCTCGCGCTCAACTGGGATGCAGACCTCGAAGTCCGTTGACCCGACATTCTGGAGATACGCCGTGATCGGACGCACCATCTCGCACTACCGAATCGCCGAGAAACTGGGCTCGGGGGGCATGGGCGAGGTGTACCTCGCCGAGGACAGCCGGCTTGGTCGAAACGTCGCAGTCAAGATCCTGCCGCCCGAGGTGGCAGACGACCCGGCGCGCAGGGGCCGATTCGAGGCCGAGGCCAAGGCCGCCTCGGCGATCAACCACCCGAACATCACGCACATCTACGACGTCGGCGAGGCGGAGGGCGTTCACTTCCTGGCCATGGAGTACGTGGAAGGGACGGATCTCGCCTCGAGGCTCGTATCGGCGCCGCTCGAGGTCGACGACATCCTGAATATCGGCACCCAGACTGCGGACGCGCTGGCCGAGGCGCACGACCGCGGCATCGTCCACCGTGACATCAAACCCGGCAACATCATGGTCAACCCACGAGGGCAGGTAAAGGTCCTCGACTTCGGCCTCGCCAAGCTGCGGACCCACTGGGGCGACGTGCACGATGACGATGCGGTGACCGAGACCATGACCCAGCCGGGGGTCGTAGTGGGAACGGTGCGCTACATGAGCCCGGAGCAGGCGCTCGGCAAAGTGATGGACGCGCGCACCGACGTGTTCAGCCTCGGTGTCGTCCTGTACGAGCTCGCCACCGGCCACGCTCCGTTCGCGGGCGAGACTCCGACCGAGACGATCACCAAGATCACACGTGACCAGCCAAGACCCGTGAGATCGTGCAACGCCTCGATACCCGAGGAGCTCGAACGGATCATTCGCAAGTGCCTCGAAAAGGACCCCGACCGCCGCTACCAGAGCACACGTGACCTGGCCGTGGACCTGCGAAACCTGAAGCGGGACACCGAGTCGAGCGTGACCGCGCTCCCTGTCGTCGAGGCAGCCAGGCGGCCGGTCCGAAAAATTGCATTCTTCGCAGCTGCGATCCTGGCGGTAGTGGCCGCCGTGGTGGTCGGAGCGACCCTGCTGCGGCCGAACGCGAAGACCATCGAGTCTCTTGCCGTGCTGCCGTTCGAAGACGGCATCGGGGACCCGGACGCCGCATACCTCTGCGACGGCCTCACCGAGAGCCTGATCTCCTCGCTTTCCGCGCTGCCGGATCTCAGGGTGATCTCGCGCCGATCCTCGTTCACCTTCAAGGACAACACCGAGGATCTCCAGACCATCGGCCGCAGGCTCGGGGTCGATGCGCTGGTGCTGGGACGCGTTTCCAGGGCCGGCGACCAGCTCGCCGTGAGCGCCGAGTTGGTGGACGTGGACGACAACAGCCAGCTGTGGGGTGGACGCCTCGAGCATCGGAACGACGATGTGCTGGCGATCGAGAAGGACCTCTCACGCGCCCTGACCCGCGCGCTGAAGATCGACCTCAGCGGCGACGCAGCCGACCAGTTCGCCCGCCGCTACGGCGTGGACCCCGAGGCCCACCAGCTCTACCTGCGATCCCGCCAGCTGATGGTGGGCAGCTCACGCGAAATGAACAAGGCGATGGACTACCTCAAGCAGGCAACCAAGCTCGATCCTGACTTCGCCCTCGCTCACGCAGAGCTCGCAAGGGCCTATGTCCTGCGCGCGTACCACAGCGTCATGGACCGTGAGACCGCCCTCGCCAGCGCCCGCGAGTCGGTCCAGACGGCGCTCGCGATCGACGGCCAGCTCGCCGAGGCGCACGCCGTGTCGGCCGAGATCAAGTACCTGTTCGACTGGGACTGGGAGGGTGCCGATCGCGATCTTCGACGCGCCATCGAGCTCAATCCGGGCAGCGACACCGCACGACTCATCTACGCCGATTTCCTGGTGTCGATGGGCCGATACGACGAGGCGATCGCGCAGGCCGAGAAGGCCAAGGAGCTCGACCCGCTGTCATCGAGTGCGGCCCACATGCTCGCCTTCACCCTTATGGGATACGGTGACTACGACCGCGCCGCGGCGGAGTTCCGCGCAGCCCTCGATCTGAATCCGAACTGGACCTGGGGCTACATCAAGCTCTCCAAGACCCTCGCGGACAGCGGCCAGTGCGAGCAGGCGTTCACCACCGCCGAGGAGGCCGAGGCGCAGCTGCACGGGGGCAGCACCCCGCTCGCCCGTGCCTGGCTGGGCTACACCTACGGGAAGTGCGGCGACCTCGAGCGAGGTCAGGCCGCCCTCCGCGAGCTCGATGCGATGGCGGCCGAGGGGTACGTCGACCCCGGCGTCTACGCCGAGCTCTACGCCGCGATCGGCACCATGGATCAGGTGCTGGAGGCGCTCGAGCAGTCGGTCGCGGAGCACTCCCCGGACGCCATCTACCTGCCGGTGATCCCGGACTACTTCCTGCCGGAGCTCGCTCACGAGCCTCGCTACCAGGCGCTCCTCCAGCAGATGAACATCCCTGCCAGGGCGTCGCCACGCACCGGAGGCTGACCGAATGACACTCAACGCGGGACAGACCCTCAGTCACTACCGAGTCATTGCCGCCCTCGGCGCCGGCGGCATGGGCGAGGTGTGGCGCGCCGAGGACACCACGCTCGGTCGCGAGGTGGCGATCAAGGTCATGCCGGAGGGTTTTGCAGACGATCCCGAGCGGATGGCGCGATTCGAGCGCGAGGCCAAGGTCCTCGCCAGCCTGAATCACCCCAACATCGCGACGTTGTACGGGTTGGAGACGGTCCCCTCGTCATCGGGAGCAGGCACCGGCGCAGATGCGAGAGGCGGACCTCTCACGTTTCTCTCGATGGAACTGGTCGAGGGCCACGGGCTCGATGACGTCATCGCCGGCGGCCCGGTGTTGCCGGGCGAGGCGGCCCCAATCGCGCTGCAGATCGCGGAGGCGCTGGAGGCGGCCCACGAGGCGGGGATCGTCCACCGCGACCTCAAGCCCGCCAACATCCGGATCCGACCCGACGGCACCGTCAAGGTGCTCGACTTCGGGCTCGCGAAGGCGTGGGAGCCGGGCGAAACCTCCGACCTGTCGCTGTCCCCCACCCTCACCCGTCACGCCACCGCCGCCGGCGTCATCCTCGGCACCGCCTCGTACATGGCGCCGGAGCAGGCGCGGGGCAAACCGGTGGACCGCCGTGCCGACATCTGGGCGTTCGGGGTTGTGCTGTGGGAGATGCTCACCGGACGGCAGCTCTTCGACGGTGACACAGTGACCGATGTGCTCGCGGCCGTGCTCACCCGGGACCTCGATCTCGAGGCCCTGCCACCGTCAACGCCACCGGCTGTCCGCAGGGTGATCCGGCGGTCGCTCGAGCGTGACCCGAGTCGACGGTTGCAGTGCGCCGGCGACGCGCGCATCGAACTCTCGGTACCGGAAGGTGAGGCGATCGGCGAGCACGTGTCGACGCCGTCGAGCTCCACTCGTATCGGCCTGGCCGTCGGCCTCCTCGGCGTCATCGCCGGCGCAGTCGCCATCGGCTGGGCAACTCTGCAGCGGCCAGGGCAGGCACTGCACCTTCCGATCCACGTCGATTTCGCACGCGCCGGGTTCAAGGAGTTCTCCAACACGGCCATATCCCCGGACGGCCAATGGATCGCCTACACCCTCAACGAAGACGACAGTGATCTCCAACTCCGGTCCCTCGACGGCTTCGACGTCCGTCCCGTCGCCGGGACGCCGAACATCGAGAACCCGTTTTTCTCGCCGGACAACTCGTGGGTCGCGTACTTCGACCCGGTGACCGACGGGATCGGGAAGGTCTCGCTCGCAGGAGGCAACCCCATGCGTCTCCCGGGGGTGACCGTGGCCACCGCCTTCAGAACCGGGGCCTGGCATCCCGACGGCTTCCTGATCTTCAGCAGCGCCGTCATCGACGGTCAGGCGTCCAACGGCCTCGCGATGGCGTCAGTGTCCGGCGGCGACGCAACCGTCTTGACGACACCGGAGGCCGACCAGGTCTTTCACCACGAGCCACATGTCGTCCCCGGAACCGAGTGGGTGCTGTACACGGTCGAGACCGCTCAGGACTGGGCGGTGTGGGCCGTCTCCATCGCCACCAGGGAGACAAAGCGGGTCATCTCGAGCGCGGCCACGCCTCAGGTGGTCGCCTCCGGACACCTGCTGGCCTACCGCTACAACCAGCAGGACGTCGTTGTGTACCCCTTCGACACCGACACCGCGACGGTCACCGGCGAGCCGGCCGTCGTGCTCCAGAACGTCGGCTGGAGCCCACGCGACGGCGGACGGTTCGCGGTATCGCGCAACGGCACCCTGATCTACTCGCCAGTCGACGACGCCAACATCCTGTCGACCAGCCGCGCGGTCGTCTGGGTCGATCGACAGGGGAAAGTCGAGCCGGCGCTCGACGAACCGTCGTCGTGGGCCCAGCCCCGACTCTCCCCTGACGGCCGTCGGCTGCTACTGCGCAGGATCTCGACCCCGGAATGCAGCCTGTGGACCTACGACATCTCGCGCCAGACCCTCACCCGCATCAGCTTCGACGAGGACACCCACGATCCGCTGTGGCATCCATCCGGCGAGGCGGTGGTGTACGCAGGGGGGCTCGAGCCGACCCGCGAGCTGCACCGCATCGCCGCGGACGGGACCGGTTCGCCCGAGCTGGTCGCGGGCGGTGACGTCTCACTGCGTGCCGCGTCCTGGTCCGGGGACGGACGACTGCTGGCGCTCGGCGCGCGAGGCACCGACCTCGATGACGACATCTGGGTGATCGACACCGTGCGAGGTCGGGAACCGCATGCATTTCTCGACAGCCGGTTCTCCGAGCGCTTCCCCGCGTTCTCGCCGGACGGCGCTTGGCTCGCCTACGCCTCGGACGAATCGGGCCGCTGGGAAATCTACGTGCGGCCGTATCCCGGTCCCGGCGGTCGCGTGCAGGTTTCGAGCGACGGCGGGCTCGAACCGTTGTGGTCGGGCGACGCCCGTGAACTCTACTACCGGACGAGCTCGAGCATGATGGCGGTTCCGGTGGGTCAGGACGACGGCGGTCTCGCGTTTGGTCGCCCACAGACGCTGTTCGACGATCCCTACATGAGGCCGTCGAAGATCAGTCCCGACGTCCACAGCTACGACGTCGCGCCAGACGG
This sequence comes from Candidatus Sulfomarinibacteraceae bacterium, assembly GCA_041552055.1. GTDB lineage: Bacteria > Acidobacteriota > Thermoanaerobaculia > Thermoanaerobaculales > Sulfomarinibacteraceae > JBFELO01. The sequence goes on along the minus strand of JBFELO010000046.1, from coordinate 18,659 downwards.
TTCCCGTTTCCTCATGATCCAGCGCAATGACCAGGGGGCAGCAAACCCCGAACTCCGCGCCGTCATCGGCTGGCTCGACAGCCTGAACCTCGACTAGAGAAGCGATGATCGGCAGTACCCTCGCTCACTACCGGATCACCGCGCAGCTCGGCGCGGGCGGGATGGGAGAGGTGTGGCGGGCGACCGACGAAAAGCTGGGCCGCGAGGTCGCATTGAAGATACTGCCGGAGGACTTCGCCGACGATCCCGACCGCCACACCCGCTTCGAGCGCGAAGCACAGGTCCTCGCCTCCCTCAACCACCCGAACATCGCGCACCTGTACGGACTGGAACACGCCGAGCCGTCCTCGGACTCAGCCGCGGGCTCAGATTCAAGCCCTCGAGCCCCCATGCCCTCGAGCCCTCCGGTCCACTTCCTCGTCATGGAACTCGTGGAGGGCGAGGGGCTCGACGAGGTGATAGATCGCGGACCGATCCCGATCGAAGAGACCGTCTCCATCGCTTTTCAGATCGCGGAGGCGCTCGAGGCGGCGCACGAGCAGGGCATCGTCCACCGCGACCTCAAGCCCGCCAACATCAAGATCACGGAGGACGGGAAGGTCAAGGTGCTCGACTTCGGGCTTGCCAAGGCGTCGCAGCCCGACATGGACGGCGGAATCGCGGATGAATCCCCCACTCTGACCGCCCGCGCGACCGCCGCGGGCGTCATTCTCGGCACCGCCGCCTACATGAGCCCCGAGCAGGCGCGCGGCAAATCCGTGGATCGACGGGCCGACATCTGGGCCTTCGGCGTCGTGCTGTGGGAGATGCTCACGGGACGGAGGCTGTTCGAGGGTGAGACCGTGTCGGACGTGTTGGCGGCCGTGCTGCGGGCCGAACCCGACTGGAACGATCCGCCACACGGCACCCCGGACTCCCTGCGCCGCATGCTCGCTCGATGCCTTCAACGCGACCCCAGGCAGAGATTGCAGTGGATCGGAGACGCTCGACTCGACCTCGCAGAACTTCACGGAGGTTCGCCCGAGCAGCAAGAGGATTCCGCAGACGCGGGCGTGCCCTCCCAGGGGCGGCGCCCTCCTTGGTGGCTGCTGGTGGCGACTCTCGTGATCGGGACGGCGGTCGGCGCCGTGCTGGCTTGGCGGATCGGGCGTTCTACAGCAATTCACCACCCTGCCGAACAGGCGGTTCACGCCGCGGTTCCGTTGGCCGACGACGAGAGGTTGGCGTTCGGGGAGCACATGCCGCTGGGGGTCGGACGACGATCGATCGCGCTGTCACCCGACGGCATGACTCTCGTGTACGTGGTCGTATCCGAGGATTCCACCGTGCTCAAGGTCCGGCGGCTCGACCGCCTCCAAAGCTCAACCCTGAGTGGGACCGAAGGCGCCTTCGATCCGTTCTTCTCTCCGGACGGGCAAACCGTCGCGTTCTTCACCCGGAACAAGCTCAAGAAGGTGTCGTTGCGTGGCGGCGATCCGATCACACTGTGCGACGCGGTCAACCCGGTCGGCGGGAGCTGGGGCGACGACGATCGAATCGTGTTCGCGGCACGCGAGGGTCAAGAGCTGCTCCGGATCGACGGTGACGGCGGCACGCCCGAGGTACTGACCTCCACCAAAACCACCAAGTCGAGATCACTCGCCCTTCCACAGGTCGTCAACGGTGGGAAAACTGTTCTCATCACTCGGCGGACCGGTACGTCCAACCACAACTACTGGTCGATCGGCGCATTCGACGTCGACACCGGAGACAGCCACATCCTGATTCGCGGCGGCACGTCCGGCCAGTATGTGCCAACGGGTCACCTCGTGTTTGCGCGGGCGGGAAGCCTCCAGGCCGTGGCGCTAGACCTCGAACGCTTGGAGGTGTCCGGCGAGCCTGTGCCGATCCTGGACGGCGTCAGGGTCGAAAGCCTCGGAGCGGCACATTTCAGCGTTTCTGGCACCGGGACCCTGGCGTTCATCCCAGGAACCGACATGAAGATTGGTGAACTCGTCTGGGTCGATCGTGCCGGCATCGTACAGCCGCTCGAGTTCCCGCCCGCCACCTACGGGGCGTTCGAACTGGATCCACGTGGTGAGCGCCTGGCGATCGTCGTCGCCGATTCCAATGAGCGAATCTCGATCTACGACCTCGAGCGTGGTACGACGACGCCGATCGCTCAAAGCGGCAACAGCCACTCGCCGGTGTGGACCAGCGACGGACGGTCGGTGATCTTTGGGTCGGACGAGTTCGACGTGTCGTCGATCTTCCTCACACCTGCGGACGGAAGCGGTCGTGCCTCCGAGCTCGACCTGCCGACGGAGCTGCGAGGCGCGACGCCCTACAGTGCGTCGACCGACGGTCGCTCGTTGGCGGTGACCAGCGCCTGGCTCAATACGGGAGGCGATGTGTGGGTGGTTCGCCTGCACGGCGGTACCGACGCCCACCCGATCGTGGCGACCTCCGCCAGCGAGTGGGGCCCCTCGGTTTCTCCGGATGGGCGATGGGTCGCCTATACATCGGATACCTCCGGCCGATACGAGGTCTACGTCCAGCCCTTCCCAGACGGAGGGCGCATATGGACCGTATCGAACGACGGCGGCGAGGAACCTGTTTGGGCGCCACGAGGCGACGAGCTCTACTATCGCAACGGGAATGAGTGGATGGCGGTGCCGGTCACCACGGGCACCACGTTTTCAGCCGGCCGACCGCGCGTCCTGTTCGAGGGTCCGTTTTTGAACGTCCCTGGCTTTTCGTATGACGTCCACGCGGACGGAGATCGGTTCCTGTTGATTCGCGGACTCGACAGAGGCACTCGATCTCGGTTGCCGCACCTGATATTCAACTGGTCCTCTCAACTCGACCGATCGGTTCCCTCCGGGGGCAGAGAGTGATCGGCCAGACTCTCGCCCACTATCGGGTCACCGCCGCGCTCGGCGCCGGCGGGATGGGTGAGGTGTGGCGGGCACAGGACACGAAGCTTGGACGCGAGGTCGCACTCAAGGTGCTGCCCGACGATTTCGCCGACGATCCCGACCGCCACTCCCGTTTCGAGCGCGAAGCGCAGGTCCTCGCGTCACTGAACCATCCCAACATCGCCACGTTGTACGGACTGGAACACGCCGTACCACCCGACCGACCGACAGACTCAGATACAAGCCCACAAGCCCTCACGCCCTCACGCCCTCCACTTCACTTCCTCGTCATGGAACTCGTCGAGGGCGAGGGGCTCGACAGCGTCATCGCCCGCGGACCGGTCCCCGTCGAGGAGGCGATCCCGATCGCGCTTCAGATCGCCGAAGCGCTCGAGGCGGCCCACGAGCAAGGTATCGTCCACCGCGACCTCAAGCCGGCGAACATCAAGGTCACCGATGACGGAACCGTCAAGGTCCTCGACTTCGGTCTCGCAAAGGCGCCTCAGCCCGACGATGACGCCAGCCGCGCGGACGAGTCCCCCACTCTCACCGCACGAGCCACCGCAGCCGGCGTGATCCTGGGTACCGCCGCCTACATGAGCCCCGAACAGGCACGCGGCAAGACCGTGGACCGAAGGGCCGACGTCTGGGCCTTCGGTGTCGTGCTGTGGGAGATGCTCATGGGAAGGCGGCTGTTCGTGGGCGAAACCGTGTCAGACGTTTTGGCCGCGGTGCTGCGGGCAGAGCCGGACCTCTCCGCCCTACCACCAGACGCGCCTGAGCCCCTCGTTGGCCTCGTGCGCCGTTGTCTGCGCAAGAGCCCGACCCAGCGTTTGCAGGCCATGGGGGACGCCCGCGTGGAGCTGCAGGATATCCTCGAACAACCAGCTGACGCTCGTCTGCGCACGACATCCGACGAGGGCGTTCCGCCCACCCGTCCACATAGACTTCCGGTCGCGCTCCCGTGGGCCATCGCCGGCGTCCTCGCTCTCGTCGCCGCCGCTTTTGCGCTGCTGCCAGACCGAAACTCTGATCCGCGCATCATCGAGGCGACCGTTCCGCCTCCGCTCGGCGGAGCATTTGACGTCCGGTCGCTCTCCCCGGGTCCACCGACGCTGTCCCCAGACGGTTCAATGATCGTGTACTCCGCCCGCGGCGAGGACCGCGCGACCCGCCTCTGGGTATACGACCTGACGACCGGATCGGCCGGGATGCTGCGCGACACCGGCAGCGCCCGGTACCCGTTCTGGAGCCCCGACTCACAGCGCATCGGGTTCTTCACCCAGAGTGACGGCAAGTTGAAGATCATCGATGCGAGAGGTGGCGCACCGAGAACGGTCTGTGATGCGATCAACGGCAAGGGCGGTTCATGGAACGAAGACGGAATCATCATCTTCGCACCTGGTCATGGATCTCCGATCCACGCTGTGATGGACGCCGGGGGCACTTCCACCGCCGTCACCTCCCTCGACAGCGACCGCCACAACTCCCACCGCCATCCACGTTTCCTTCCTGACGGTCGCCGATTCCTGTTCCTGGCGCGGGGTGCCAGAAGCGATGAAAACGTCGTGATGATGGGTAGCCTGGACGGCGACGAGCCGCGCGAGGTGATGAAGTCCGAAACCCAGGCGGAACTGGTATCTGGGCACATCTTGTCGGTCCGCGAAGGGACCCTGATGGCGCAGATGATTGATCCCTCCACCCTCAGGGTCGGCGGAGTCCCGATCGCCCTCGCTGAGGATGTGATGGTTCTCCCGGGGGCGGCGGTCTCGGTCTTCTCCGCCTCGAGGAACGGGCTCCTGACCTATCAGACCGGGGTTCCGGAGGCACCGATGGCTCTCGAATGGCGCGACCAGAGCGGCGCCCTGCTCGGCACGTTTGGAGAGCCTGCGAGGTTTGGCTTGGGCGCGGTCTCACCCAACGGCGACCGCCTCGTCGTGGGACGTTCGGAATCCTCGGAGGACAGCGAGGACGTGTGGATCTGTGACCTGGAGCGCGATCTGTGGACCCGATTCACCATGGACCCCGCAGAAGACATCGATGCGGTCTGGACCTCCGATGAAGATTACGTGATCTTCGCCTCCAACCGCTCGGGACCGCACGACCTCTACCGGAAGTCGGTGGCGGGATCCGGTGGCGACGAGCTTCTCTTCTCCTCGCCCGAATCGATGCTGCCGACCAGCGTTTCTCCCGACGGACGGCACATCGTCTTCGACCAGTACACGGGCGGCGCCGGTCTCGATATCTGGGTGTTTGATATCGATACCTCTGAAGCGAGCCCGTTCCTCCAGACACCGGCTCAGGAGAGCCGGGGAATCATCTCGCCCGACGGAAGGTGGCTGGCCTACCATTCGGACGAGTCGGGCCGACAGGAGATCTACGTGACTCCGTTCCCCGGACCGGGTCGCCGGTGGCAGGTCTCGGAGTCCGGCGGGATGTACCCGTACTGGAGATCGGACGGCGCGGAGCTCGTATTCTCGGATCTCGATGGGATGCTCATCGCGGCTCCGGTGTCGATCGAAGGCGATGCGTTCCGTGCGGGCAGGGCCCAGCAACTGTTCCGCATCGACCCGCCTCGCCCACCGAACCCTGGTTTCGCGCCCAGCCCGGTCTTCGATCGATTCGTTGTCACGCCGCCGGGTGTGGCGACCGCCGCAAACACCCTGCATCTTGTCGTAAACTGGCCGCAGAGGCTGGCGCGAGATGACTGATCCCACGAGCGGCATCCACAAGATCGAGAAGCGTCGAAAAGGAATGCCGATCGACCGACTCGCGCAGGCCGCCGAGAATGTCGGCGGAGTACTCCGCGCTGACCTGACACCGGGCGACCGGGTCATCGTCTCGACCAAGAACTCGGTGTACTCCCTCACCTCGTGTGCCGACGGCTCGTTCATCGTGAGCGGTGGCTGGTATGAGCTTCAGGGCCTCGGAGAGAGTCGGACAGAGGTCCGCGGCTGCACCGCAGGTGGGAGTGCACTGCTCACCGAGCATGTCGCTGCTCCCGGCCTCTTCCTGGAGTTCGAGGACGGACTCCGCACGACCCGGATCCGCACCGTCAGGCACATCCCGGCCGTGCCAGACCACACCTGAGTCTCTCTCGCGCGCAACCTGCGGCGTGTGCGGGCCGCGCGAGTGACCCCACCGACCGCGGCCGAACGCGAGGTGACCATGGTCACCTGGCTCAGCGGTCGTCAGAAGCCGGCTCGGTAAATAGATACCAGGTCTCTTGACTAATATCGAGACGCGATCTAGAGTCACACCATCGAGTGAAACGCGTGCAGTCGTGGGGGGCCGCCCCGTCCCACGCTGCGACATGGACGACGCGACGACGCCGTCCGACCCAAAGGACGGTTGAAGGATGAACAGAACAACCGTGTTATTCGCGAGCGTGTTGTGTGGAGTCATGATCGTGCTCTCCCCTGCCGCCGTGCAGGCCGCCAACCCGGCTCCACCCGATCTGACCACCCTGGAGCCCGGCGCATTCCGCGACATCGAACAGAATCTGACCATCAACGTGGTGTTTCTAGGTTACGAGGCGGGCGTCGGCGACAGGGACATCGACCTGGCCGCGTTTCTCGCCGAGCTGCCGACCACCTACCGGCCGATCAACCGCTTCCCGTCCGACTACAAGGGCAATGAGTTCCTCGGGCTCACCTTCAACTACGACTACAACCTCGTGTACGCCGACGCGGCGTTCGAGGACGCGTTCTTCGGCTACCTGGACAGCATCAAAACTTCCAAGCCACTGACCCTCTACCAGGTCTGGTACAACAGCCAGGCGGCGCGCTCGCTCGATGTGACGGAGAACTACTGGATCGACGCGCCGTCGGTCGAGCAGTGGCTGGCCGACAACGCGGGTGCGATGCTCGGGGTCGACACGTCCCAGTACACGGTGTTCCTCGTCAACTGGTTTGACCGTGGCGACTTCAAGTACCACGTCTACACCAAGACCGATGAACCCGACCCGGACACCGGCTACAACTTCGGTCTCGAAAGGGACTCGCGCAAGCTCATCGCCTGGGGCGGCACTACCCCCGATGACGAGGAGAGCGGCCTGGGGAGCCTTCACCGCATCTGGTTCTACGACCTCTCCGCCGGACCCGAAGGCTGGACAGACAACTGGAACGTCGACGACAACTATGGCTACCGCATGCCTCCGGTGTGGGAGTACGGCAACTTGAGCGGGTACCGCCCGTTCGACGACCTCTCGGGAGACCTCGGCAAGGTGACGCGCTACGTGGCTATCGACCTCCTGTTCACTACGTCCCCTTTGTACAAGCCGGCCATCTCGCCGCCGGAGATCCCCACCGAGATCCAGCTGGACGTCAACGTGTACCAGATCGACCCGGCCGACGACGGCACCGCGTGGTTCGATCCGGCGCTGATCACGACGGAGCTTGGCGAGCTGCAGCCGAACAACCAGTTCAGCCTCGAGCTCAACAGCCTGGAGTTTGAATCACGCTTCGAGGATGTCTACCTGTGCTTCTACTGGGACCTGTCGTGCTTCGGCAACCGCCTGTTCGGCATCGCCTTCGCCGACATCTTCCTGTATCACGACGACCATCTCGTGCAGTTCCTCGAGGGGGATGCTGATTACGAGCTGCCGCTGTTCGCGTTCAACACCACCGACGAGCTCTTCACCTGCTGCCTCGGCTTTGCCGATGACAACTGGGCGGACGGAACGCAGAGCTTCGTGTTCGCGTGGGATGCCCCGTTCATTCGTGATCTGGGGTATGGCTTCTCCACCACCACCATCCACGAGACCGGCCACCACCTCGGCCTGTCCCATCCCCACGACGGCTACGACTTCGAATCGGACGTCGACTTCGGTCCCGGTGGGCCGTACTACTTCGTATGGTCCGGTGACGAAACCAACTCGGTCATGAGCTATATCGACCTCAACTGGGACTTCAGCCAGTTCGACCGCGACAACATGAACCGCTACCTGACCTCGATCTACATCAACCAGGCGAACATGATCCTGGCGGACATCTATCTCAGCCCGCGGGCAGGGAGAGTGAGTGGTCTTCTCGAATCGGCGGACAGCCACGCGGCGATGGCTCTGGCCGCATATGCGGCGATGGACTACGCCGGGGCGGTCTTTCACGCCAAGATGGCGTACGGAGATGTCCTGTCGGCTGCGGACGAGATCAACGTGAAGGTGGAACCGCAGGCCTGGCAGGCAGACTACAAGGCCAAGGCCGTGAGCGACAAGTTCGTCGATCACGTCGACTACCAACGCAACAAACCGTAACTCTCCACGCGACGCCTCGACCGGATCGTCACACAGCACGCATCCGACTCCGAGGCGTACGCAACTGCAACTGAGTCCGGGACGGGAGGAAGAGTCCTCCCGTCCTGCCGTTTCTGCGGACGCGACGAGACGGATCCTCGCGCCGACGCCTCGGCGCGCAACATGCGGCCGCATGATTCCACCGAACCCGGGGCAGAACACGCAACCGGACGTGGACACCTTGATAGTAATGAGATACACTCTCTTGACATGAAACCTCGTTCGGACGGCAACTGCGAACGCCTCGGTTGCGAAACACGCAAGTACCCAGACCCATTCGAATATGGTCCCCTTTGGCGACGTCGCGCGATCAACGGGCGACGCACCGCACGCGCTCGCGCGTGGTCGCGGGATGCACACACGGGGAGCGACTCCACGACAGTCTCTGGGAGGAAATTCGCATGACGAAACATTTCCGCACCTTGCTTCCCGTGCTTCATCGAAACCCCACCGACAGGTTGTCGGGGTCCGTGGTTTGGAGAATCGCCACGGTTCTGGTTGCGGCAGCGCTCGGCTCGGCGACTGCAGTCGCCCAGCAGCCCGTGATCACCGAATCCGGAATGCGACAGATCCAGACGCTGCTCGAGGAAAAGGCGTCCTGGAGCCCGGCCCAGCGCAAGCTGTCCTCACAGCTGATCCTGGAGGCGAAGAGGCACCGCGGCGACGCGCTGTTCAGCGCCCTTCCCAACCTCCGGACGAGCCTCGACGTGGCGCGCGACGGCACGGTCCAGGTCGACATCCGCGCCGCCGTCGGCGACGACCTGCTGCTCAGAATCGAGCAGCTCGGCGGCACGGTCGAGAGCTCCTACCCGCAGTACGACTCGATACGGGCACGCATGCCGCTGGTCGAGCTCGAGACGTTGGCGGCCGAGGAAGCGGTCCGCTCGATCCGGCCGGCCGACACGATGATGCTCAACAAGATCAACACTTCCGAGGGAGACGTGGCCCACCGCGCCGACCTCGCCCGCGCGACCGAGAGCGTCGACGGCACCGGGGTCGTCGTGGGCGTGCTGTCCGACGGCGTCGACTCCCTGGCGAGCCTGCAGAGCTCCGGCGACCTGCCGCCCGTGGTGAACGTGCTGCCCGGCCAGGCGGGCTCCGGTAGCGAGGGCACGGCGATGCTCGAGATCGTCTACGACCTGGCACCCGGGACCAACCTCTACTTCGCCACCGCGTTCGGCGGCCAGGCCGGGTTCGCGCAGAACATCCTCGACCTCGCGGCCGCCGGCTGCGACGTCATCGTCGACGACGTCTTCTACTTCGCCGAGGGGGTCTTCCAGGACGGCATCATCGCCGCGGCGGCAGACCAGGTGAGCGCCGCCGGCGTGCTCTACTTTTCCTCTGCCGGCAACTCGGGCAACCTGAACGACGGCACATCGGGGGTCTGGGAGGGTGACTTCGCCCCAGCCGTGCCTCCCGGACCGCTGACCGGGTTTGACACGCACGATTTCGGGGGCGGTGCCAGCCTCGATACGATCACCCAAGATTCGCCGTTCCTGTTCACCCTCCAGTGGTCGGATCCGCTCGGCGGCTCGGGCAACGACTATGATCTGGTACTCCTGGACGCGACAGGCACCACGATCTTCGCCGTCGGGGCAACCACCCAGGACGGCGATGACGATCCGTTCGAGTTCATCGACTCGGGTCCGTTCAACGACACCGGCAACACGCTGGCCGTGGTCCGGTTCACGGGAGATGGCAGGTACCTCCATGTCAACACCCAACGTGGTCGGCTCGCGATGGCGACCGCAGGTCAGACCAGCGGCCACGCGGCAGCGACCCACGCCTTCGGTGTCGCCGCCACCGACTGGTTCAACTCATCCGGGGGCCCGTTCACCGGGGGACCGACCAATCCGGTGGAGATGTTCAGCTCGGACGGCCCGCGTCGTGTATTCTACCGGGCCGACGGAACGCCGATCACTCCGGGCGACTTCTCCTCTACGGGCGGGCTGGTACGGTTCAAACCAGACATCACCGCCGCCGACGGCGTGTCGACCGCCACCCCGGGCTTCAACCCGTTCTTCGGGACTTCGGCGGCTGCTCCACACGCCGCGGCAATCGCGGCCCTGGTGCTGGAAAACGCCAACCTGACCCCGCAGGGGATGCGGGCGGTGTTCGCGGCCGGTGCGCTCGACATCGAGGCGCCCGGACCGGACCGCGACTCCGGCTTCGGCATCGTGGACGCGCTCGTCTCCGCCGGAGCCACAAGCCCGACATCCATGACCTGCTACGTCGACGATCTGGTTCTTACCGGCGTGCCCAACGACGGTCCGCAGACGTTCAGGGCGTGCACCAGCATCACGACCATCGACGGGACGTTCACCGACGTCACCGGCATCGCCCCGACCATCGCTTTTGAGAACGGATCGGTCTTCGGGGCGTCATCCTGGGGGGATTAGGCCACCGCGGTCAACAGCATCCGTTACGACCGGAGGCGACGCCTCCATCCCGCCGGCGGCTCCAGCACGGGTCGTCGCCCCCTGCGCCGAGCCTCTACGAGGTGATGACGTCTCGATTCTCCGCAACCGCCACACCACCTGGTTGACGTGAACCGGACACCCGATGATGATCGTGCCTTCCTCCTGCTCCCACGGGAACGACGCTCCGAAACGCAACGCCGTCAGATACGGCATTGAGGAGTTGAACGATCCCAGGCAGATTCCCTCCGGGGTCTTCCCCTCCACCACGTACTCCTCACCTACGTGATGACCTTCAGTCGACTGCGAGAGATCTGACGAAGGCATCAAGCCCCGACTTCGCGGTGCTGTGCGCACAGAATCCTGGCGCGTTCTGCCTGGACAGGCCGCTGGAGACCGCGATGACACAGCCTCGGCCTCGTTCTATCATCGCCGGCACGACCGCTCGACAGGGGAAGAATGCCGCCCTCAGCTCGCCGGTCAGCTTCCCCTAGAACGCCTCCCAGTCGTACTCGAGAAACGACACCATCGGGAATGTGATCGAGGCGTTCAGGACGACCGTGTCGATCGCTCCGAGCTCGGCGGTCACCCGCGCGACCATGGCCTCCACCTGCTCGCGGTCACGGACGTCGTTCTGGACAGCCAACGCCCGACCGCCGGACTTCTCGATGTCATGGACCACCCCAACCGCCGCTGCATCGCTCGCACAATAGTTGACACCGACCGCGGCTCCGTGCAGGGCGAGGATCTTGGCTGTCGCCGCGCCGATTCCACGACTCGCCCCCGTGATCACCGCGACGCGGTCTTTCAACAACATTTTGCTGTCCTCCTTGCTCATCCAATTCATCACAGGATACCGCCGGGCCGGCGCGTTCGGGGCATCCTGGACCCTGAACCGCGACCTCGTCGGGATTTCATCTCTCGCCGTTAACAGTAGCGGGCTTGGGTCGTACTACTAGAGGGAATCATGCATTCCGAGGGGGGTTCGCATGCGTCGCAAGAAACGGAGAATCTGGCTGATCCTCGGCCTCGTGCTCGTTTTCACCGCAGCCGCCGCCTACGGGGTTCGTTCGCGAATCAACGGCAACGGCGACGACGAGGAAGGTCCCGACATCCCCACCCTGGATTCGCGCATCCGTGACGTGCAGGTGGTGGTGCGCGAGGTGGGCACGGTCGAGCCCGAGGTCAAGGTGGACATCAAATCCACGCTGTCCGGGCGCGTGGTGGACCTGCCGATCCGCGCCGGCGACCGCGTCGCCAAGGGTCAGCTGATCGCGCGCATCGAACCCGACGTCAATCAGGCGCAGGACCTTTTGGGTGTCAAGAACCGCCTCGCAGAGGCGAGGATCGAGCTCGAGGATGCCCGCGAGGAGTACGAGGCGAAACGCCAACTGCTCGAGAACGGGCTGATTTCGGTCGAGCTCCACCGCCAGGCCGAGACGAGGTATCGGCAGGCACAGCAGGCCATAGAGGCGGCCCGTGAGGAGATTACCGTGGTCGAAGACTCGGGGATCCCGGTGGGAGACAACCCCCGCCAGGTCGTCAACATCGTGTCGCCGATGGATGGCATCGTGATCGACCGTCCTGTCGAGCTGGGTGAGACCGTCACCGGCAGCGGCTCGTTCAACTCCGGCACGGTGATCTCGACCGTCGCAGACCTCGGAACCATGATCGTCGAGGCCGGCATCAACGAGGTGGACATCGGCAAGATCCACGAGCAGCAGGAGGTTCGGGTCACGCTCGACGCATTCCCACGAAAGCTGTTCCCCGGTAACATCCGACGCATCGCACCGGCGGCGCGGCTCGACAACCAGGTCAAGGTCTTCGACGTGGAGATCGCGCTCGAACACCTCGGTGTCGAGCTTCGCACCGGGATGACCGCAAACATCGAGATTCGCGGTGAGATGCGCGAGCAGGTGCTCACCGTTCCGGTCGAGTCCGTGTTCATCCGCGGAGATGACGAGATGGTGTACGTCAAACGCGAGGCACCGCTCCCGAAGGAAGACGTCGAGTCCACGGCAGACACAGGATCGGCGAGCGCCCCATCCGAGGGTCCCGCACCCGACACCGAAGGGCGCGGGGACCCTGTCGACGAGGATGACTGGCGCGAGGACCCGCGCCAGGAGTGGCGACGATGGTTCGAGGAGCGGCCCGTCGTCACCGGCGTTTCCTCGACCACCGATGTCGAGATCGTTGAAGGGCTCGATGATGGAGAACCGGTGGCGCTTGCCGATCCGTCGCGGCCGACCGAGGAGCGCGGCTGATGGCCCCGCTCATCTCGGTCGAAAACATCCGCAAGGTCTACGGCGCCGGAGACGTCGCCGTCGAGGCCCTGCGCGGCGTCAATCTCACCATCGATCGCGGTGATTACGTAGCGATCATGGGTCCCTCCGGCTCCGGAAAGTCGACGCTCATGCACATCCTCGGCCTGCTGGACACACCCAGCGGGGGCACATATCTCCTCGATGGCGACGAGGTCTCCAATCTGTCCCGGCGCCGGCTCGCGCACCTGCGCAACCGCAGCATCGGGTTCGTCTTCCAGAGCTTCAACCTGCTGCCGCGTGCGAGCGTTCTGCGCAACGTCGAACTGCCGCTGCTGTACTCGGGGATCGGCCGTCGCGAGCGACAACGACGGGCGCGAGGCGCGCTCGAACTCGTCGGCCTCGCCGATCGAATCAAGCATCGCCCCAACGAGCTCTCGGGAGGCCAGCGCCAGCGAGCCGCGATCGCACGAGCCCTGGTGAACGACCCGGCGGTGCTCATGGCCGACGAGCCGACCGGCAACCTCGATCAGCAGACCGGCTCCGAGATCCTCGCGCTGTTCAACCGACTCCAGCAGCAGGGACAGACACTGATCATTGTCACCCACGACCAGCGCGTCGCGTCGTGCGCACAGCGGGTCGTCCAGATCGTAGACGGCCGCATTCTTCGTGAGCAGAAGCGCGCCGCATGAATGCCGTTCAGTTTGTCCGCGAGGGATTCGTCGAAATCCGCGAGCACTACGGTCGGACCCTCCTGCAGACCCTCGGTGTGATTCTCGGAGTGGCGTCTGTGGTCGCGACGCTTGGAATGACCGCGGGCATGGACGCACGTCGCCAGCAGTACTTCCGCGAGAGCGGCGGCACCCGGCTCATGGGCGTGTACAACCAGCCGCCGGCAGAGCTCGAGCTCACCGCCCGCCAGCGTGCCCGAATGGGACTGACACTCGAGGACGCCGAGGCGATCCGGGGCGCGGTCGATGGATTCGACCTCGTCGTCGCCGAGATCGCGCGCACGCACAAGGTCCGGGCGGGCGCCACCGAGGTCAACCTGAGGATCACCGCCATCGAGCCCGGCTTCGAGAGGATGCGCGACCTCGGGGTCGCCCGCGGGCGGTTTCTGGGCGAGCACGACCTCGCGACCGGGGCTTCGGTCGCGGTGCTGGGGTCGACACGTGCACGCGAGCTCTACGGCTCGGCCAATCCAGTCGGCAAGCCGCTGGTGGTGGGTGACGTCACGTACACCGTGATCGGCGTGATGACTGAGAAGGTATTTTCTTTCCGCCGAAACAGCAATCACAACGCGCACGAGTGGATGAACCGGTTGCTGCTCGTCCCGATCACCTCTTACGCCAAACGGCACCTTGGGCCTACCGACGACCGAATCGACGAAATCAACCTCCGCCTCGTCTCGGCCGAGGCGCACGAGGAGGCGCGGGACGCTCTCGAACAACTCCTGAGGGTTCGTCACGGTATCGACGATTTCGGCGTGTGGGATCGCCACGAACGGATCGAGCAGGGCAACCGTGAAGGCCAGGTCTACAATCTGACCTTTCTCGCCTGCGGCATCATCGCACTCCTGGTCGGCGGCATCGTCATCACCAACATCATGCTTGCCTCGTTCACCGAGCGCATGCGCGAGGTCGGGGTGCGCAAGGCGCTCGGCGCGACCGGCTGGCAGGTATTCGTGCAGTTTCTCGTGGAGGCCCTGGTCGTGACGATCTGCGGGGCCGGTGTCGGCCTGGCGACCGGCGTGCTGTTCACCCTGGGCATCGGGCGGGCACTCAACGTGGTGATGGCGTTTACCCCGATCATGTTCGTGGCCGCCGTGGGTTCGGCCGCGGTGGTCGGTTTCCTGTTCGGTATGTACCCCGCGGTCAGGGCGTCCCGGCTCGATCCCGTCGTCGCCCTGCGGTACGAGTGAGGTGAGGACTCATGGTGATGGGTGAGGCGATACGCACCACTATCGAGGAAGTCTGGGCGCACAAGCTGCGCTCGGCACTCACCCTGGTCGGCGTGGTCCTCGGCACCATGGCGGTGGTGTTCATGGTCAGCCTGATCGAGGCGGTGAAGGTGGAGGTGTGGCGCGGCATCGAGACCCTCGGCCTCGACGAGGTCATGTTCGTCAGCGCGGCGCAGCCGCGGACGCCGATCGACGGCAAACGCGCACATCTGTCCAACGGCCTCCGCCGCGAGGACGCCGAGGCGTTGACCACGGGCACCGATCTGATCTCCGCCGCGGCGCCGGTGGCATTTTCGCAACAGGTGATCGCCTGGGGCGACCTGTCTCAGTCGATCCGGCTCTACGGCACGACCCCCGCGTACGCCGAGGTGCTCGATCGCGGTGTCGAAAGGGGCCGATATCTGACCGATTACGACATTCTCCGCAAGCGCCGGGTCGCCGTTCTCGGGCACGAGCTGAGCGATGAGATCTTCGGCGCCAGAGATCCGGTCGGCCAGTGGGTTCGCATCGCCAACCACAGGTTCGAGGTCGTGGGTGTCGGGTCGCGGATGGGAAACGATTTCGTCGACGACGACTTCAGTCAGCGCGAGATGGAGGGTGCGACCATTCCGCTGACGACCCTCCACAACCTGTTCGCCGAGGATCAGCGAGTCCCCATCGTGGTGGTCCGGGTCGCTGGAACCGACGGGCTGAGCGGTATCTTCGAATTCCTCAGGAACCGGCTGTGGAGACAGCACCACCGCGTCGAGGACTTCGAGATCGAAAACGTCGCCGCTGAAATCCTCGAGGCAGAGGAACAAATCGACGATCAGCTGCGGGGTTGGACCGTCGTGCTGTTCTCGATCTCGGGAATCTCGCTCGTCGTCGGTGGAGTCGGCATCTTCTCGGTGCTCCAGATCTCGCTGGCCGAGCGGATGTACGAGGTCGGACTGCGCAAGTCGATCGGGGCGGAGGACCGTGACATCCTTTCCCAGTTCCTGGTGGAGGCGGTGTTCCTGTCCGCGATCGGTGCCGCGCTCGGGCTCGGGTTGGCGTTGTTGCTGTGCGCCGCGCTCGGACCCAACTTCGAAGCCGGCCTACCCGTGTCGCGCTTCGCCGTGGGTCTGGCGGTCCTGTTTGCCGTCGGCGTCGGTCTCGTCGCCGGCTTCTACCCGTCCCTTCGCGCGTCCCGTCTGACCCCGGTGGAGGCGCTCCGCGGCTGAGTCTTCGTCAATGGCTCGGGCACATCGGGCAGAATCCGGTTCGCACGGTCAGCCACCGCCATCCCCACGACGTCTCATTGGAATGTGGGGGCAGACAGCCGACGTTGCACGGTGGACGTCGGCACGTTGCATGCGCGTGCCGGATCGGAGGAGATTCAAACCATGAAATACGACTCTTGGAGCCGCGCAGGTCTTCTCGCCGTCCTGGTGTTTCCGGTGGCGCCGCTGCCATCATTCGCATCCGATCAGGGCGCGCCTTCTGCCATGGCACCCACCACCGCGACGGTGGACACGATGGCGCCGGCACCAGAGGTGGACACCCGATCACGGGACAAGGGGTTCGACTCCGACAACCTGTTCTTCGGTGGCGGTGTCGGGCTCGCGTTCGGCGACGTCACCTACATCGAGCTCGCGCCGTTGCTCGGCTATCGCATCGCTCCGCAGGCATCCGTGGGCGCGAGCCTCATCTACAGATACCGCAACGACGACCGGTATCGGGAGAGCTTCTCGACCAGCGACTACGGCGGCTCCGTGTTCGGTCGTTACCACATCGTGAATCCGCTCTTCCTGCACGCCGAGATCGAGTACCTGAGCTACGAATACGTCCGGCTCGACTTCTCCACCGAGCGGGACAACTTCACCAGTTACTTCGTCGGTGCGGGGGTGGATTTCCCCATGGGCCCGCGCACGTCGATGTTCCTGCTCGGGCTGTACAACCTGGCATACGACAGTGGCGAGCCGAGTCCTTACGACAGCCCCTGGGTGATCCGGTTCGGCGTCGGCGTCGGGTTCTGACCTCATCCAGCCAGCACCGCCGCAGCGCCGATCGTCTGGGCCGATCGCTTCGCCCCCTGTCCCGGGGGATGCCACACTGTGAGCACCGATGGCAACCACGGTCACCCTCGCCTACTCGAATCACCGGCCTGAAACCCTGGCGTACGCTGAGCAGCTCATGGAACAGCACGACGCGGTGATCCTCGAGGAACCCCCAACGACAGGGTTCCGCAGCATGCTCGAGGGCGAGCAGCAGATTGATGCCTACCTCGACCGGGTCGACTTCGAGTACCCGGAGTTCGCCTGCCGGTCGTGCTCCATGTACCGGCGGCTCTACGGCCAGGGAATCTCGATCTACCAGACCGATCCCTACCTGGAGCAGTTGGGTGAGATCCACGATCTGTTCGACGCGGGAGGATCGCCACGGCACGTTGCCGACGATCCCCGCCTCGGCCCGGTCTACGCGGTGGAGCGCGAGTGGACCGGTGCACTGATCGGGTTCTACGGCAGCGCGCTGTCCGCGCCGTTCGAGGATGTCGTGCGGTCGGTCACGGCGTTCGCGAGGTCCGACGCGGCCCGAGGTCGCCTGCGCGACGTTTTGCGGGTGCGGGAGATCCTGCAGACCCTACTCGAGCACGAATCGGTCTACATCGAGGCCGGGTCCCTCCACCTCGCCCTGCTCCAGGAGTTCTTGCTCAGCCGATCGAGCGGCACCCGGGTCCGCGTCCGCCACCTGATGCAGCCGGTCATCCACGAACTCGGGGGCAAGGTCCGCGGTCTCGGGCCCGGGGACTGTCTGACGCTGATGCTGATGGCGCGCCCCGAGCGACAGGGCACGAGAGTCGATCTTCTTGCAGCGCGCAGCTTGATCCACAACCGCATCCTCCACCACGAGGAGATGACGCCGGGCGACGATCCCCATCCACACACCCGCGACGAGGTGGAGGCGAACCGGCTTGTGGAGAGCCTCGAATACCAGGACTGTCGGGAGCTGTACCGCCTGGTCAAAGCCATGCCCCGATTGGAGGCTCGCTCTTTGGTTCGGGGCTATGTGGCTGGGTGAGGGCTCGCACAGACCCTACGCGATCAACTGACTCGGGATGTTCCCGTCTCCGTCTCCGTATCCGTATCCGTCTCCGATCGTGCGATGAGAACTCGACGTCCCTTCCGGGCACAGAGACGGGCACTCCCACGGGGTCGAGTAGACCGGCGATTCTCCTGTCACCTACCACCTCCGCGGGATATCCTCCACCACCCGGTAGGTGTCGCGCGCGATCAACAGCTCCTCGTCGGTCGGGATGACCCACGCCTTGAGAGACGCTTCGTCGGTCGAGATCTCCCCTGCCGAGCCGGGCTGCATGCTCGAGTTCCTGTCAGAATCGATCGTCAATCCCATATGTCCGAGCCCGGCGCAGATCCGATCTCGGACCTGGGGCGCGTTCTCGCCGATGCCGCCGGTGAACACGACCGCTTCGGCCCCGCCCATGTCCGCCAGGTAGCCTCCGATGTAGCGCCGCACCCGGCGGCAGAAGACGTCGATTGCGAGGCGGGCGCGGCGGTCCTGGTTCTCCTCGTCCTCGGCCAGGAGGTCGCGCATGTCGCTGGTCAGGCCGGACAGGCCGAGCAGGCCGGAGCGCTTGTTGAGCACCGTGTCCACCGCGGCGATGTCGATCCCCTCCCTGTGCATCAGGTACTCGATGATCGACGGATCGATGTCGCCGGATCGAGTGCCCATCACCAACCCTTCCAGCGGCGTGAACCCCATCGACGTCACGAACGACTTTCCCTCCTTGATGGCGCAGGCGGACGCGCCGTTGCCGAGATGAAGGGTGATCAGATTGACCTGCTCGGGCTC
>JBFELO010000045.1:0-32481 GCA_041552055.1 Candidatus Sulfomarinibacteraceae bacterium | reverse complement strand
GACCGGCAGGTGCGGCCACTGCTCCAGGAGGACCCGGGCATACACACCGACGCCGTTCTTCATCGGCATCCCACCCTTGCCGTACACCCTGACCCGCTCCATCCCGCAGGACGGTGAGGCCCGCTTGAGGACGTAGCCGTCCAGGTCGGCCCGCTGGAGTTCACTCACCTTGCGCTCGGAGTAGGTCCGCATCTTCTCGGTGAGGTCGTCTCCGGACGTGGGCTCGACCAGACGGGCGTCGTCCGCCGTGCCTTCGAGGCGGATCGTGGGACGCGGTATCCCGAGGCCGATCTCGATCTCGGGGCACACGGGCACCCACTCGACCCACTCACCGAGGATGCCGGTAAGGTAACGATCGTGTTTGTGGCCGCCATCGAACCGCACCTTCTGGCCCAGCAGACAGGACGAGATCCCGAGCCGAATCGGCTCGGTGTCATCGTGCCAGAGCTTCCAGGCCGGCACGGCCCGCCGCTCCCGTTTGGCCTCTGCCATAGTCCGCTCCAATCCGCGACGCCAACCCGTCGTCTCGCGTGATCCACGCTATCATGCGCAACGTGGAGGACACTATGGCACGACTGTGGCTTCTCAAGGGAGCTCATGACGCCCCCGGGTGGCAGGCGCTGCGGAGCGCCCATGAAGAGGAAAAGGTCGACATCGTCCATCTCGACCCGCACGTGTGGGCCATCCTGCGCAGCGAACAGCAACCGCAAGAATACGAAGGGCTGTCCGTGGCAGAACCGCCGGACGGGATGTACCTCGATCCGAACGGCAGCCCGCTGTACCTGGCGAACGGCCAGATCGTTGCGGGCGGGCGCGATGTGATCGCGGCGCTCGGCGCCGATGCCGAGCAGATGTTGGAGCAGCTCGGCAATCCGGAAACCGTGCTCGAGCGGCTCGGGAGGGCGTTTTGATGCGGCGGGGGGACCGGGCGCGACGGCTCATCACCACCATCTCGGTTGTCGGATCGCTGGCAATCGCGTCATCGGCTGCGGCCCAGCACGGCGAGTGGCGGATCGGTGCCCGGCTGCTCTCGATCAACGCCGACGCGACGACCGAACCGATCGGCGACGCGGGCTCGGAGATCGCCTTCGACGCCAGCTGGAGCCTCGAATTCGACGCCACCCACATGGTCGGTGCCAACTGGGGGATCGAGTGGATGCTCACCACTGCTCCGTACGATCTCCAGGCGTCTGGAGGTGAGGTGCAGGGCCTCGACATCGGGGAGACGTGGGTCGCCCAGTCCACCTTCACGCTGACCTACCACATCCCGCTGTGGGGCAAGTGGAAACCGTACGTGGGCGGTGGTCTCGGGCTCGGCTATCTGCACTCCACGACGACGACCGATGCTGCCGAGGCGCTCGACATCCACGACATCCGATCGGATCTCCTCGCAGGCGCCGTCGGACAGATCGGAGTCACCTACCGAGCCGGCCCGTCCTGGATGCTCAACTTCGACGTCAAGTACAACGGTGCGTCCGGTGACGTCGACCTGGAGGACGCGGCTGGCGACGCGGTGCACACCTTGAAGACCGATCTCGACGCGTGGCTCGTGGGAATCGGTGCCGCATACCGGTTTCCTTGATGCGGGCGAGCCCGCATGATTCATGGGGTTTTCGTCGCGAGGGTACAGAGCCGCGTGCCCGGTTGGTCATCTGAGCAGTGAGGCACCGGAGGCCTACTCTACGGTACGTTGAGGATGCCGAGATGCGAAGAGCACCGAGATGACCCGTGGATCTGCGGCCGCAGCGGATTCCTCATGAATCATGCGGACTAGGAAAGTTCGGCGGCGATGCCCGCCTCCCGCAGCGCGTCGATGATCGGGCCAGCCGCGGCTCCTCTGACCTCGACCAGCTTGTCCTTGCTCCCGGCCCCGGCCACGACGACCACGGCGGACGAGCTCACCGCGAAAACCCGAGCCAGCAGCTTGGCCACGGCGGCGTTGGCCTTGCCGCGCTCGGGTGGGGCGCGCACCTCGACCTTGAGGCAGTCCCCGTAGGCACCGATGAGCCGGTCACGCTGCGCGCCTGGTTTCACTCGGAGCCGGATGCGAGCCCCACCGTCGACCTCGCGCACCACGACCGTGTCAGCCACGCGCCAGCGTCACTCCACGCTGCGAGGAATCGATGAACTCGAGCAGGGCGTCGACATCCGGCTGACCGGCCAGCTCCTCACGGATCGTCGCAATCGCCTGCGATGTGGTGACCTTGGAGTTGTGCAGGTGCCGCCACGCCTGTTTGAGCGCCCGTCGCCGGTCCTCGGAAAACCCCTTGCGCTCGAGCCCGACGGTGTTGGGGCCGTAGCATCTGGCGGGCCGAGCACCCACCGTGCGCATGAACGGCAGGCAGTCCTTGGTCGCCGCAGTGTAGCCGCCGACAAACGCGTATTGACCGACCCTGCTGAATTGGATGATCGACGAGAACGCGCTGATGATGGCGTCGTCCGCGACCTCGACGTGGCCGGCGAGAGTGGCGCAGTTGGCGAACACGACCCGTGATCCGACCTGACAGTCGTGGGCCACGTGGACGTACGCCATGAACAGCCCGTCATCGGCGATGCGAGTGACTCCTCCGCCCCCCTCGGTTCCCCGGTTGAGGGTCACGAACTCACGGAAGAGGTTGTTGCTGCCGATCTCCAGTCGGGTCGGCTCACCCTTGTACTTGAGATCCTGTGGCGGCGTGCCGACGGAGCAGTGCCCCTCGAACCGGTTGCTGCCACCGATCGTCGTCGGTCCGGCGAGCCGACAGAGCGGGCCGATCGTGCAGTTGTCGCCAACCGTGACTCCGGCCTCGACGACCGCGTACGGGGCCACGGTCACTCCAACGCCGAGCTCGGCGTGAGGATCCACGATCGCGGTCGGATGAATAGAGGTCGTCATGACGCCTCCACCATGACCGACATCAGGTCCGCCTCGCACACCACTTCGCCATCGACGAGGGCTCGGCCGTGGATCTTCGCGAAGGTACGCCGAGCCGCGACCACCTCGACCTCGAACACCAGCTGGTCGCCTGGGACGACCGGCTTGCGGAATCGACAGTTGTCGATCCCGGAGAAGTAGATCAGCTTGCCCTCACGGTCCTCCACCTGACTGAAGAGCAGGTAGCCTCCGGCCTGAGCCATCGCCTCCACGACCAGCACGCCGGGCATCACCGGTTGACCCGGAAAGTGCCCGCAGAAGAACGGCTCGTTGTAGGTGACGTTCTTGATCGCTCGCACTCGCTCTTTCTCGATCTCCAGCACCCGGTCCACGAGCAGGAAGGGGTAGCGGTGCGGCAACACGGTCATGATCTCGCCGATGTCGATCAATCGCCACCTCCATGGTCGGCCCGGTCGAGCCGAGCGATGGTTCGTTCCAGCTCCTTGACCCGATTCCGGAGCTCCTCGAGCCGCTGAAGGTTGGCATTCGCCTTCAACCACGCCCGGTGGGGCCGAGCCGGCACGCCGGTCACGAACGCACCATCCGGCAGATCCTTGTATACGGCGGACTTCGCTCCCACCACGACGTTGTCGCCGATGGTGAGGTGACCCGCCGCCCCGGAGTGCCCGGCGAACGTCGCATGGTGCCCGATGCGTGTCGACCCGGAGATTCCGACCTGGGCGACCAACAGCGAACCCTCGCCGATCTGCACGTTGTGCGCGATCTGCACCAGATTGTCGACCTTGGTGCCTCGCCCGATCCTGGTCTCGCCCATGGTGGCACGGTCGACGCACACGTTTGCTCCGAGCTCGACGTCATCTTCGAGTACGACGATACCGACCTGGGGAACCTTGTGATGAACTCCCCCGACGGTCGCGAAGCCGTAGCCGTCGGACCCGATCACGGTCCCGGAGTGGAGAATGCAGCGATCACCAACGCGACACCTTTCCTCGACCACGACTCTCGGGTGGAGCAGACAGTCGGCACCGATCTCGACGTGGCGGCCAAGCACGCTGCCGGGCCCGATGGCCGTGCGCGGGCCGATCCTGCAGCCGGTGCCGACGACCGCGCACGGGCCGATCGACACGTCCTCGGAGATCTCGACGTCGTCGCCGACAACCGCCGATTGATGAACGCCCGGCGCCGGCATCTCGAACGGGTGCAACACCTCGAGGGCGCGTGCCAGCGCGAGGTACGGCTCGGCGCACACCAGCACGTCCCGACCCGGCAACAGGCTCGCGTCCCGGATCAGGATCGCTCCCGCGTTGGATTCCTGTGCGAGCGTCAGATACTTCGGGTTGTGGAGAAACGAAAGATGCTCCGGGCCGGCCTGATCCAGCGGCCGCACACCGGAGAGGCACCGGTCGGGGTCGCCCTTCAGCTCGGCGCCGAGGAGCCCGGCCAGATCGCCGAGTCGGATCACTGGATGGTGTTGAACCGCCGAATCACCTCGTCGGTGATGTCCACGGCATCGTCGGCGTACACCAGGCCGGACTGGAACTTGTTGAAAATCAGGGTCAGGCCCTGTTCCTGTCCGACCGCATCGATCACCGGCATGATCCGCCCCTCGAGCTCCCCGAGCGCGCGCCTTCGAGCCTCGTTCAACTCTCGCTGGGCATCGTCCTCGAAGCGCTGCAGGGCGATCTGCCTGTCCTCGATGTCCTTGGTCATCGCCTCGAGCTTGTCCTCCGCCAACGTGAAGCGCTGCTTGTTGAATTGCTCCTGAAGCTCCGCAAGCTCCTGTTGGATGCCCTGCCCCTCCTGGACCTTGCGGTCGCTCAGCTCCTTGAGCTGCTGAAGCGCCTCCTTGCCGGGATCCGACTCGGTGACCACCCGCTGTACGTCGATCACGGCCAACTTCGCCTGGGCGGCTGCCGGCACCGCGGTCGCGATCATCAACAACGCCAACACTGAATGCAACATCAAACGATTCATAGAGCTACCTCCCGCATGTCCCCTTCTCCGGGGGGGAACAAATTATCAGAAAGTCGTGCCAATCGAAAACTGAAAGTCGCTGGACTCCTCGTCCGGGAACGGGTCCAGGTTGACACCATAGATGAACCGGATCGGGGCCTGAAAGATCGGCAGGAAGATCCGCATCTCCAATCCCACCGAGTGACGGTACAGGGACAGGTCCCACCCCTGATCCTCGTGATAGGTGTTCCCGAGGTCGGTGAAGGCCACCAGCTTGACCGGCCCTCCGATGCGATACTGGAGCTCGACGTTCGCGAGCCAGTACCGATCGCCTCCCATCCGGGAACCGTTCTGGGTGAGGAAGTATCGACCCTCCTCGGTCCGCGGCAGTACCGAGTACTGGGGAAGACCGCGCAGCGTCCGATCGCCGCCGAGGCGGTAGCGCTCGTACAGTGGGATCTCGGAATTGTTGTACGGCCAGAAGATTCCGACCTCTCCTCGATAGGCGAAGACGAATTTCTGGTTGAGGGACATGAACTGTGTCCACGAGACGTTCGGACGGATGTAGTCGAAATTACCACCCATTGGACCACCCGCGAACCGGAGCCGCGCACTGAACCTCTTGCCTCGGTTTGGATCGAACGGATCGTCCCGGCTGTCGACGTTGTACGACGGTGAGAGCGCGACCACGCGACCCTCGATCGTCTCGACGGCGACCTCCCGGTCACCCGGCTCGACCGGTGGAGGGTCGATGGGTCGGTCGTGGCCACCCGTGGGCTCGCCAACCAACCCTCCCCGCTGCACGGCGAACTCGCTGAATACGTTCTCATATGAAATCAGGGCGCTGACCGATGAGAACGTGCCGACCCCGAGACCGGTCGAGACCGTCGCGCCGGTGGTCTCCCGGTAGAAGTCGGTGTAGTCGAGGCTGGTCTTGAAGATCGAGCCGCCGATCAGGATCCTGCGATCGAGGAAGTACGGCTCGGTGTAGCTCAAGGTATAGAAGTCGGAGCGTCGGCCGAGCTGGAGCGACACGCCGAGCGTGTTGCCGCGTCCCATGAAGTTGCGGGTGTTGAACTGGGCCTGCGCGAAGAACCCGTCGAGCTCCGAGTAACCGGCCCCGAACTGGATGTCGTTGCGGCCCACCTCCTGGCCCGAAACGACCACGTTGACCCGCTTTGCCTCGTCGTCGAAGTCGAACTCGAGAGGTTCCTCCTCGAGCTTGAAATACCCGAGTGCGTTCACCTTGAACACCGAGCTGCGGAACACGGCCATCGCCATCTGCGCACCTTCGGGAAGGCGGAATTCTCGCCTGAGCACCTTGTCACGGGTCGTGGTGTTGCCCGCGAACTCGAGTCGCCCGAGGCTGTACCTGTCACCCTCGAACACGTTGATGATGACGTCCACCACGTGGTCCTCGTCCTCGCGATCCTCGAGCAGCTGATTGGCGTAGGCATAGATGTAGCCGGAGTTGTGGTAGAGCTCCTGGAGCTTCTCCATGCCCTCTTCGATCCCCTTGTAGCTGTAGGTGTGACCGGGTTTGACCTCGAACATGCGGGGCATGGCCTCCGCATTGAACACCTCGACCCCGTCGACCTCCAGCGTCCCCATCGTGTAGGGCTCACCCTCCTCGATCGGGATCGTGATGTGCAGCCGGTACTCCTTCTTCTTGAGGGTGTCCGCGTCGGGATTCTTGGCCTCCAGCTCCAGCGTCGGCTGTCCGATCTTGATGTCCTTGTAACCGCGGTTGAGGTAAAACTTTCGGAGGTTGTCCCGGTCCTCGTCCCAGCTCTCCTCGAGGTACAAGGTTTTACCGCCGAACTTCTGCATCAATCCGGTCTGTTTGGTCTTCTTGAGAGCGCCCCGGAGCTTCGAATCGCCGAACACCTCGTTGCCCACGAAGTCGATCGAGGCGATCTTGACCTTGCCGCCCTCGTCGATGAGGTAGACGACCTTGCGCTTGTTCGGTGCCACCTCCTCGATCCTGAAGTCGATGATCGCGGATCGGTAGCCTTCGGTGTCGTAGATCTCCTTGAGGGCCGTCTCGATCTGGGACAGCTGTGCCATCCGCAATGGGACGTTGCGCGGTACGTCGATTCCTTTCTCGTCGAGCTTGTCCCTGAGATCGTTGTCGTTGAGCTTCTTGTTGCCCTCGAAATCCACCGTCGTGACGAACGGTCTCTCCACCACGACCACGTAGAGAATGACCTGATCGTCCTCCACCGGTTCCAGCTCGATCTCGATCTTCTCGAACAGCCCCGATTCCCACAGCCTGTGGTAGCCCGTCGTCAGCGCTTCCCGATCGAAAAAGTCTCCCGGGTAGATGTCCAGGTAGTAGGACACCGTGTCCAGCGTGACGGTCTTGCCGCCCTCGAGCACGATGTCCGCAATCTCCGGCCCTTCAGTGTCGGAGAGGAGCGACGCATCCTGAGCCGAAATCGCCGCAGGGAAGGTCGCGAGCAGGCCTGCAACCAGCAGCAGCCGTCCCCTCACTGGTCCTCCTGGACCGACGGGACGGCGTCGACGACTTCGACCACCGGCTGATCATTCCTCAGCAGCATTCGGAGGTGGATCTCACCGGTGTCGCGATGGTGGATCAGATGATCCGCCACCGCGTCCTCGACCCACAGTTTGACCAGTCGGCGCAAAGGACGCGCTCCGGCTTGTGGATCCGTGCCGCACCGATCGAGCAGCCACTGCGGAACCGCCGGGTCGTACTCGATGGTAATCCGCCGCCGGGCCAGGATCTCCGAGGTTTCGGTCAGCAGGAGCCGTGCCACCTCGAGCATGCTGCCCTCGCTCAAGGGTCCGAACACCACGATATCGTCGAGCCGGTTGATGAACTCCGGCGGGAAGTGTCGTCTCACCTCTCGGTCAACCACTTCCCGCACTCGCCCCGGCTCGAGCGTCTGTCGTTGCCCGGTGAAGCCCATGCCTTCGCCCGCAGCGAAGTCGCGGCTCCCGAGGTTCGAGGTCATGATGATGAGGGTGTTGGTGAAGTCCACGACGTTGCCGTAGTTGTCCGTCAGACGCCCGTCCTCGAGCACCTGCAGCAGCAGGTTGTAGATGTCCGGATGAGCCTTCTCGATCTCGTCCAACAGGACCACCGAGTACGGGTTCCGTCGCACCTGCTCCGACAGCTGACCACCCTCTTCGAACCCGACGTAGCCGGGGGGCGAGCCGATGAGACGCGACACGGTGTGCTTTTCCATGTACTCGGACATGTCGAACCGGACGAGGCGGCGAATGTCCTGAAACAGGAAGCCTGCAAGCTGCCGGGCAACCTCGGTCTTGCCGACGCCGGACGGGCCGAGGAATATGAATGAACCGATCGGTCGGTAAGGGCTGGCAACACCCAGGCGACTGCGCCGAATCGCCCGCGACAACGCTTCGATCGCCTCGTCCTGACCGACCACTCGCTGGCGCAGGATCTCCTCCATCCGCTGCAGTCGGTCGGCTTCGTCCTCTTTGAGCGCCGTCACCGGGACCCCGGTCCACGATGAGACGACCTCTTCAACGTCGGCGCGGTGTACCGCCACCGATTCCGGTGGTTCTGCCGCGTGGGTCTCCTCGAGCATCTCGAGTTCCTCGCGGAGCCGCAACTCTTCTTCTCTGAGATCCACGGCCGTCTCGAACTCCTTACGGGAGATGGCGTCCTTCATCTGGGCAACCACCCGCCGAATCTCCGACTGCACCCGACGCAGCGAGGACGTCGAGGAGATCTGTCGCAGCTTGACTCGGGCACCCGCCTCGTCGATCACGTCGATGGCCTTGTCCGGGTACGAACGATCGGTGATGTAGCGACCGGCGTGGGAGACCGCCGCACGAATCGCGTCGTCTGTGTAGCTCACCCCGTGAAAATCTTCGTAGCGGGACTGGACGCCCTGCAGAATCTCGATCGTCTCCTCTTCGGTCGGTTGCTGCACGTTGATCGCCTGGAATCGCCGCGAGAGTGCCCGATCCTTCTCCACATACTTGCGATACTCGCGCACCGTGGTGGCGCCGATGCAGGTGATCTCGCCGCGGGACAAGGCGGGTTTGAGGATGTTGGCGGCGTCGAGCGAACCTTCGGCGGAGCCGGTCCCGATGAGCGAGTGGATCTCGTCGATGAAGACGATGATTTCCTCGTGGTCCTGGAGCTCCTTCAGCAAGCCCTTGAGGCGCTCCTCGAACTGTCCGCGGTACTTGGTCCCGGCCACCAAGAGCGACAGGTCGAGCGCGAGAATTTGGCGATCGGCGAGCAGCGCCGGGACGTTGCCGTCCACGATCCTCGTCGCGAGGCCCTCGACGATCGCCGTCTTGCCCACTCCGGACTCGCCCAGCAGGAGAGGGTTGTTCTTGGTGCGTCGGCAGAGGATCTGGACGACTCGCTCGACCTCTTTGTCCCTCCCGATGAGCGGATCGAACTGGCCCTCCGCGGCCAGCAGCGTCAGGTCCCGCGAGTACTCGCTGATGTGGGGCGTGTCATCCGCAGAGGCCTCGGCCTCGAGCTCGCGTCCCCGTTGCACGACCTCCTCGCGGAGCCGGAACAACTCGAGTCCGTAAGCCGTCAGATACTGGGCGGCGGTCGAATCCTCGACTCGCAGCAGGCCCAACAACAGGTGTTCGGACCCGACCGACGAGTGACCCATGCTCTCCGCCTCATGCACCGCGAACGCCAACGCCTTCTTGGTTTCCTCTGACAACGGGAGGTCCGGCGACGTGCTCGCTCTCTCCAGAACGACGCGCTCGTCGAGCAGCTCGTCCCGCAGATGGCGGACCTCGATGTCGAGTCGCTCCATCAACTCGGAGAGCACCGGGTCTGCCTCGCGCAACATACCGAGCAGCAAATGCTCGGAGCCGATCGACCGACTCGACGATCGGCTCGCCTCGTAGCGAGCGAAGAACAGACTGCGACGGACGTGCTCGTCAAATCTCTCGAACATAATCGGAGCGTTCCCCCAAGGGCGCGAGTCGAAAGACCCGGTCACAACGGCGGGCCATAGGCTCGTTGTGGGTCACTATAATTGATGTCAAACCTTCCGCCAAATGGAGCTGCCGGACCAGCTCAAACACCTGGTGAGCGTTGGATGCGTCGAGGTTTCCGGTCGGTTCGTCGGCCAAAAGCAACCGCGGTCTGGCGGCCAGCGCCCGGGCGACAGCCACGCGCTGTTGTTCCCCCCCCGAGAGCTGATCCGGAAAATGGTGCCCTCGATGACTCAGCCCGACCGCCTCCAAGAGCTGCGCCGCACGATTGCGGGCACGGCGTGCGCCGTGGCCGGCGATCCGCAGTGGAAGGGCCACGTTGTCGAGCGCATCGAGCTCGTCGAGCAGGTGGTGATGCTGGAAGACGAAGCCGACCAGGGAGTTCCTGAGATGTGCGCGCTGTTCGCCATCGAGATCGTTCATCCGGTCGCCGTCGAGCTCCACGGTGCCCCCCTCGGGGCGGTCGAGAAGCCCGATCAGATGAAGCAAGGTGCTCTTACCGACGCCCGAGGGCCCCACCACCGCCAATAGCTCTCCCTGCGGGACCTCCAAGTCCAGATCACTGAGGACGTCGACTCGGGTGGCACCGGAGCCGTAACCCTTTGTCAGAGTTTCGAGGCGGACCATGGGAGCTGCGGCAGTCCCGGCCGACCCGACGTCGGCTGACGGAGTCGGGGATCCGGATTCACTCATACCGGAGTCCCTCCGCCGGCTCCCGCCGCGCGATCACTCGCGACGGCAACCATGCGGCCGCGGCCGCGAGCGTCAGCGCGACCCCGACCACCACCAGCACGGTGACCGGCTCGATACGGAACGGGACCGACGACACGACAAACACGCCGCGCGGCAACGGCAAGGCATCGGTGGCGTCGAGCACCAGCGCGAGGCCGATGCCGAGCGCCGCACCCAGCAACGAGCCGACCAGGCCGATCCCAAGACCGAGCAACAGGAACAGGCGACGTTGCGCGATCGGCGTCAGACCCATTCCCGCCAGGACCGCCAGATCAGTCCTCTTCTCCGCCGCGACCATCGCGACGTTGCAGAGCAGGTTCAGCGCCGCCACCACCAGCATCAGTCCGACGGCCACGAAGATCATCACGCGTTCAAGGGCCAGGGCCAGGAGCAACGGTCGGTGAAGCTGATCCAGACCTTCCAGCCGCACCTCCAGACCGGCCTCGTCCAAGGCTCGCCGGACGCGGGAATCCAGGTGCCAAGGGTCGGCGCCATCCCGCATCTCGATCGCTTCCACCACCGGCGCGCCCCAGAGCAGGCGCTGCGCGACGCCCAACGGGACCCGCACCGCACCCGACTCCTCCCCGTGCTCGGGCGACCTCGTCCGGGTGATCTGGAGCCGCCGCCGCACGGGCAACGGTCCCATCGGGGTGAGCCGATATCGCGGCGAGATGATCTCGATGGAGTCGCCGATCCCAACGCCCAGCCGGGCGCCGAGAATGTGGTCCACCGTTGCGTCTGAAGCGTCAGACCGGCCGACGACCGATGCCGGAACGGCATCGGTTCGAGACGACACGAGACAGGTACCGCGGACTACCTGAACCATTTCCACGTCGCCGAGTTCGGCTTGCAAGACTGAGGCCAACCGGTCCGGATCGTCCAGCAGCCTGCCCTGCGCAGGTCCGATGCGAACGTGGGCCGCGCTGCGAACCAGCTCGGTACGAATGCTCGCCTGAAAGCCCTCCAGCAACGCGAGAGTCACCACCAGCGCGAGCACACCGAGCGCCAGCCCGACGAGCGAGATGAGCGTCACGGTCGCGACATGGGTGCGTCGACGCAAGCCGATCAGATAACAGCGCGCGAGGTGGAATTCAGCTCGCATCCGCCATCCCCGTTTGTCCGAAGAATCGGACGTGGTTCCGGACGAGCGCAGGCTTCGAGCATCCCGCTCGCCAGCCGCAATCTTCGGCTGCCGATCCTGCGCGATCCGTCGGACGACTATCGAACTCGGTCATCGGCGGATCGCTACTCCTTCGGACGAAGGAGCGGGAAGAGAATGGCGTCCCGAATCGAGGACAGATTGGCGAACAACATCACCAGCCGATCGATCCCGACCCCTTCGCCCGCCGTCGGAGGCATCCCGTACTCGAGGGCCAGCAAGAAATCCTCATCGACCGTGGCCCCCGAGGCGACCGCCTGCTCTTCGAACCGACGCCGCTGTTCGTCCGGGTCGTTGAGCTCGGTGTAGGCGTTCGCTATCTCGAGACCACCGATGAACAGCTCGAATCTTTCCACGGTCGCCGGGTCATCCGGCCGTGACTTGGACAACGGCGAGATGTCGCGCGGGAAGTCGGTGATGAATGCGGGGTCGATCATGCGGGGCTCTGCGGTCATCTCGTACAGCTCGGCCAGCAGCTTGCCGTCCGATCGCTCGTCGATTCGCTCCACCTTGAGCTGACGGGCGGCGGCCTCCATGCGACTTCGATCCTCCAGGTCCGCCGGCTCGAGGTCCGAGTACTGGAGGATCGCCTCGCGCAAGGTCAGCCGGCGCCAAGGTCGCCGAAGGTCGATACGGTGGTCGCCCCACTCCAGTTCGAGCGATCCCACGACCCGCTCGGCCACGGTGGTGATCAGCTCCTCGGTGAAGTCCATCAGCAGCTCGTAGTCGGCGTACGCCCAGTAGAACTCGAGCATTGTGAACTCTGGGTTGTGTCGCGTCGAAATCCCTTCGTTGCGGAAGTTGCGGTTGATCTCGTAGACCCGTTCCATGCCGCCGATGATGAGACGCTTGAGGAAGAGCTCCGGTGCGATCCGGAGGTAGAGCTCCACGTCGAGCGTGTTGTGATGGGTGCTGAACGGACGCGCCGTCGCGCCCCCGGGAATCGGCTGCATCATGGGCGTTTCGACCTCGAGGAAGCCGTGACCGTCGAAGAACGACCGAATCTCGGAGACAACCCGGCTTCGGACCTCGAACACCTTTCTCGACTCAGGATTGGCGAGCAGATCCAGGTATCGCTGACGGGCTCGGGCCTCGCGGTCGGCCAGACCGTGGTGCTTCTCGGGCAGTGGACGCAACGCCTTGGACAGCACGGTCAGCGTGTCCACCGCGACGCTCAGCTCGCCCGATCGGGTGCGAAACACGGCTCCTTCGACGCCGACGAAGTCTCCCAGGTCGAGCAGCTTGATCACCTCCCACGCGTCGTCACCCAGCTGATCGCGCCTCAAGTACAGCTGAAGCCGTTCGACGCCGTCGGACAGATCGGCAAACGAGACCTTCCCGTGCTCGCGCAGCGCGTGTACCCGACCGGCCAGCCGCACCCGAGGTTCGTCGGCTTCGAGTCGTTCGCCGTCCTGCGGATCATAGGTCCGCCGAACGTCGGTAATCGATCGCTCGACCCGGAAGCGGTTCGGGTAGGGCTCCAGCCCTGCCTCTCGGAGGCCGGCCAACTTCGCTCTGCGGTTGGCCAACAGCGCTTCGAGGGGCTGCTGCTTCTGGTCGCGCGGCGAGTCGGGCGCTTGGGTTGACGGCTGCTTTTCCTGTTTCACCTGTTCGGTCACTCGGTCCCCCACTGAGGGCGAGATTGTACCATGGCGATTCATTGACGACGATTCGGTAAAGTGTTTTTCTCTTAATATTTTGCGCGTACAGAGCTCAACGCTTGCGGCGGTCTCCACGCTGCATGGCTCTCGACCGCGTGGGCCCGAGTTTTTTTCCGCGCGCTCGGGTATCAGGTCGAGCACTCGCGTCTCGAAGGGCGCGCACCTCGTCCCGACCGAGCTCTCGAAGATCCCCCGGACGAAGCTCGGGGTCGCGGATCGGGCCGATCGCGGTCCGTCGGAGTCGCTGAACAGGGTGCCCGGCGCGCAGGAACATCTCTCGCACCTCGTGGGTGCGGCCCTCGGCTACCTCGACCCGCCACCAGGTGTTGCCCGCGGAGCGGGTGGTCGATTCCCGGCGCGCTCGGAGTGGGCGCACCAGTCGACCCTCGACCACTGTTCCGCCCAACAACCTCTTCAGCTCGTCGTCATTCAGATTGCCGCGTACCTTCACCAGGTACTCTCGGACCACGCCGTAGCGCGGGTGGCCCAGCCTCTGCGCGAGATCACCGTCGTTGGTCAGGATGATGAGACCCTCGGAGTGATAGTCGAGTCGACCCACCGGGAACACCCGCTCACGAATGGCCGGCCGCACCAAGTCGATGATCGTCGTGCGTTCCTCGGGATCGTCGCACGTCGTCATCACCCCTCGCGGCTTGTACATGAGCAGGTAGCGTTGGGTTTCGCGCGCTGGCAGTCGTCTGCCGTCGACCTTCACGTGGTCGCGGTCGAGGTCGGCACGATCACCTGGTTGTGCGATTCGGCCGTTGACGGTCACGCGGCCTTCCTGGATCATGCGATCCGCCTCGCGGCGCGAGCACAGCCCGGCTCGTGCGATCAGCTTCTGGAGTCTTTCCTCGGACATGGATTCCCCCTCGGGGACAACCGCCTCCCGGCGGGACGCGCACTGTAGCACAGGAACCCAGCAGCCGGGTGGGCTATCCTAGACAGGGAATGGCGGTCGTCGAATCTGACACTCTCCGTGACAACGATCTGCTGCAGCAGGTTTGGGCCGGCCTCGGCGAGCCCTCGTGTTATCTGACGGGAGGGTTTCTCCGCGACCACCTGCTCGGACGTCACTGCACCGACATCGATCTGTCCGTTCCCGGTGACGTCGACCAGATCGCCGGGTATGCACATCGCCTCGCCGATTCGCTCGGCGCCCGCGCCCACCAACTCGGTCAGCCGCCGCGATGCGTGTGGCGAATCGAGACGCATCAATTCAAAGTCGAGCTGTGGCCGATGGGAGAGCTCACGCTCAATCGTGACATCCAGCGACGCGACTTCTCGTGCAACGCGCTGATGTGGAATGTACCGCAGGGCCCGCTAATCGATCGCGTCGACGGCGTCGGGGACATCGAACGCAGGACGCTGCGGGCGCTGTCTCGCGAGAACCTGAGGCGGGACCCTATCCGACTGCTCCGCGGGCCGCGTTTCCTCGCGACGCTCGAGGGCTTCGAGATCGAAGAGCGGACGATGGGTTGGATCCGCGAGCTGGCCCCGCAGCTGGACAGGGCGCCTCGCGAGAGAATCGGGCACGAGCTGGCTCTCCTGATCAACGGCGCGTTTCCGTCGAAAGGCCTGCGGGCGGCGTTGGAACTCGGGCTCGTGGAGTGGGCAGCTCCGGGCGGTCCCCCGACCGACGTCGATTGGCTGAGCAGCAACGTCGCCGCTGCGGATCGGCTCGCCGACGCGGAAGATCACCCCATACCGGCTTCCCTGGAGGAGGCCGGCAACGCCGCCCGACTCGCACTCCTGCTGAGGGCATGGCGTGCACCGCGCCCCGCCGACATCGCCGAGTATGCGTGGAATCGGCAGGACCGACGTCTCGCTGCCCACGCCGCGGCGCTGGTGGACCGCGCGATCACCGCGGTGCAGGGCCCCGTCATCGAGCGCAAGGAGCTCATCTACGCCTCGGGGTCGTCCTTCCCGGTGCTCTTCGCACTCGGGTCTGCCCTCGACACCGGCTCACGCACGGCGGTCGACCGCTGGCGCCGGTGGTGGCGCCAGTGGGAACGCAGCGGCGCGCAGCTGGTGGACCCGCCGGCGCTGCTCACCGCGGACGAGGTGATCGAAATCGTCGGCACCGACTCCGGTCCGGGATTGGGGACCGTACTGCGCGGCCTGGAGCTGGCACAGGCACGCGGCGAGGTGCGATCGGCGTCAGGCGCGAGACGCTGGCTGGCCCGTCTCTCCGCGGAATCGGCGGATTGATCGTGCAGTCGTCCGTTCGGAGGATGTCGTGACCGCCGCCGCTGCCGTGATCCTGTGTTTCCTGGCGTACGCCGCCGGCTATCTGGTGTACTCGAGGTTCATCGCCTTCCGGGTGTTCGCCCTGCGCCCCGACCACCCCACCCCGGCTCACGTGCTCGAGGACGGCGTCGACTACGTCCCGACACACCGGCTTGTATTGTTCGGACACCACTACGCATCGATCACCGGCCTGTCGCCGATGCTCGGCCCCGCGATCGCCGTGATCTGGGGCTGGCTCCCGGCCATGCTGTGGGTCGTGGCGGGGTCGATTCTGATTGGTTGCGTTCACGACTTCGGCGCCCTGGTGGTCTCGGTGCGGGCCCGCGGCATGTCGATCGGGGTCATCGCCGAAGGCCTGATGGGGCGTCGGGCAAAGGCGTTGATGCACGCCATCATCTTCTTCGCCATCTCCCTCGCCATGGGCGTTTTCGCCTACGTCGTGTCACTGCTCTACTCCACCGACTACTACCCGGAGTCGGTTGTACCGTCCGGCGTCATCCTGGCGCTCGCGCTGATCATCGGCTGGGCGGTACGCAAACGCGGCTTCAACCTGTGGCTGCTGATCTCGATCGCATTCGTACTCACGTTGCTGGCAGTCGTGGCGTCACCTCAGATCCCGATCCGTTGGAGTTCGGTCGAGGGTTGGACCTTCATCCTGCTGGCATACGCCTACCTGGCGTCGGTACTCCCGGTGTGGCAGCTGCTGCAACCGCGCGACTTCCTCAATTCGCTGCTGTTGTACCTCGGGCTCGGCCTGACGTACATCGGTTTCTTCGTGCTCCGACCCGACTTCGTGGCACCCCTGGTCGAGACCCATCCTGCAGGGGCACCCCCGATGTACCCGTTCGTCTTCATCGTGATCGCCTGCGGCGCCGCGTCCGGATTCCACTCGCTGGTCTCGTCGGGTACCACCGCCAAGCAACTCGATCGTGAAACCCACGCCCGACCGATCGGCTACGGCGCGATGATCGGAGAGTCGCTGCTCGGGCTCGCGGCCGTGCTCGCGTGTACCGCCGGTTTTGTCTCGCCCGAAATCTGGCGCCACCACTACGCGGACTGGGCCTCGATGCAGGGGCTCGGAAACAGCATGAGCGCCTTCATCGAGGGCGCGACCAGGTTCGTATCGACGATTGGGGTCCCGGAACAGTTCGCCCGCACGCTGATCGCGGTGGTGGTGGTGAGCTTCGCCCTGACGACCCTCGACTCCGCGACCCGACTGCTGCGCTACAACATCGAGGAGATCGCTGCCAGCGCCCGGGTCCCGGCACTGCGCAACCGCTACGTGTCGTCGATCGTGGCAGTCGTCGCGATCGGCTTCTTCGCCCTGCTCAAGGTGGACGGGCAGGCGGTCGGCCTCTCCCTGTGGCAGCTGTTCGGCTCCACCAACCAGCTTCTGGCCGGGCTGGCGCTGCTGGTGGTTTCGCTCTACCTGATCGAGCGCCGCAGGATCAGCCTGCCGTACCTCCTTCCGATGCTGTTCATGATGGTCACCACCCTGGTCGCGATGGTCTCCAAGCTGCGCGCCTTTGCCGCGGCCGGCAACACGACGCTACTTGGAGTGGGTGCGGTCATCACTGTCATCGCGGTGTGGCTGGTGGTCGAGTCGGTGCTGGCGGTCCACCGCTACCGTCGATCTCCTCCGGTCGACTCGCTCGAGGTCACCCTCCCTGATGTCTGAGACCGCCTGCACTGTCGGCACGGACCACCGAACCTGCGCGGTGCTCCGCGGTCCTGATCGATGTCCGGGCACATCCCGAATGCTATGGTGGGGTCACGGCTGATGTTCTGTGGAAACCCCGGATGTCCCGACTTCGAGGCGACCGGCTTTCACGCCGAGTATGTCGATGGTGTGACGGTGTGCCCGACCTGCGGCGAATTCCTGGTCGACCAACCACCGGATGAAGCCGACGACGACACCACCGGTGCGACGCCGTCGCCGGCCGGCGGAGACCCGGAGCTCGTTGAGGTGTTCTCGAGCTCGGATCCGGCCGAGATTCCGATCGTCAAGTCGATGCTCGAGGCGGCCGGTATCCGGTGTCTGACCCGAGGCGAGGAGGGGTTCGACTCGTTTCGCGGCAGTCGCTCCGCCTTCCGCTACAACCCCCGCGCGGGCGCGATCGTCTTCCTGGTTCCGGCAGATCTCGCCGACGATGCGAGGGCCCTGCTGCGACAGGGCGACGAGGAAACCTGACGAGGAACCTGGACGGCCTCGAGGTGGTGTGGACTCCCATCCACCCGCCCGATGCTGGATGCTGGATCCCCCACCCACCCACTCTTCACGTTCGTCTTCATCTTCGTCTGATCGTGATCGTCATCGGCCGCGTCGATGCGCCGTCGTCGTCCTGCCGCTCGCTTCGACCATCTGACACCCCACGCGCCCTCTCCCCTTCGCGCTCCCCGTGGGTGCCACCCTTGACAATATTGGGCCCCGAGGGACCGCACCGAAAACGTTGCGGAAATCCCAACATTGTCAAGAACGGCACCCCGCAGAAGGCAAGAGAACGGCACGCCCGCAGGAGGCGCGGTCAGCGCTGTGCCACTCGCGTCGACGGGTAGGCTCCCAGGGTGACCCTGAACCGTCGCCCTCCCGGGGTGTCGCCATCGTGGTACTTCACGATGAGCCTCGCCAGGGCGTCGGACAACTCCTTGGCGAACGCGTTCCGATCCGCAGCCGACGCGAAGCGCACCTCGCTCTCGAGAGTGAGCGTGGCCAGTCTCTGTCCGGCGGCGTCGGCCGCGTCGCGCAAACGGGCCACATCGCGGATTGTCCTCGTCGCCACGGCCACCAGGTAACTCGACGAGAACCGATCGCGGACGGCTGCGGGGTCGTCGCCGATCTCACCCAACACCTCGGGGCTGATCACATACCGACGTGCCGTGGCTCTGAGCACCCGCTCCACGCAGTTGCCCTTGCGCTGCTCCTCCACCAGCTCCACGAGCCCCGCCTTCTCGAGCTCTCGCAGATGGTAGTTCACCTGCTGCCTCGGCGCACCCGTGCTCCGGGCCACTGCCGATGCCGACTGTGGCGTTTGCAGCAGCTCCAACAGCCGCACTCGCTCGCCCTGAAGCAGCGTCGCGAGCTGCCGGGCATCGCGCACGATCATGCAGGGTGAAGCCGACGATTGCTGAGGTTGGACCGAGACGGCCATCCTGTAAAGATATATGGGAATTTTAAGTTTGTCAAGACAAATAATTCTGTCGGAATGAAAAGAACAATGGCGCGGGTTGATCCTCGGCTTCCCTTGTTCGACCTAGGTGTCGTCAGATGTCTCTGACTCGCCGTCTCCCATCACGTCCTCGAAGAGGACCTCGAGCGGTTCCTCGGAGGCCTGCAAATCGGCGGCAACACGCTCGGCGCCCTCCATGACCCGCAGCACGTTGAGTCCCGCCACCTTGGCCAGGTCGTCGTGGGTGTATCCACGGCGCATCAACTCGGCCAACAGCGCCGGATAGCCGGAGACGTCCTGCAGTTCGTCTGGCAGCGACCTCACGCCGTCGAAGTCTGATCCGAGCCCCACGTGGTCGATGCCGGCGATCGCACGGATGTGGTCTACGTGGTCGGCGAGCTCCGCCAGGGATACCTCGGGAATGGGGTGAGCCTCGAGCCAGATCTCTTCCTCGCGGTCGACCCTCTCCGGGTCGCCAGGGTACAGGTCCTCGAGGCGTGCGCGCTCGCCCGAGGCCGCGGCGGCCCGCTCCGTGACCTCGGGATCGACAAAGTACGACCCGAAGTTCACCATCACCACTCCGCCGTTGGCGGGCAACAGGCGCAGCACGCCATCGGGAACGTTGCGGGGATGGGGGTTAATGGCCCGGGCGCAGGAGTGGGAGAAGATCACCGGGGCGCGCGTGACCGCGAGTGCGTCGCGCATGGCATCGGCCGACACGTGGGACAGGTCGACGAGCATCCCGAGTCGGTTCATCTCACGAACGACCGCCTCGCCAAATGGGGACAGTCCCCCGAACCGGGGCGCCGCGGTTGCGGCATCGACCCAGGCCGTGCTCGCCCAGTGACTGAGCGTCATGTAGCGGGCTCCCAGGGTGTAGAACTGCCGCAGCACTGCCAGTGAATCGTCGATGCAGTGGCCGCCTTCCAGACCGATCAGGGATGCGATCTTCCCGGATGCGTGGATCCGCCGAACATCGGCTGAGGTAAACGCCATCTCCAGATCGTCCGGGTACCTGGCTGTGAGTCGGTACACCACGTCGATCTGCTGGAGTGTCGCGGCAACCGCGT
Organism: Candidatus Sulfomarinibacteraceae bacterium; assembly: GCA_041552055.1. Lineage (GTDB taxonomy): Bacteria > Acidobacteriota > Thermoanaerobaculia > Thermoanaerobaculales > Sulfomarinibacteraceae > JBFELO01. The sequence continues at coordinate 12,649 of JBFELO010000045.1, read as the reverse complement.
CCCCACCGGCGAAGTCGGTCGGTACGTAGACGGCCCAGAACTGACCACCGACCCCGCCCGCTCGCAGCCGCTGCAGGTCGGTGTGCATCGGCTCCTCGAGCCCGCTCGTGTCTCGAAAGTCGAAACCGGCAAGACGATTCGAGAACCGATCGCGGAGCGCCCACGGGGTGTCGTTGTGACCGTCGATCAGCGGCACGGTGCGCAGCAGTCCACGCACCTCTTCCAGGACGTCCTCTTCACCCGTGACCGGGGGATCCGCCGCAGCGGCGATGAACCACGTACCAGTCACGAGCACCAAGAGACAACACCAGCGAGAAACCATCAACTGCCACCTCCTTCTGCGCCTTGCTCGTCGCCGCCTCTCACACTGTGATCGCGACGCCACTGCTGCCAGAACTGTCTGCGCTCGTCGCCGTCCTCCCCCGCCGGCACCAGATCGTGCACCTCGTCGAACGTGGCGGCCCAATCTCCTGGCGGCGGATCGTCACCCACCACCATCACGTCCGCTCGATTCGGGTTGGCCGGCTCGGCGAGGAGCACAACAGGGTCATCGAGGTCGCCAAGTTCCGGCGTCCACACCGCATGGGGAACGAACGAGAGTCGGCGAAAGCTCCACAGGTAGTCGTCGAGGATCTGGAGCCGGCCCCGGTCACCCACCCACACGACGACGCGACGTCGCTGCCTGTGCAGCTTCTCCAGCAGGTGGCACAGCGCTCCCGCTCGCTTGGCGCCGGGCAGCGGATGCAGATCGAGTCGTCGTGTCACCCGCGCAGTCTAACCCGGACCACACCTCTCCACTCCATTTCGATTCCTTCCGTTCCCGTACCCGAACGGTGCGTCTCAGGCCCTGCAGAAGCCTCGCTGTTTCAGGCCGAAGGAACGGTCGACCGAAATCCAGTTCTTTCGGGCGCGTGGACGCGGACGGGAACGGGAGCGGGTACGACAGGGCAACCAATCTGAGCCGGGTGCACGGGCAGGATCCTGATCACTCGACATTCGCCTGCCGATGATGCTGCAAACCGGAGCCGCTGGTGGTATAACCGTGGCGATGGCTCGACAACAGACAGAGGGCTTGATCGAGGACGACCACGCCTACGTGATTCGGGGCGGCAACCCGATTCAGGGGACCGTCACTCCGGGCGGGAACAAGAATGCCGCGCTGCCGATGCTCGCCGCGGCGCTGTTGGCGGAGGCCCCGGTACGGATCCGAAACCTGCCACAGATTCGCGACGTGAAGGTCATGACCCAGTTGCTCGCGGACCTCGGAGCGGGCGTGACAGAATCCCCGCGAGGTGCCCTGGAGGTCACGGCCAACACGATCGAGCGCTTCCACGCCGACCCGGACCTTGCAGGCCAGGTCAGGGCCTCGTTCCTGCTCGCCGGTCCGCTGCTCGCGCGGTGGGGTCGCGCCGAGCTCCCGCGCCCGGGCGGCGATCGCATCGGCCGCCGACCGCTCGACACCCACATCCACGCCTTCCTCGACTTCGGTGGCCAGGTCGATGTCGAGCCCGACCGGTACGTGCTGACGGCACCCGACGGTCTGGCCGGAGCCGACGTGTTCCTGCACGAGATGAGCGTCATGGGAACCGAGAATGCGGTCATGGCCGCCGCCCGCGCTCGAGGTACCAGCACCATTCGCAACGCCGCGTCAGAGCCGCACGTCCAGGAGCTGTGCCGCATGGTCGAGGCGATGGGCTGTGAGATCGAGGGCATCGGCACCAACACTTTGCGGGTGCAGGGCGCGGACGCGTTGGACGGCGTCGACGTCGAGATCGGGCCAGATCTCGTGGAGGTCGGCAGCTTCATCGGACTCGCAGCGGTCACGGGCGGCGAGCTCAGAATCACGGGGGCTCGGCCCGACCAACACCACCGCATGACCCGCATCGCCTACGACCGGCTCGGTATCCGGTGGCACACCGACGGCGACGACATCGTGGTACCCGCCGACCAGGAACTGGTTATCCGCGACGACCTTCAGGGCGGCATTCCCAAGATCGACGACGGGCCCTGGCCCGCGTTCCCACCGGACCTCACGAGCATCGCCGTCGTGCTGGCGACCCAGGCGAGGGGAACGATCCTGATCCACGAGAAAATGTTCGAGAGTCGGCTGTTCTGGGTCGACCGACTGATCGCCATGGGGGCCAGAATCGTGCTCTGCGACCCCCATCGGGTGGTGGTGGTCGGGCCGTCTCAGCTCCACGGCCAGGTTCTGGCCAGCCCCGACATCCGGGCCGGCATGGCGCTGGTGATCGCCGCGCTGTGCGCCGAGGGTTCCAGCGTCATCCACAACATCCACCAGGTGGAACGCGGCTACGAGTCACTCCACGAACGGCTGTGCGCCCTCGGTGCGGACGTGGAACGCGTTGAACGCTGAAGTGGGAAGGGGTAGATTCTGTCCCCAGTCTCCAGCCCCCAGGTCCCTGGTCCCTAGCCCTTGGTACCCGTTCCCTTGTCTCTGTGATCTGGCTGTGATCGCTAGTACCGGCTTGAATCGCCGACGCTCGTGACGCCGGTGAACTCACTCACGACGCAGGCTGCGCGAGCTGTTGCAGCAGATCGATGCCATCCCACTCTCCCCACCGCTCCACGATGCGTCCGCCGTGGATCCGGATGATTTCGATACCCTTGAAGGACACGCGGTTGCCGGTTGGCGGCAGCCCCATGAAGGGTCCCTCATGGGTGCCGGCGGCGGACCATCGGATCGATACGCTGCCCCGGTCACGATCGACCACGAGGTCCTCGATGACCGCGAACAGATCCGGAAAACCTACGTACAACTCGGCGATTCCCTGCTTGAATCCCTCTCTGTCCGGCGCCCGGCCGGCTGCGTCATGGTCGACGAAACCCGTGGAGTGCAGCTCGTCGACCATGGCGACACGGCCCCGCTGCCATCCCTCCTCGATCCAGCGGTGGGCCAGCTCCTCGAGCTGTTGCCGTGGTGTCCCTGCCATCGGTCAACTCCCGCGTAATGTGTGCGGCACCCCGGATCAGGATGCCGTCAAAGTCGATCTCTCGGTGTCATCCACCAGCGGCGATGATTCTGCCAGATCTGATCGGCGCTCAGGTCGAGGCCTCGCTCCGCAAAGCTGCGGCCATCCACATTGCCGCTGCGAAGTCGATCACGCCGAACAGTATCAGGACCGGCGGTGCGATCCCCGCAAGCACGAACGCGATGAAGAACAGCGGCACGGCGGTGCGCCCTATCACGGTGAGCCGGAAGAAGTCGGTGAGCCCCATGCGTGCCGCCTGCGAGTAGTAGTATCCGAGAATCAATACCAACATCCCCACAACCCTGATCCAGACGTCGTCCGTCTCCGCAATGCCGAAGACCCTGAGCAGCAGATTCGGCACCACGACAAGCACCAGACCCAGCGCGAACAGATAGATGGCGAACACGAACACACTCGTCGCACTCTTGCTCACGTCGCACCTCCTGTAACTGAGTAAATCCGCGACATAGGATATCGCGTCTGCAGCCCCGCGCCCAACCCTGGTTCGCCGATTCCTCGGGTGTCAGACGATCAACGCGACTTCGAGGTCGACGACAGCGCCTCGTGCGGGGTGCCGTCTTTGACAATGTTGGAAGTACCGTCGCCGGGTGGAGGGGTCCACTGGTCCCAACATTGTCTAAGGGGGCACCCGCGGGGACCGCGCCGGGGACAGGTCGCGCCGAAGTGGAGAGAGTGCCGCGAACCGAGGCCGTTATCGGACGGGCGACCTCACGGCCTCCAGATGTCCGGCCGGTCCGGGTACACCGACCGCAGCGATGCGCTCAGCTCGGCGACCTCGCCGGCGGTGATGTTCCGCTCGCGCTCGAACACCCACACCCGCACGTCGCCCTCGAGAAGGAACTCCACCGGCAACCGCCGGAAGGCGCGAGCGAGGTTCTCTCCGCGGATGAAGCTGTCGGTCGGAATCACGACCACCTGTTGCTCTCTGGCGACCATGTCGGTCTGTGCCGGCTGCGGCACCACCACGTACGTCGCCTCGAGAAGCATGCTCGGAAACCCGTCCCGCCGGTCCACATGCGCCGACTGCAGAATGAAAGGGGGCGATCGAAAGTCAGTGCCCAACGAGCGGTTCGCGAAGGCCAGCGACTGGTCGGACAGCGTGCCGGTGCTGCCGAGAACGTAGATGTACCCCTCCCGCAGTGCGACCCGGTCGTCGAGGAACCCGAGCAGCCGCTGCACCTCGGCGATGTCATGGCGCTGGAGCGGCCGCACCCGGTGCCGCGGGGCCAGCGGCCCCATCAGGTCCGCGACCGGACGGAGCCACTCGGCATAGACACTCCCCGTCACGAGGAGCCCGGCCCCCACCATCGCGCCCACCGCCGCGGCACGCGCACGCGCGGGCTCCAGATGCGACACCCAGCGGACGGCGGCGAGCCCGACCAAGAAGAGTGCTCCGGCGAGGTACAGGTACCAGTGGTGCGGGCCGTGGCCCTGGAGGCGAACCATCAGCAGGTAGGTCAGGGCCATCTGAAGCGGGACCAGCGCGCCTGCTCTCAGGGTCGTTCGGCGCCGCGAGAGAAAGACCACGGACGCCGCCGTCAGCGCGAGCGCGAGCAAACCAAACTCACGCACCAACTCGGTCATCCGGCCTGCCACCCCGGTCGACCGGGCGTACGCCGCGAACTCCTGCGCGTAGCCCGGAGCCAGCCTGTCCACGAGCAGCGGCGCGGCCAGCAGGATCAGGGTCGCCCCGCAGGTGACGCCGACGATCAGTGGAGCCCGTACCGCACGCCACAGGTCGCGCCTGTGCGACGGTCTCCCACCCCACCACCTCCACACCAGGTCCAGGACCAGGATCGCGCAGAACGCCACCGCCCAGAATCCGTACCACCGCCGAAACAACGCCACCATCGCAGTCAGAAACCCGATCAGGACGAGTTGCTGCCAGCGGACGGTCGCCGGATCGGCACGGAAGTACAGGGTGAAGATCACGAGACCGAGCGCGACACCCCCGAGGCCAAGGTAGCCCAAGAAGACCGGCCGCCACAGGGCCGGGAACAACAGGACGGTCGCCAGCGTCGCGGCGATCGCCGTCCAGGCAGGAGGGCGGAAACCGTCGGGTGACCCCCAACGCACCGCTACCAGCAGCATCGCCACGACCCCCAGCCCGTAGATCGCCATCACGGCAGCGACGTACGTCGCTCGGGAGTCCCCGACGGCCAGCATCGTGACTGCGATCGGCACCGCCGGCAACAGATTGAGGTCGGCGTGCGCGACCGACCACGCGACCTCCTGAGCCGCCGCCCACGGCTCCGATCCGAGCCGTTCCGCGAGCCCTCGGGAGAACTCCCAGTACGCCACCTGGTCGGCGTGATACAGGGTGTGCTCCGATGCGACGAACCGGGTCGCAAGCACACCGAGGACAACGAACACGACGAGCGCCAACGCGAACCAGCCCGCGACTGAAGCGATGCGCGTCGGACCGCGATCGCCTTCGCGGGCCGGGCTCGTCATCTCTGATCCCGCCCGATCGGCCTCCCACCGATCTGCTGAGTCAGGGCCGCTGGAGGCAGGTCGGTCACCGGTAGAAGGGCTGGCTCCCGGCGCCGTGGTCGGTTTCGTCCACAACGTGTTCGATCTCGGCCACCTCGGTCGTGATCACGCTCTCGATGCCCTGTGAAAGGGTGAACGAGGCACTCGAGCACCCCTGGCATCCGCCGCCGAGATGGACGTACGCGGTATCCCCGTCGACCCGATCCAGCTCGACCCAGCCCCCGTGGGCACCGACCACCGGCAGCACCTTGGTGTCGATCACCTCCTGGACCTTTTGAGCCACCGGATCGTCCCACGTCGGAGTCGCCGCCGGGTTTTCGATCTGGAACCCCTCGCCCGACTCGAGCGTCAGAAAATCCACGGTTGCGTCTTCCATCCACTCGGCAGTCTGCGGGTCGATCACCATGGCAAAGCCGTCCAGGTCGATGCGGGTATCGGCGTCCTCGATGTCCTGGTCACGCACCAGGTGGATCTGATAGCGGAAAGTGTGCTTGCCGACCTTCGCGGCCCGGATGCGCACGCCACGGCACTCCTCGCCGGCATCTGCGACGAATTCGCCGATTTTCGCCTGTGCGGTTTCGGTCACGGTAATCATGGACACTCCCTTCGCCCCAGAGTCTATACCGTCAGCCGTCGATTGTCCTGCTGTCAACCCCAGCCCCACGGCCGACGTCTCAAGGTCGAATGTCGACCGAAGAAAGGAGCACATCATGAAGAGAATCCCGATCGTTGCGCTGCTGATCACCCTCGCGCTGCCGGCAGCGGCGTATGCCGGAGCGCTCGTCTCGGGCCCGGGCGACGGTGCCCCCGGCTTCGACGGTCCCGGTGACCTGCTACAGCTCGCGAACACCAAGGGATCGGTACCTGACCACGCCAAGACCGCCATCATCGAATACTTCGACCTGAGCGAGGCCCAGATCGAAGCCTGGGACGTCTTGATCGACGAGACCACGGCCCTGTCCGGACCGCTGCGCGACCGCGTGCAGGAAATCAATGAAGAGCTCAAGACCCTGTTCGAGTCGGGTGATCCGGACGCCGACGTCGTCGGCGAATACGCGATCGAGCGGCACGGCCTGCTCGAGGAGCTGCTCTGGCTCCACCGTGACTACGTGGATGGCTTCGAACACGGCATCCTGACCGTAGACCAGCACCGCAAGTACCACGTGGTGCGAGCCGCCGCTAGGGTCCAGCTCCTGATCCCGGCCTTCCGTCTGTACGCGCTGATTCCCCCTCGGTGACGCGCGCATCGGTTGCAGAGAAAATGTGGACCCGCGGTTCGTCGGCCCCGGGTCCACGCACGTTTCGATTCGCGCCCGAATCTCCACCGCGATCGAATCCACCATTCCAATCGGAAGAAGGGACTCGGGTCGCTGAGACGACGCTTGGGGTGTCGGGCGGTCGAAGCGACCGGCAGATCATTGACAGCGCCTCGTGCGGGCGTGCCGTCTTTGCGAATGTTGGGAGCACCATCGCCGGTTGGAGGGTTCCATTGGTCCCTGCATTGTCTCAGGGGGCACCCGCGGGGAAGGCGCCGGGGAGAGGGCGCGTCGAACTGGGGAGAGCGTCGCGAACCGAAGCCGAGCGTACGATGAGGATGGAGACGATGAGCGGGCGGGCGGTGGCCCTCACTGCCTCTCTTCGTGATCGGGCTTCACCATCTCGCCGAGCTGCACGCTTCGGCGGTAGGCCGCCCACACCGCGTCCGTCAGCACGGTCCGGAGCCGGCCCCGTTCGAGCTCGTAGACGGCCTCGGCGCTGGTCCCGCCGGGGGACGTCACTTGGTTGCGGAGCTTTGCCAGGTGATCGGTGGTCGATGCTGCGTACTCCACAGATCCGAGGATCGTCTCCGAGACGAGCCTGGTCGCGACCCTGCGCGAGAAACCCATGTGAACCCCCGCGTCGACCAGTGCCTCCATGAACAGGAACACGTAGGTCGGTCCGGTACCGCTGAGCGCGGTCGCCATGTCGAGCTCGTCCTCATGGGTCACGTAGACCTCGCTCCCCAGGGCGGAGAGGATTGCCCGGGTTCGGTCGTACTCTGCATCATCCACGGCTCCGGTTGCTGTCCACACCGAGATGCCGCGGCCGATCTGACCGGGCGTGTTCGGCATCACGCGCACCACCTTGGGCGTCCCCAGGCTGTCGGCCACGCGTTTCATCTTGACGCCCGCAACAATCGTCAGCACCAACGTCGACGGATCCAAGGCGGACTCCAGATCCTCCACGACCTCCCCGAAGAACTGAGGCTTGACCGCCACGTTCACGATCGAGGCGCCGGACGCGGCCTCCCGATTGCTGGTGGTCGCACGAATTGCGTAGCGGTCTACGAGCTCCTGCACCCGTTCCTCTCTGGGGTTACTGGCGACGATCTGCTCCGGGCTCACCAGTTCTTTGACCAGCAAACCTTTGACCATTGCCTCGGCCATGGCGCCGCAGCCGATGAATGCGAGCCGTTTGTTGCGCAGTGCCATTGTCGCCTCCCGAACACGGATCGCTCAGGGTAACACGTGGCAGAGGCGTGTGAACCGCGAAGACGCTAAGACGCAAAGAGGGCGCAAAGGTGATCTCTCGACTGACACTGTGTTTTCTTCTTCACGCCGTTCATGACCTCGTTGCCGAGTGATACAGAAAGCTCGCAGAAGACCTCTCGATCGGCGAAACCGGCGTAGCTGCAGCGCGCCCTCTCCCCGGCGCCTTCCCCGCGGGTGCCCCCTGTCACAATGTTGGGACCCGGAAGAAACGCCCCGCCATGGCGACTGTGGTCCCAACATTGTGAAAGACGGCACCCCGCAGGAGGCGATGTCGGCGGCCTGCCGTTCGGGTCGGCCTCCTGACACACGAGGCGCCCACTTCGCGCGTGCACGTGTCGGTGGAGTAAACCGCAGCTTTTCGGCGGGCAGGGGCCCGGTCCCCTGGTCCCGGTTCCGGTTCCCGGGTCCCTTGATCACGATTCGTAGACGGCTGCCATCCACTCCTCTGATACCATCCTGCAATGCTCGACGACACCAGACCAGAGTGGATCGACTCTGCCGACGGCGTGGTCACTGTGGCACGGGCGTGCGTATCCGGCGGACGCATCGCGCTCGACACCGAGGCCGACTCGCTCCACTCCTACTTTCACAAGGTGTGCCTGATCCAAATCTCGGCGGACGACACCCACTTCATCATCGATCCGCTCGCCCTCGGCCCGGACCGGCTGAATCCCCTGTGGACAGCGGTTGCCGATCCGTCGGTGGCGGTCGTGATGCACGGCGCCGACTACGATCTGCGAGTGCTCGATCGGGACTATGGCGCCCGCGTCACCGGGCTCGAGGACAGCCAGGTCATGGCCCAGCTGTTGGGGGAACCGAAGACTGGTCTCGGCGCCCTGCTCGAGCTCGAGTTCGACCTCGAGCTCGACAAGAAACACCAACGGGCCGACTGGGGGAGGAGACCGCTGTCGCCGGAGCTGCTGGCCTATGCGGCCGCGGACACCGCCTATCTGATTCCACTCGCCGATCGGTTGCGGTCGCGACTGGAAGAGGTCGGCCGCTGGCCCTGGGCCGAGGAGGATTTTCGCAAGCTCGAACAGGTTCGGTACAACGCGCCGGCACAGGACCCACTGGCGTTCGAGCGCATCAAGGGGGCACGATCGCTGGCGGGGGCCGCCCGAGACCGGATGTACGACCTGTTTCAGTGGCGCGACCGGGAGGCGCAGCGCCGTGACCTGCCGCCGTTCAAGGTCCTCGGCAACCGGCCCATGCTGGAGCTGGCGCTCGATCCGCCGCAGGACATGGAAGAGATGGCCCGGGTCAGCGGACTTGGAGCACGCTTCGTCCGCCGCTGGGGCCGAGCTGTCCTGCGCCAGCTGCAGAAGCCACGCAGCGCACCGCGCCGTCGGTCGGCACCTCGAGAACCACAGCCGCCGGCCACGGTCCGCCGTCGCATGAAACGTCTGTCCGAGGTGCGCGACGAGGTCGCGGCCGAGCTGGACCTCCAGCCCGGACTGGTCTGTCCCAAGGCCACGGTGCTTGAGATCGCAGCCGCCGGTGACAGCCGTGCCGCGCTCGAAGCAGCGGGCCTCACAGGATGGCGGCTGGAGGCGTTGGGAGATCGTTTCGTCGAGGCGCTGGAGGAGGCATGACAAAGCGCGCCGACGGCTGCATCATCGATCTTGACGGCACGCTGTACGTCGGCGACCGGGAGGTGCCGGACGCGCCGGCGGCGGTGGCCGCATTGCGCACCGCGGGCATCCCGCTGTTCTTCGCGACCAACACCACCCGCCGACCCCGGTCGGCCCTCGTGACGCGGCTCGGGCGGATGGGCTTCGAGATCTCGGCCGACGAGCTCCACACCGCACCGGTGGCGGCCGCGCGGTGGCTCGAACAACAGGGCGCGAGGCGGGTGTCACTCCTGCTCGCTGAGGCGACGTTCGAGGAGTTTGCCGGGTTCGAGCGGAACGACCGCGAGCCGGATCACGTCGTGGTCGGCGACCTGGCCGAGGCGTGGACCTTCGAGGTGCTCAACACCGCGTTCCGCGCCATCACCAACGGTGCTCGACTGGTCGCGATCCAGAAGAACCGCAGCTGGGATGCCGGCCGGGGCCTGCAGCTGGACGCCGGGCCGTTCGTTGCCGCGCTCGAGTACGCCACCGGTCAGCAGGCGGTGCTGGTGGGCAAGCCGAGCCGGGCGTTCTTCGAGACCGCGACGGCGTCTCTCGGTGTGCCGCCGGGGCGGATCGTCGTGGTTGGAGACAGCCCGGTCAACGACGTGCTGGGCGGCCACGACGCCGGATGCCTGGGGGTGGCGGTGCGAACGGGTACGTTCCGCGAAAAGGACCTCGCGGCGCTCGAGCGTCCGCCCGACGCGGTGCTGGACTCGATCGCCGATTTGCCAGAGTGGCTCGGAGTCCGCGGATGAGGATCCGGTCCCGCCCACGCGTCCTGTGAACGCATCCTTGGCTGCGGTTCACCGCGCCACCGATCGGCAGGAATCACCTGCTCGAAGCTCCCGATGACATGGAGTCCAGGCACAAATGTAGACGCGCAGCTCCATGCGCGCCCCTCGCATCCCGAATCAGTCGTGACGTTGCCTGACGGACCGAAGAGGGCACGACGTGCGGGGTGCCGTCGTTGACAATGTTGGGAACTCCTCGACCGGCGTGAGAAGGCCGGTCGGGGCCCAACATTGTCCAAGGGGGCACCCGCGGAAGGCGCAGACGGAGAAGGGCTCGCAGAGGTCTGCGCGCCTACCGGTTCTGTCGTGGCGAGCGATGACGATGAGGATGACGAGCGTACTGCGAGTGGGAGGGGGGCGCGGGACCTCATCGCCCGGGAAGCCCGAGGGTCCCGAACCCGGTTCCCGGGCCCCTGACCCCTTGCTGAGAACTGACAGTGGTCCGGGCACCCATCCTCGATCCTCGAAACGTCTTCGTGCTAAAGTACCTGCGTGAGACCGATTCTCGACATTCACACCGCCAAGGTTGCGGTCGAGCTCACCAACCGGTGCAACCTGCGCTGCGGGATGTGTCCGATGGGCAACCTCGACCGGGCCGAAGGCGACATGCCGTGGTGGCTGGTGGAGAGGGTGGCGGCCGACTTCCGTGACGTCGGGATCACGGTGTCGTGGCTGCACGAGATGGGCGAGCCGCTGCTCTACCCGCGGTTGGCCGAGGCGATCGACCTGTTCCCGGGCTGCTCGGTGTCGACCAACGTCATGATGCTCGACGAGGAGTACGGTCGTGAGCTTCTCGACACCTCACTCGAGCGGATCCGACTGTGTGTCGACACCATCAACCCGGAGGTCTATCCGCAGGTGCGCCGGGGCGGCAAGTTCGACCAGGTCGTGGACAACATCCGGACGTTCCTCGAGGTCTCCAGAGGGCACGACATCCGGGTGGAGATCCAGCGCATGATCGCGCTGCAGACCTCCAAGGAGACGGTGCGCGAGTTCGAGGAGTTCTTCGACCTTGATGAATACCCGCAGGCGTACGTCATCGAGAAGACCTGCGAGGGCATGGACACGTCGGAGGCCACCGAATTCCACCAGGCGTACCACGGGTGCTTCCAGGGCTATCCGTTCCGCTGGTTCATCGTGCTGGCGGACGGCAGCGTGACCCACTGCTGCTACGACTACGACGGCGCCCAGCCGATCGGCGACATGAAGACACAGACCGTTCGCGAGATCCTGGAATCGGACACGGTGACCGGCTACATGGATGCCTTCAAGAACAAGGACTGGGAGACCCTGCCCCGCTGCGGCGAGTGCTATCGCGAATCCACTGGCACCGCGATCGTCCTCGACAAGCTCACGCAGATCGGGCACAAGCTGGATCGCGTCCTACCGGTGAAACAGGTCGCGCGGAAGATCATCAACAAGTAGGGGTCCGGGGACCGCGTCGCCACCACCCAGCCGGCTCCAGGTTAGGGTCATCCGGGATTCGATGAGATGAAGTAGTCGGCAGCTGCAGCGACAGAGGACAGGGGCAGGGTCAGCAGCCAGCGGCGGGTTCAGTGGCAGATGTCGGACGCAGCGACGGATCCCTGGCGAATGGTTGGACACGCCGATGATCAGGATTGCGGGTTGAGTAGGCGCCACGTCATGGCTCGCACTTGATCGAAGCCATCGAGAGCGATGTCTGCTGTAGTTCGGTTGACTGCACCTGCAGCGGCGAGGAGCCGCAGGTGGCTGTCGACCTCCTTGGCCGAGGCATAGGCGATTCTCTAGCAGTGCGCCCGGTCGCGACCGACCCTACCGTGGCCTTCTGCCAGGTTGGCGGGCACCGAGCTTGCTGAGCGAATCACTTGATCGGCAATAGGTTTCAGAGGAGCCGGGACCCTTAGGACGAGCTTGATGGCGGTGCCCGCTGCTTCGAGTGCCTTCTCATGGGCAATGAGGTTGCTGTTGGCGCGGCGTTCGGGCATGGTCACCTCCGGGTCGTTCATATTCCCGCCAAAAACTCCCCGATATGAACGACCCGAAGGGGTCATGCCGTCGTCGCTACATCCGACTTCTGCCCCTGAAGGCCGCCGCTAATACTGAACCCTGCCGCCGGCTGCTGACCCTGCCGCTGGATGCCGTCTCTGCCGCCGTTGGCTATCTCATCCCACGGAATTCCGGATGAACCGAAGATTCAAGATTGAAGATTCCTTCTCCCCGAGCGATGG
>JBFELO010000044.1:0-32487 GCA_041552055.1 Candidatus Sulfomarinibacteraceae bacterium | reverse complement strand
GTCACGGCATCCTCGGTCCGTCGCGCACGGCGGAACGATCAGAGAGTTGGAGAGCTGGACGAAACAGTGCTTGCCAGGCGCCGACAGCGGATCAACCATCCCGACCGGAGGATAGGTGTGATTGCCGACATTCGAAGTAAGAGATCAGAGTCTGAAACCTCGGAGGTCAAACCACTTTGATGAGGACATCCTCTCCCACGTCGGGAAACCCGGTGCTGGTTACCGGTGCTGCCGGCTTCATCGGATTCCACCTGGCGTCACGGCTTCTCGACGCCGGCCACAAGGTGGTCGGCGTTGACAATCTCAACGACTACTACGACGTGTCGTTGAAACAGGCCCGCCTCGACCTGCTGCGGCCATGCCGGGGTTTCGAGTTCCACAAGCTCGACCTGGCCAACCGGCTCGGCATGGAGGCGCTCTTCAAGGCGAATAGCTTCAGTCGGGTGGTTCATCTCGCCGCGCAGGCCGGCGTCCGGTACTCGATCGACAACCCCCACACCTATGTCGACACCAACGTGGTTGGCTTTCTGCACGTGCTCGAGGGGTGCCGCCACTCGAGCGTCGGACACCTGGTGTACGCCTCGTCGAGTTCGGTGTATGGGGCGAATACCGCGATGCCGTTTTCGGTCCACCACAACGTGGACCACCCGGTCTCGCTGTATGCGGCCACCAAGAAAGCCAACGAGCTGATGGCCCACACCTACGCCCATCTGTACGGTTTGCCGTGCACGGGACTGCGTTTTTTCACGGTATACGGCCCGTGGGGACGCCCCGACATGGCGTTGTTCAAGTTCACTCGGCAGATCCTCGCGGGCGAGCCGATCGATGTGTACAACTACGGCAATCATCGACGCGACTTCACCTTCATCGATGACATCATCGAGGGCGTCGTGCGGGCGATGGACCTCATCCCGGAGTCCGACCAGAGCTGGAACAGCGACCGTCCCAATCCGGGGACCAGCTGTGCGCCTTGGCGGGTGTACAACATAGGCAACAGCGAACCCGTGGAACTGAGTCGTTACATCGAGGTGATCGAAGACTGTGTCGGGCTGACCGCGCAAAAGAACCTGCTGCCGATGCAGCCGGGGGATGTGCCAGACACGTACGCCGACGTCTCAGCCCTTGTCGAGGACGTCGACTACCGCCCGTCCACGCCGATCGAGACGGGCGTCAAGAAGTTCGTCGAGTGGTATCGAGACTTCTACCACGTCTGACCGGATCGAGAGTGGAGTCCGTGACATGAACCACGACCCCCACGACCCGACACCACCCCAAAGGCCGCGTCCGCCGCACCTCCAGGTCATGCCACGGGACGCGGTGTGGGTCGAGGAGCCCGAGCCCGAGCTCAACGTGATGGACTACGCCCACCTCGTGTGGGCGCACAAGTGGCTGGTCGTCGGAGTGCCGGCCGCGACCGTAGTGCTGACTGCCGCGTGGTCGATGACCCGACCCAAGCTGTACCGCGCGGAGAGCAAGATCACCCTTCATCCAGCACCGCAGCTGACGCAGAACCAGCTCGACATGTGGATGAGCTGGTGGCAGATGGATCGGTTCATCGCGGACCAGATCCAGGTGCTCCAGACGCGTTCGCTTGCCCAGCGAGTGGTCGACCGGCTCGGACTTGATGCCCACCCGGAGTTCTCCGGTGAAGATGCGGCCGGAGCGCTGATGAGCCGGATCGGCGCCGAGCCCGTCAAGGACTCGTTCGTGATCCGGGTATCGATGACCGGACGGGATCCGGACACCGTTGCCGAGTGGCTCAACATCTACGTCGAGGAGTTCGTTGCCGCCAACATCGAGTCCAGCTTGGAGCGTACCCGGCAGGTGTACGAGGTGATCCAGTCGAGACTCGACCCGCTGCGAGGGCAGCTCGCCGCGTCGGAGCAGCGGTTGATGAGATTCCAGGAGCGTGAGGACTCGTACCTTTTTGCGGACCAGGACGAGAACGTGATCCAGGAGCAGGTCGACACTCTGACCAGGGAGTACGGCGCCGCCAAGGCCGATAGGATTCGGGTCGAGACCAAGCACGCCGCTCTTCGCCAGCTGCGCGCGTCGGACCTGTCGGAGACCGGATTTCCGGAGATCCTGCAGGACGCCACGATCCAGAGCCTTCGGCAGCAGCGCTACGACCTGGAGGTGGAGCTGTCGGACAAGCTCAGGACGCTCAAGGAGGGACATCCCACGATCCAGGAGCTGCGCTCGCGGATCGCCGGCGTTGATGCCCGCGTCCAGGAGCAGATCGAAAACATAGGTACTTCGATTCAGACGGACTACGACATCGCGCGGCGTCGCGAGCAGGCGCTGTACGACAACATCGAGGCACTGCGTGACGAGTCGATCGAGCTCAGCAAGCAACGTCTCGAGCACGACCGCCTCCAGCGCGAGTACGAGCAGAACAAGGGTTTCCTCGAGGACATGTTGGCGCGTTTGAAAGAAGCCGATATCTCGTCGACGGCGGCTGCCAACAACGTGCGTGTGATCGAGCCGGCACGTCCGCCGGCAGGACCGTACAGCCCGAACCTCAGGCGTAGCCTGATCCTCTCGGGGCTTTTCGGACTGCTCTTCGGGGTCGGTCTCGTAGTGTTTCTCGACTTCCTCGACCAGAGTCTTCGCACCCCGGATCAGGTGGAGGGGTATCTGGGACTGGAGGTTCTGTCCGCCCTGCCCACCTTGACGGAGGACACGGCACAGGTGCTTCGAGAAGCGTTCCAGTCGCTGCGCACCGCCCTTCTGCTGGCGGCCCGTGGCGACGGCTGCCAGGTGATGATGGTCACCTCGGCGGTGCCGGAGGAGGGGAAGACCACGGTCGCGTTCAACCTGGCAAAGGTTTTGGCGACCGGGGGCAGCAGAGTGCTGATGATCGACGCGGATCTCCGCAGGCCCCGCGTCCACCAGCTGGTCGGGGCCAACAACGTGCGCGGGCTCACGTCGGTGGTGCTCGGCGAGCGCGCGGCGTCGGAGGTGATGCACACATTGGCCGAGGTCCCGAATCTCGACGTCATCACGTCGGGTCCGTTGCCCCCCAATCCGCCGGAGCTGTTCGGCAAGGCGAGCTTCCGTGACCTGCTGGAGGACGCTCGAGCCATGCACGAGTGGGTTGTCATCGACACGCCGCCGACTGCCACGGTGACCGATCCGGTCATGTGTGCGCGGCTGGTGGACATGGTGCTGCTGGTGGTGCAGTACGCGGGACCCAAGCGGCAGCCGGTGCAAAAAGCGATGCGCCTGCTGTCACGCACCGGTGTCCGTCTCGCCGGCGTGCTGCTCAACAAGGTCGATCTCGAACGCGACGCATACTACTACTCGGGTTACTACTCGTACTACCACTACGGTGACAGGCCGACCAGAGGAGGCGCGAAGGAAGGCCGTGCGAAGGCGGGGTAGATCGTGCGCCAATCGAGTCAGCGCCGGGATTCGAAGAAGGTGGCGAACTTCAAGCGACGGGATTGTGTATTCGGCCCCGGCAGACGACGGCGTGAAGCGGTGGTGTGTGCCTGATCGGGAACAGGAGAGCGTGGCATGAGTGAACAAAGCCCAGGGCAGCCGTCACCGACCCCGCCCCCCGACGCCGGCGGTCGTGACGGCGGTACGGACGGGCGTGGAATCGACCAGCTCCGCAGCAAGAGCTTCTCTTTCGCGCTCGCGATTGTCGAACTGTGCAGCGTGCTCGAGAGTTGCGGTGAATTCGTCGTCTCGAGGCAACTCCTCGACAGCGGGGCCGGCATCGGAGCCGCCGTCGAGGAGTCTGTCGCGGGAGGGGACCGAGGCGAGGCCCTGGTCTCCCTTCGCGCAGCCTTGAAGTCTGCGAGGCAGACGCTGTTTTGGCTTCGGCTACTCCACCGGTCGAGCCTGGTCTCGGGACTCGACGTCATGAACCATATCCGCCAGGCGGACGAAATCGCGCGGATGTTGACGGCGACGATCCAGGGTCTGACCCCGTCGAAGTGAACGGGCTGCGTTCATTGATCAAGCCCCCGGGGCGGCGGTCGCGAACCGAGCCGTCTCGGACGATGCGCAACGCGAGGCATCAGAAGAGGAAAACGAACCGTGCACGACAATGACGAGGCGTTACTCGAAAGGTTCCAGGATCGGAGCGCCACGGTGGGCGTCATCGGCCTGGGCTACGTGGGGCTGCCGCTCGCACTGACGTTTGCCGAGCGCGGCTTCTCGGTGCTCGGCTTCGACCTCGACGCCAGCAAGGTGGAGTCGCTCGGGAGTGGCGAGTGCTACATCCGGCACCTGGAGAGCGACCGTGTGCGATCGGCGATCGCGTCGGGCAGGCTCGCGGCGACGACCGACTTTGCGCGACTCGACGAGCCGGACGCGATCTTGATCTGTGTGCCGACGCCGCTGACGAAGCAGCGCGAGCCGGACATGACATACGTACGGCGTGCCGCGTTCCAGGTCCGTGAACGGCTCCGCCCCGGCCAGCTCGTGGTCCTCGAATCCACGACATATCCGGGCACGACTGGCGAGCTCCTGCTCCCGATCCTCGAGGGCCGCTGTGACCGACGCGGCGCCGGTGGGACCGACCGGTCGGCCGGCGGGCGGGCACCAGCCGGCATCATGAGGTGCGGCTCCGACTTCTTCCTCGCCTTCTCCCCGGAGCGCGAGGACCCCGGCAACCCGGCGTGGGGCACCAGCAACATTCCGAAGGTGGTGGGGGGCGTCGACGAGATTTCGGGAGACCTGGCCCAGGCGTTGTACGGCCAGGTGGTCGACGCAACCGTGCGCGTCTCGTCGGCGCGGGTGGCCGAGGCCGCAAAGCTCATGGAGAACATCTTCCGCGCGGTCAATATCGCGCTTGTCAACGAGCTCAAGTTGGTGTTCGACCGGATGAACGTCGACATGTGGGAGGTTCTCGATGCCGCCGAGACCAAGCCTTTCGGCTTCATGCGCTTCGACCCCGGCCCCGGGTGGGGCGGCCACTGTATTCCGATCGATCCGTTCTACCTTTCGTGGAAGGCCCGCGAGTACGGGGTGACGTCGAAGTTCATAGAACTCGCCGGGGAAATCAACACCCGGATGCCGGCATACATCATCGAGAAACTCACCCTCGCTCTGAACGGACAGGGCAAGCCGGTGAACGGATCGAAGGCTCTGGTCCTCGGCCTCGCCTACAAACCGAACATCGACGACCCGCGTGAGAGCCCGGCGTTCGAGATCATCGACCGCCTCCTCGGGCTCGGTGCCGAGGTGAGCTACCACGACCCCCACATACCGGTCGCGCCCAGGATGCGCAGCTGGCCTGATTTACCGGCCATGCAATCGGTCGATCTGACCGTGAGTGCGCTGGAGGCGGTTGACGTCGTTCTCCTCGTGACCCACCACCGCGACGTGGACTACGACCTCGTGCTGAACCATGCCTCGCTCATCCTGGACACACGGGGCACACTCCGGCCGCGCGACGGCTCGGTTCACAGGGCATGAGCCGCAGACACCCGTGCCGTCACCCACGCCGTTCGTAACTGGATGCTCAGAAGTCATCGGGCCAGCACGATCAGGAACATCCTGGCCCAGGCAGCGAAACCGTCGCGTTTGAACGACATGTCGACTCCAGAGAGCGAGAGCCTGCTCACAATGAGCACCCGCGGGGTGGCCTGGGGACTGTCTACGCAGTTCCTGGGCCAACTCCTTCATCTCGGGCTCCGGATCATTCTTGCCCGACTGCTGGCACCGGAGGATTTCGGCCTCGTCGCGATGGTCGTCGTCTTCCTGTCCTTCGCGGAGAACATTCTCGACCTGGGCTTCGGCGCGGCGCTGGTGCAGCGCAGGGAGCTTACCCATGATCACCGCACGACGGTGTTCTGGTGCGTCGCGCTGGCGTCGTGTTGTGCGGCGTTGTTGTTTGTCGTTGGCGCGCCGGCGGTGGGCAAGTTCTACGGGAGTGAAGAGGTCGTTCCGATCGTTCGTGTGCTTGGGATCAGCCTCGTCCTCGGATTTCCGGATGCCGTGTACCGCGCCACCTTCCAGCGTGACATGGACTTCCGGACGCTAGGAGTCAGGAGAATCGCCTCCACCCTGATCGGTGGGTTAGGCGGGATAGGTGCTGCGGTGGGCGGTCTCGGCGTCTGGGCCCTCGTCGTGGATCGTCTCCTGAGGGTGTCGAGCGCTTCGATGTGGATGATCCTGAAGGCTTCATGGCGGCCGGGTGGGAAGATCTCGTGGCTGGCCGTGACACAACTCTGGAGATATTCGCGAAGCCTCGTCGGAGCCCGACTGGTCAATTACTTCAACAGGAATCTGGACAACCTCCTGGTCGGTAAGTTCCTGGGCGCCCAGTCGCTGGGCATTTACTCGTTCGCGTACCAGGGGGTGGCCGGTCCACTGCAGTATCTCGCGCGACCATTGGCGAACGTGGCCTTCCCGGCGTTCGCAAAAGTCCAGAGAGACAAAGCGGTCGCCAGAAGGGCGTATCTCGAGACGTTGAGTGGATTGGCGGTCGTGTGTATTCCCGTCGTTGGTGTTCTATGCTTCTTTTCACCGTGGATTATCCCGTGGGTACTCGGCGCAAAATGGATGAGGATTGTTATCCCATTTCAGCTGCTCTGTGTCGTGGCCTCTATACAGGTTATGATGAGCCTTTCTCCTCCGCTATTCAATGGTCTTGGTCGGCCGGATTTGTCTTTCAAATGGACTTTGATTGCTCTGGGACTGAACGCCGTAGGATTCATCACTGGTTTGCAGTGGGGCGTCACAGGAGTGGCGGCGGGTTATACGGTCGCGGTCGTGGCGTCGACTCCAGCCCATTTCCTGCTTGTCGCGCGGCTGTTGGACACGGGGCCGCGATCCATCTCGTCGATTCTCGTGCGCATTCTCGCTGTTTTTCTTGTAGCTGGACTTGGCCTCCTCGCGACCGACCAACTCTCTCTCGGTGCTCGCACGGATGGGCATTGGATTGTCCCTCTGATCATTGGTGTCGCGGCGAGTGTCGGGCTGTCGGCTGTGTTGATCCCCAACGGATGGAAGCTGATTCTGCGGTCGGTACGGTCGATCGGTAGGTAGAGGAATTGGGGAGCGCGCACGGATCGAATCTGACGACGGCGCGGTGTGGAAGAAGTTCTTTGATCGGCGGCACAACAGACTGGTGTACGTGGGTGCGGCTGCGGACTCGTCATACTGGGATCGCTCTGCATGGTTCGGCGCCGCGGTCCTATCCGCTGTTCCGCATGGTGGCCGATGTTCAGGACTTCGATCTCGAATCCCGGGCGTGGCAGCGATTCCTCGAGCGATCGTGGCCATGAATCGGGGCCAGCGTGAGCCGGGGTGAAGTCACCTCGACCTGGCAGCTCGCCCGTCGCCTCGCAGATGGAGACAGGCTCGTGTCGATCCTGGCCGAAGGCGACGAGCCGGCGCTGATGCTGCGCCCCCTCATTGCGGGGGAATTCGATCCCGAGTATCAACGCTCGCTCCGCATCGTGCACATCACGGACCCGCTGGCCTCCTCGTCTCGTATCCGCACGTTGCTCGGGAAGGTGTACTCCAACCTGTGGCAGCGCAGGGAGGGGCTCGAGCTTCTCTACGGCAGACCGCGGTCGTCCGCCGGACACGCGGGGCTGCGGCTCCGGCGTCTGATCGATCTGTCCGTGCAGGCGCTCGACTCACTGTGGGCCGGTTGGCGCGTGCGCCGTCGGGGGAAGTAGCCCAGATTCTGCCGGCGGGTCGGCTCGAGCTCCCACCGTTTTCGTTCCTTTGGCCGTACGACATCCCCCGGGAAGGGCCCAAAAGCCTTGAATCCACTCAGATGGACCTCATGGCCGGGAGATCGTGGCCATCCGGGAGTGTGGACGGAAACTGATGTGGGTACGAAAACGCGGCCAACCTGACACAATGGGATAGGAATGAGCGATTCTCAACAGATTCGTTCGCAATGTGTGCGCCTGCAACGGGTCGCAAGGTGGCACGGGCCACAGAGGTACCGGATCGATCACCCCGGGGCCTTGACTGGCAGCGCTCGTTCCGTCAACCTCGAGGATGGTGACGTTTGACGCAATGGGGGTGGGCAGTGATCGACATAACCTCTTTCGATCTGAGTGACGAGGTGGTCATGCTCCTCGAGGAGCGCGCCCGGCAGCGCAGCCTCCCCCTCGGCGAATTCGTGCGGCAGTTGATCCACCTCGGTCTGAGCCACGACCTCGCGACCGAACGTATGCGGGGAGCGGAGTGGCGGTCGTTGCTCGGGGTCTGGGATGCGACCGATCTGGACGACCTGGTCGAGCCGGAAGATAGAGTGGAGTTGCTCGAGCCGGAGTTGGTGGTGGAAATGGGAGACCCGGAGTACTGGAGCTAGCCGGTACCCTCGGCGAGCCAACGAATCCGGCCCCGCCACCGGTCCCACTCCATCCCGTACTACTCTTGAGTCGATTCCGTTCAGGTATTGGAGGGGCACCGTCTCTTCGGATTCGGGATCGGGTTCGCAGTCGAAATCGGAGTCGGGAGCGAATTCGGGAACGGCCACGAAATCTCGGTCACGGCGTCTTGAGCCGACAATCACGACGCATCGCCGGTGGACAAGAGCACGGCGCCGGCTGGCATCAGGGTCTGATCGGGAGATCGCGGATCGCGGCTGACGCGGCCACGGTTGCAGCGATCACACGATGACCGAGCACGCTGGGATGGCCGTCCCAGTCGGAGAAGTAGGGGTTTGATCCGTCCTGCACGGCGCTGCGCAATCCGCCGAGGGCGCTCACGCACTCGACAGCGAGGTCGTCACACAGGGCGGTGAACTCGCCCCATATCCGACTTTCGTCGTCGACCAGTTGGCGGACCAGATCCGCACCGTCGGTGGTATCCACCCAAAGCGCGAACACGTTCTCCTTGGTGGGAAGCATCAGCACCACCACTCGGACCCCCGCGCGCGACGCCTCGAGGTGAAGTGCGCGAATCGCTTCGAGGGACAGCCGGAGACCCTCGCGAATCCTCGCATCCGACAGATCCACGACGGCTCTCCGTGCACCCGGTGTGAGAACGGTCGCGACGGCGCCGGCCCGCACCGGGAGCAACATCTCCGGGTCCGCGTTGGCGACGGTCGCGCGGACGACTTCGGGGTCGGGATCGGCACGCTGCAGACCCGCGTCGCTGGAGAACGAACGTGCCGCAGTCCGCTTCACAGCTCTCGCGAAACCGTACAACCTGGTGTGCCTGGCGAGAACCGTTCGAAGGCTGCCCACGCCTCCGCCCGTCCCCGCGGTCGCCTCGCGCAGCCGCAACCACTCCGACTGGGGGGGTGGTTCGCCGGGTTGGCCGGCAGTGAAGTCCGGGGCATCGGCGCCGTCAGGCAAGAACTCCTGCAGCTGATTGCGCTCGTGGACCATTCTCCACGAGTCGACCAGGTCGTTGCCGGGGTAGATCGCGACCACGATCACCCGGGGATCGAGCTCGTCGAGAGCCTCGCGGCCGAGGACCAGGTAGTGCGTCGGTCCGTACCCACCGTACGCCATGCTGTAGGTAGGGATGCCGTGCTCGTTGCCCAGCACATGGGGCCAGGATTCCTGGCGGGTGACTCCGACACCAAAGGTCTGAGAGTCGCCGATTGCGACGACCGGTACGACGTCGGGCCGTCTCGGGTTTCGGAACCCGGCCGTGTCGCTGTCCGACATTTGCGGCGCCGGGCGGTGTCCCAACACCGGGTCCGGCACGGTCGGGGAGGTGCCGGTTCCGAGAACAGCGTCTACCTCTGGAATCGCGGCCGCCGCGATGCGCAGGATAACTTCCACTGCCACCACGGACAGAACGATCGCGAGAGCGATGAAGAGGATTCTTCGTGCCATGCAGCGGCCACGGTCGGACATCGAATTCAGGGTAGCATCCCGCTCTTCAGATCCTCGACGACCGCACCGCAGGGGAAATCACTCCGTGAGAGGAAGTTCGGTGTCGGCTGCCGACACCAGATGATCGAGACAGGCGGTCGGATCCGTCATCAGGTCGCGGCCGAGGCGGACTCGGAACCCGGGGCAGTCGGCCACGAGCCGACGAAAGAGGCCCAGCAGGCGGGACTGCTCCCGCTGAAAGAAAGCGGACAGGAAGACCGCCGATGTCGACCGAGTGAGGTTCGCCAGGATGTCCGCCTGGGTCATCTGGTAGCGTCGACTGGCGCTCAGACGGCGATCGATCGACACGGTCCGCGATCCCGGGTTCTCGTGACGAGCCGGCGCCGCGGACGTCGAACGGTTCGTGGAGCAGCTCGCGGAGCACCTCATAGCGACGGGACGGTGAAGGGCGGAGCGCCGAGGTCGTGAGATTCGGCCCGGCTTGACGCCCGCCGACGTGCGCGCGAGGATGTGACAGCGATGGATATCTCGTCAGCGAACGGGCGCCCGGTTCCCCACCGGGCCGCATGGGCCGGCCTGCTCATCGGTGTCGCGCTCACGCTCGCCGTGGTGCTGCGCCTGCTGGCGCCCTTTCTGTCGGTGATCCTCCTGGGCCTCGTGGCCGCAGGGCTGCTCGCACCCTGGTTTCGGCGGCTCGCGACCGCGCTCGGTGGGCGACGGCAGTTGGCCGCCATGGTGATCTGCCTGCTGCTGGTAGTTGCGCTTCTTTTCCCGTTGTTCCTGATCGGGCGAGAGGTGTCGACCGAGGCGCTGTCGTTCTACGAGTTGAGCACGACACAGCTCACCAGCGGCACGCTACTCGAGTCCATGCAGGACAACCAGGAGCGGCTGGATCGTTTGAATCTGCTGCTGGCGCCGATCGGGATCTCGCTGACACCTGCCGACCTCAACGACCAGTTCACCGCGATCGGGGTGCGCGCCGGCGCTTTCTTCTACAAACAGGGGGTGTCACTCGCCAAGGGCCTGCTGCGGTTCGTGGTCGGATTCCTGGTCTGGGCGATCGTGGTCTACTTCCTGTTGGTGGACGGAGACACGCTGCGGTGGTGGTTCCACGAGACCATCCCGCTTCCCGCCGACGAGCAGGACACACTGAGTGGCCGATTCATGGACATGTCCACCTCGCTCGTCATCGGAAACGGGGTCGCCGCGACGATTCAAGCGTTGATCGGCGGGGGCCTGTTCGCGGTTCTCGGACTGCCCGGACCGGCGCTGTGGGGCGTGGTGATGTGGATTCTCGCCTTCATCCCGGTCATCGGTATCTCCCTCGTGTACATTCCGGCTTGGATCGTGCTGATGCTGGCGGGAGAGACCGCTCGTGCATTCGCAGTGCTGATTCCCCTCATGGCGGTGGCGACGGTGGTGGAGTACTGGCTCAAACCGGTGCTGGTCGGCCGCCGGGCTCAGCTCCACCCGCTGCTGGTGGCGATGTCCATGCTTGGTGGTTTCGAGGCGTTCGGGGCGGTCGGTATCTTCCTGGGGCCGCTGATGATGACCGCCTTCCTGACCCTGGTGAGCATCTACCGAGAACACTATCGTCCGTTCCTGCCACCCCCTCGACGGGCGACAGGCGCCGACCATGAGGAGCCGCAAGGTGGGGCGTAGCGGACGGTCGGTTACAGCGTCTCTGTGTCGGGCGCGTCCGGTGGCTTCGAGGACGCGGCTCGGCGGGCTGAAGAGGTGGTGATGCTGCCCGAGTCGGCCCCGGCGTTCCAGCCCGAGGGCTTCTTCATGAGAACCTGACCGTCGAAGGTCGCCCCGTCGTGGATCTGGATTCGAGGCGCCGTGATGTTGCCTTCCATCGTACAACTCGAACCGAGCTCGATTCTCTCGGCTGCAAGGAGGTCTCCGATCACCCGGCCGGCCACGATGATGCTACGTGCCGCGATCTTGCCCTCGACGAGCCCACCGTCTGCGATCACCAGGCGGCTGGTGATGTCGATGGTGCCCACGACCTGCCCTTCGACGCGCACTTCTTCAGAGCCCAGGATGGAGCCCTCGATGCGTGTCGGGGCGGCGATCACGCTGACGCCGGATGGTGCCCTCTCTCCGGGCGCCGACCGGTGGGGTTTCGCCTGAGAGGTGGGGTCTTTGCGCCCTGGTTCGCTCCGGTCGTCGCGACCAAAAAGTCCCATGGCGCAACTCTACCACGGACGTCGGGGTCGCCACTCTCCGGGATTTCACCGCTGCGGTGTGCGGCTGGAAAGAGCCTCGATTCTCGTCTCGGAGAGAGCTCGTCCGCGCGGCCTCGAGAGATATCGCACCATGTGAGGGAGGATTGGAGCGGGCAACGGGACTCGAACCCGCGACTTTCAGCTTGGGAAGCTAACACTCTACCAACTGAGTTATGCCCGCCCGCGCGGTCGTTCACTCTAGCACACGGCGAGGATGCCGGACAAGGAGGCTGTGAGCCGGGCTGGAAGCCGTGTGTGGTCAGGATTCGTCTCTTCTTGGCACGTTATTTGCCTGATGACCCGTGGGGACGACCGATGCGGCAAAGAGGATACACGCTCATCGAACTTCTGATCGTGGTGGCGATCATCGGTCTCATTGCGGCGATCGCGATTCCCAACCTGATCAATGCGTTGCAGAGGTCGCGCCAGAAGCGGACGATGGCGGATATGCGCGCGATCTCGGAAGCCGTAGAAATGTACCACCAAGATCTCAGCTTCTTTCCGATCTACGCCGACGTCGACGCCGACGCCCTGAGAGAAGATCTCCGCATCTACGTCAAGCAGTTCAACGGTTCTGACGGCTGGAACCACCCGTTCTTGTACACCAGTGACGGCGACAACTACACCCTCGTGTCGAGCGGCGGTGACCGGACCTTGGATGGCTCCTGGCCGCTCGGGGGGACCGGCTTTTACGACTGTGACATCGTGTTTTCCGGCGGCGCTTTCATGCAGTGGCCGGATGGCGGGCAGCGCTGAGACACCGGTTGGCCGAGATTGACGTTGCGGGGCATCATTCTGCGTAGCGGATGACGCTGTACGTCCCGAGGTGACGGACATCACACCTGGAGAGGTGAGTCGGTCACGCGCTCCACTCTGTCATCGGACTCGTGTGGTCGTCCGTCCCGAAGCTGCTTCAACGCGGCCTCACTCAGCCAGGACTCGGGCGGCTGAGCGAGTGAGACGACGAGTTCGGCGAGTAGCGCGAGGCGATCTGGGATCGAATCGATGACGACGTTTTCGATGGGCTGATGCGCACCTTCTCCGGCGGGACCGAGACCATCGATGGTGACGGCGCCCGAGGCGGCCGCGAAGTTCGCGTCTGACGCGCCTCCCCAGCGAACCGCCTCCACGGACTGTCCGAGTCCACCGGCGATGTCCCGCGCTCGCGCGAACAGTTCCATGGACGCGGTTGAAGCCTCCATCGGCGGGCGGTTCCACCGGCCCGTGATGTGCAGCCGGGTGCCGTCGAGAACTGGAAGAAGGCCGCGGATCTCGCGGTCGACGCGGTACCTTTCTCCATCGGTCCAGGCGCGGACGTCCACCTCGACCCTGGCTCGATCCGGGACCGTGTTTGCGACGGTGCCGCCCTCGACCACGTTTGGACCCACGGTGGTATCCGATTCGGAATCCTCCAGGGCGTGAAGTCTCAGGATCTGGTGCGCTGCCTCCACCACGACGTTGGCGCCCAGTTCCGGTTCGGCGCCCTGGTGTGCGGCGCGCCCTTCGACCTCGATGAAGTAGTTGCCGGATCCCTTGCGCGCGACTTTGAGGCCGCCGTCCAGTGTCGTGGGCTCGAGCACGAGCGCGAAGTCCACGGCGGCGGCTGCCTGTCGGACGTGCGACTGTGAGGCGAGCGATCCGACCTCCTCGTCCGGGGTGAAGATGATGTCCAGTGTGGGATGGCTTCGAGCGTCGTCGTCGAGGTGCCGGAGCAGCCACAGGATGAACAGTAGACCGCACTTCATGTCGTACACGCCGGGCCCGTAGGCTCGCCCGGACTCCTGGCGCCACAGCTCGGTCCACGAGCCCACCGGCCACACCGTGTCGTAGTGCGCCAGCAGAAGTACGCGAGATCCGGTACCGGGCCGACGCAGCCGAACGAGCGGCCCGAAACCGGTTAGCTCGCGGCTCTCCAGCTCGCCGAACGGTGCAAGCCGCGCCTGCAGGAATGCGGCCGCCCGTTCCATCTGCGCGACCTCTCCCGTGGGGGACTCGATCTCGACGAAAAGGCGCAGTTCACGGAGAAAGTCTTGAAGAGAGCGGGTGAAGTATTCGACGCTGGTCATGAACCCCCGTAAGCAACGCCGCCGGGGCGTCCGGGCATTCCACCATCGCCCGCAGCACGAGCGACGTCGGCGTTGGGGGGTTGTCCATGGTCGACCGTGCTGGCGAACGGGTTGTGTTGTCCCTGGGTCGGCATGACGGATCCGACCGCTGCGCAGTCGCCACCACTCATGACGTCTGGTCTTCCGGCCATCGGGGGAGGCGAACGGCAAACGTCGTCCCCTCGCCCACCTTGCTGGTGACCGTGATTCTGCCACCCAGGGCGGTCGCCATGCGGCGGCAGACCGCGAGGCCGAGTCCAGAGCCGGCGTCGCCTTCCGGCTCGTTCCCTTCGAGACGCACGTACTCGTGGAAGATGTTCTCGTGCTGGTCCTCGGGGATTCCGACACCGGTGTCTTCGACCGTGACCACGACCGAGTGGCCGTCGGGAATCGCCTGCAGCAACACACGACCGTCCGCCGGAGTGTACTTGATGGCGTTGTCCACGAGGTTGCGGACTACTTGCTTCAACCGCGCCGCATCGGCCCTGGCACTCGGGAGTCCTTTGGGGATCTGCAGATCGAGGTCGACGCCGGCATGTCGCGCCAGGGGCCTCATCTCGTCGACGACCTCTGTCAGCAAGGATTCCAGATCGATTCGCTCGAACTCCAACGCGAGGCCGCCGCTCTCAAGCGCACCGAGGTCCACGAGGTTGAGAACCAGCCGCCGCAGACGGAGCAGGCTCTCGTGAGTGATGCGGAGAAACTCGAGTTGTTCCTCGGTCATTCCGTCCGACAGGTCGCCGAGCAACGTTTCCAGGTAGATTTGGAGGATGGTGAGCGGCGTCTTGAGCTCGTGAGCCGACGCGGCGAGAAAGAGGGTCCGGTGGTCCATGAGCTCGTCGACCTTGCGTCGCAGTCGCTCGAGCTCCTCGGATTGCTGTTCGAGGGTGGCCTGCAACCGTGTGTCGATGCCCGGACCGGATGCGTCGGGTTGCAGCGCGACGATCGTCGGATCAAGAGGAGCACCGCCGCCATCGGCACGGGAAGTTCGCAGTACGCCCGTGACGTGAGGATTCTCGTGGAGTCGAAAGCGCTGCCCATCACGGGTCAGGAAGTCCGACAGCGGCCTGCCGGCGAGGTTTTCTTCCGATCGTCCCAGCAGCGCCA
The DNA here is from genome assembly GCA_041552055.1 of Candidatus Sulfomarinibacteraceae bacterium. Classification (GTDB taxonomy): domain Bacteria; phylum Acidobacteriota; class Thermoanaerobaculia; order Thermoanaerobaculales; family Sulfomarinibacteraceae; genus JBFELO01. The sequence continues at coordinate 17,274 of JBFELO010000044.1, read as the reverse complement.
CCGCAGCGCTGTTGGCGGTCGTGAGCACCGAGTCCCGAGGGTCGATGACCACCAGTGGCACTGCGATCCTGTTCAACAGCATCCCTTCTACGCGCCCCCCCGCGTCGACGACCTGAAGGCCGACCAACACTCGAAACGGGGGCTGACGGCACGGCGTCGCCACCGCGTGCAGCAGCGACTGTGGTCCCGCCGCGAACCGGGTGATCAGCGGTTGCGGCGACGTCGGATTGCGGCCCTGCATGAGCTCGACCACCGACGGGCCGATGACCCCATGGTCCGGGTCTGCCAGCGCCTCGGAGAGGGGACGACCGACGAGCGCCGCAAACTGACGTTCGAGGGGGCCCTCGGGGTCGCCGGACACCGAGACGATCCGGGTGTCGCCTGCGACCTCGAGGATCACGGTCGCGAACTGGCGCGCCAAAGCGGCCCAACAGCATTCCTCGTCGGCGTCGGGAATCGAGGCCCGAGCGATCTCTCGCTCGATGACGTGTGCGGTGCCGCGGAGCCGGGCGAGGTCGGCAGGCGTGAGGTGTTTGCTGTTCGACGTGATCCTCAGGATTCCCATGAATTCCGGGAATCGGAGCGGCACGGTGGCCACGCTGATGGTGGGGGAGTGACGAACGAGGTCCCGGACCGGCTGCATGAGTTTGCTGACGCTGACGTCTCGGATCAGCACCGGTTCGACCGATTCGAGCGCGAGTCGGAGTTCGGGATAGCGGTCGAGAGAGATCACGAGGTCCTCTGCAGGCTCGGCGTCCGAGCTGGCGAGGATCCGAACGACCGCCGGGCCGAATGGGCCGATGACCGAGCACCGAGTCGCCCCGAACTCTCGCGCGATCACGGTCGTGACGTGGAACAGGGCGGTGATGGGGTGTTGCGCCTCGAAGACCGCGCGGGTGCTCGCGATGACGGCATCGCGGAAGTCGCTCGGAATCGGCTGCTCCGAGGATGGATCCGGCGGTGGTCGGTGTGCGGTGGTCATGGCGCCCTCGTCGAGTATAGGGCGACTCGAGTTCAATCGTGGCTCGACCGCTGTGCGGGCAGAGCCTCCGGGGTGACGATGGCGGGAAAAACAGCGTCACCGCCGGGTCACTGTAAGATGATGGCCAGAGGGGAAAGCCCCGCCGAGTTTCACACTGGGGTTGGCGAGATTGAGCTGGCAGCTGAAAACAGGTGCGGGGCCTGCGGTGAAGGCTCATCGCGTAGGTCGTCGACTGCGAATCGCGGCCGTGCTTTCGTTAGTGGCTCTGGCCGTCATGCGGGCGACGGGAGCCCAACAGGGACCCCAGAGTATCGAAGCCGACCTCCAATCGCACGGCACCATCAGGTGGGATCGCGGCAAGGAGCCCGTCCTGATCGTGCGGCCGGGCCGGGGTGACGGCTGGATCACGATCACCAGGAAGTACTGCGCCGACGACGTGACCGTTCGCACCGTCGATGACGCCAATCCGACGCTCTCCCAACCTCTCCGGGACCGGCCGCTCGCCATCCCGGTGGCCGCTCTGCGTGCGGATCTTCGAATCGAGGCAGTCCGCCGGTTGTTTCCGGCTGATCGTCGTGTGCAAGCCGGGTGGGAGCACTGGGTGCTCGATCCATTCGGTGGGGGGGAGGAGAGCTGGATTCTTCTCGCCGATCTGTTCGCCGATGGCCAGGGCGACGCAGCCGTGCTTCGGGCAGCCAACCCCGGCGAAGCCGCGGCAGGTCCCCGGCGTGGTCGAAAGCTCCTGATCCCTGCCAGCGCGCTTCGACAAGAGTTCCGTTCGCTGATCCCTGCCGTGGTCACGACGCCGGTGCCGAGAGCCGATGTGCCCGCCGGCGACGATTCGCCGCTGACGTACGGTGCGGATGATCGGGGTGCATACGCCCTATACAAACTCCAGAGGGGTGAGGCCCTGTACTCGGCCGTGGTCGTGCGTTTCACCGGCCAGGTGTATGCGAGCCAGGTAAACGCGACGGCGAGTGAGATCGCCCGACGATCCGGCATCGAGGACGTGACCGACATTCCGATCGGCTATCCGATCAAGATCCCGCTCGAGCTGTTGCTTCCGAAATACCTGCCAACCGACGATCCGAGACGCCTCGAGTGGGAGGAGGAACGGCGCGAGCTCGGCCAGTTTCTCGAGATCGTCAAGGCGACGGACCTCTCGGGGGTGCACGTGGTGATCGACGCCGGCCACGGCGGCACGGACACGGGGGCCATCGTCGGCGAACTGTGGGAGGCGACGTACGTGTACGACGTCGCGTGTCGGATCAAGTCGAACCTCGAGCGGCACACCCGGGCAAAGGTGTGGGTGACCCGGAAGGACGCGAATCGTGGATTCGACGTGCCCGATCGCGATCGGCTCCCGCAGCACAGGAGTCACTTCCTGCTGACACGCCCGCAGTACGACCTGACCGACTCGGTGTTGGGAGTTCACCTGCGTTGGTATCTGACCAACGACATCATTCTCAACCGCCTCGACAGTCGAGTCCCCCGGTCAAAGACAGTCTTCCTGTCGGTCCACGCCGACTCGCTCCACCCGTCGGTTCGGGGCGCGATGGTGTACGTCCCGTCGCGCTATTTACGGCCCACGACGTACACGGTGGATCGGCGCGACATCAAACGCTTCGCCGAGTACCGCAACCATCCCACGATACGTCTCGGCAGCGAGTTCAAGGCGCGGGTCGAGGCATCCTCGCGCCGGCTCGCGGAGCACATCATCGACAGCCTCGATCGCAACCGGGTCGAGGTCCACCCGGACGACCCGGTGCGAGATCGGGTGCTCAGGGGACGCCGGAGTTGGGTGCCGGCCGTGTTGCGTTACACGGCCGCCCAGAATGCCGTGCTCGTGGAGTGCTGCAACATGGCCAACGAGGCGGACCGGTCCCTGTTGGTCGATCGCCGGTGGCGCGAGGAGTTCGCCAGGGGCGTCGTGGAGGGGATGGCGGCCGCGTTTTCCGGCTCGGGCTGAGATCCGGGCACGCATCATGCGAAGACCCACAACTCTCGGCTTCCGGGAACGGATGCGACCCGTCGGCGAACCCCACTCAAGGGGAGGGCCGTCAAGCTGGCCAGTCCGCATGAACGGGTGCGCGATATGGGCTTCAGGTCACTTTTTGACGTCGATTTTTCACGGTTCTCGGCGAGTCCGTGCACATTTGATCGATTGAATGTTGACGCCGTCCAGCCCACGGACCCACATTATGAGTAAGTCGCACGGCACGACCATGTCAAGGGGGGCGTCGATGAGAGCTTATCTCGTCTTCACGGAAACGGGACCGATCCTCATCCTCACCTCCTGCCCGGCCGTCACCGACACGCCGCTCGTTCAGGCTCTTCAGCGCCGTGGGATCGACAAGTTCATAGCCTACGAGGTCCCCATCGATGACGTGCATCGAATGTACGGAGTGCCGTTCGAGGTGGTTGCGGCAGATCTCGAGCACGGCAAGGAGATGCGGGTTCTCGACTTCAACGGTCCACACATATTCGACACATTCACGCTGTCCGAGCTCGGGGCGCCGATCCGATTCGAGCACTGAAGCACCCCCGTGGTCCACCGAGGGTGATTCAGACACGGGTCCGGGGTACAATTTCCTCATCATCCGATGTCGGAGTCACTCAAGATGCGCGCCTACATCATCTTCTCGGGCACGGGACCGATCCTCATCCTCACCACGTATTCCTCGCTCGTCGACGAGCGCCTGGTGGGCAAGCTCCAACACAAGGGGATCGCGAAGTTCATCGCCTATGAAGTCCCGATCGAAGATGTCAAGCGAATCTACGGCGTGCCCTTCGACGTCATCGCGTCGGACCTCGAGCGGGCCGAGGACGTTCGCGTGCTCGATTTCAACGGACACCACATCTTCTCGCGATTCTCGTTCGTGCAGCTCGGCGAACCCATCAAAGTAGGCGATTAGCTCGAGCTCGCCGCTCGTGCTCGCTCGTCGGGTATTCACCCGTGCCCGTTTCCGTATCCGTATCCGTCTCCGAGCTGACGATCCGCTCCCTCCGAGAAACTCGGAGACGGAAACGGAGACGGATACGGATACGGATACGGAGACGGTGTTGTCCCCGGCGGGCTACGGTCGCTCGTTCGGGTTGTGTACGAACTCCCAGAAATCGAGGCCGACCCTGGTGAACAGCTCGGGGAGTCGGTGAATCGGGAGGCCGACCACCGTGTGGGGTGAGCCGTCGAGCCCGGCCACCAGGAGACCACCACGTCCCTGGATCGCGTATGCACCCGCCTTGTCCATCGGTTCGTCCGTGCCGAGGTACCAGCGGATCGTCTCTTCGCTGAGCGCCGCGAATCGAACCGACGCGGTGTCCAGCAGGGCCTCGCAGCGGTCGCCGACCGCGAGCGCGAGCCCGGTGTGGACCCTATGGGTCGCGTTCGACAAACTCCGGAGCATCTTGGCGGCCTCGTCGCGCGATCTCGGCTTCCCGAGGGTGAGATCTCCGATTTCGACGACCGTGTCGGAGCCGAGAACGGGACACGCATTGTCCAGCCGCGAGACCGCCAAAGCCTTGTCCCGGGCGGCCCGCAGCGCGAACGCGGCGCCGTCCTCGCCCGGACGTTGATGTTCGTCGGTGTCGGCGGGGTGGACTCGGTAGCGGACGCCGACCACATCGAGTAGCTGACGCCTGCGGGGCGATGCGCTCGCCAGGACGAGGCACGGCTCGACCTGCACGGGCATCAGGTCGCGGACGGGGAGACGATCACGACCGACTCCCGATGGTCGAGAATGTCGACCTCGGTGCCAGGCTGGATCGCGGATCCAGTGGACGACTTGGCGGCCAGCTTGAGTCGTGTTCCGGCAACCGAGATTTCGACCTGTCCGAAGCCGTTGGCGGGAATCGGACGGATCACGGTCGCGTGGTCCGGACGCCCTTCGGTCTGACGCCTCGGATCGCAGATCCGGCCCATCCACGACTTGATGACGGCGGCTCCAAGCAGGCCCACAGCGGAGCCGATCAGGATCTCGCGTGTCGGGTCCAGCGCCATGACCCCATGGATCAGCAACGTCGCCAGTCCGAACAGAACGGCAAACGAGACGACGACGTCCGACTGGGGTCGGTGCTGGCTGTGCCAGTGTTCGTGCGACGGAGCGGTGACCTCGCCGCACAGCTCGCTGGGGTGGAGGACGCGCCTCGCCAGGCCAGTGACGATGGCCAACGTCAATCCTCCGAGAAACACGAGAAGGTACACGAAACCCCAGGTCATCGAGCGGATTATAGCGGGTTTCGATATGTCAGTTGCAGTGCTGGAGTTCTTCGATGCAGGCGGCGACCCGCGCTGTCAGGAAACTGTCGAAATCCGCCGGGGGTGGGCAGACCAACGTGCAGCGTTCGTCGCTTCGCGGATGGGGGAACGACAGAAAGGTGGCGTGCAGGAGCGGCCGCACGGCCTCGTTGGACCGTCGACCTCCGTAAAGGCTGTCGCCGGCCACGGGGTGGCCTATAGCGGCGAGGTGGACTCGGACCTGATGGGTGCGGCCGGTCAGGAGCCGACACTCGAGGAGCGCCAGCCCAGTGGGGAGACGGTCAACAACTCGAATGGACGTGTGCGCCGGCCGGCCGCCGGGGCCCGCGACGAACCTCCACTCGTGTTCGGGGTCACGGTCGATCGGTCGGTCCACCTCCTTGACGTCGAACGGGGGGTGCCCCTCCACGACCGCCAGGTAGCGGCGGTCAACAGTTCCTGACGCCCATGCCACGGTGAGGGGGCGCATCGCGTCCGGAGTGCGACCGAAGAGCACGACACCGCTGGTGAGGCGGTCCAGGCGGTGAACGAGCCTCAGGAAGGGCCGATGACCGTCCCTCGCAGCGATGCCGAGCAGCACGATCTGGTCGAATGCGAGGTCTGCGTCTTCGGACGACTCGGACGGCTGGGAGAGGATGCCGCTCGGTTTGTCGGCCGCCAGGACCCAGTCGTCCTCGAACAGAATCGTGGGTAATTCAACGGTCGGGCGCTCCGTAGCGCCGATCTCCACGGCCGGCCGTGAGATGTTGATCACGTCCGCGACGTCCACCATTCGAGATTGGACTCGAGCCGGCTGCCCGTTGCGGCGCACCGATCCCTCGTCGATCAGCCGGCGCCCGGCCCTTCGGGAGAGGGTCGTGGCGGCCGCCAGGAACTGGTCGAGGCGGAGTCCCCGCTCGGCAGGCATGACCAGGAGGGTCGTGGAGTGTAGGTCTGGAGACACGGCCTATCGGGTATCGGCGATCACGTGCCGGGGCTGACCGGGAGAGTGCAGCGCGCCGTGGTGCCTTTCCCGGGCTCGGACTCGATCTCGATTCGCCCCCCGAGCATGTGAGCGAACTTCGAGGCCACCGCCAGACCCAGCCCTGGTCGACCGCTGTGCTGCGGGTAGAACGGCAGGAACATCTTCTCCTTGACGTCCTCGGCAATCCCCTCGCCTTCGTCGGCCACGGTCAGGCACGCGGTGCGGTCATCTGGAGCCGTGACATCGATACGGATATGGTGGGGGGGATCGGAGTGCTGGATGGAGTTCACGACCATACGGTCGAGAATGATGCGCACGGCGTCCGGATCGAGGTCGACGTCGAGGCTGCCGCAGGAGATCAGTTCGACCTGAGCGGGGGCCTCGGTCTCACCGATCTGGTAGATATCGACCAGCTGCTCCACCAGGCGGACGAGATCGAACTGACGCCGGTTGATCGTGGCCGGTCGCCCGTAGAGGAGCATCTCCTCGAGGTCTCCCTCGAGTCGTTTGAGCTGACGGTGAACCAGCTGCATGGCCTTTGTGGTCGCCTCGGACTTCTCGGCCCGCACCATGAGTGCCTCCGCCTGGACCATGGCGGCGAAGATCGGGTTCCGCAGGGTGTGGGCGATCTGGTTGACCAGCCACTCGGCGTCGAGAGGTGGTGACTCGTTGGACGTGCTAGTGGATCCGGACAATTGGAACTCCAATTACATCTGAGGCTGGCTCGCGGTGGTGGCGGGGAGTGCCCGGGTCCGGGCCCACGAGCGAATCGCCTTGAGCTGATCTTCCATCGTGCGAGACAGCGGAATGATCTTGGCGAACGCGGCCAGCAGAGCGTTCTGCGTCACGTCGACCCCGGCGGCGTGGGCCGTGATCTTTGCCTGCGCGACGGCCTGCTCGATTTCGGCGCCGTTCCAGGCCCGTGTGGCAGAGGACAGGAGGATGAGGTCGTAATTTGAAGGCTCGAGCCCGTTGCGCTGGAGATGGATGCTCAGGATCTCCTTCCGCTCCTCGTCGTTGGGCAGGTCGATAAAAAACACCTGGTCAAATCGACCCTTGCGAATGACCTCGGCCGGTAGCAGGTTGATCCGGTTTGCAGTGGCGGCCACGAACACGTCCGCACGGTGTTCCTGCATCCAGGTGAGGAATGTCGAGAAGATCCGGGTGAGGGATCCGGCCTCGCCCTCGTGGTAGCCGGCGACGCCCATCTCGATCTCGTCGATCCAGAGCACCGCCGGGGCCACCGACTCAACCGCTTCGAGCGCACGGTTGAACACCCACTCCGCCGTCCCCTGGACCCCGGCGAACACCAGGTTCATGTCGAGCCGGAACAATGGCAGCTGCCACTCGCGGGCGATGACCTTGACCGCGAGGCTCTTGCCGCAGCCGGAAATGCCCATCATGAGCACGCCTTTCGGGATCGGCATCCCACGGCGGCGGGCGTCGGGTTCGAACAACGTGGCGCGCTCCCGCACCCACGACTTGAGCTGGTCGAGACCGCCCAGCTGGGCGAGATTCTCGTCCGGGGGAACGAACTCCAGGATGCCCTCGCGACGGGTCACCTGTTCTTTCTCCTCGAGGACCTCTGCGAAGAAGTTTTCGTCGAGCGCCGTGTGGCGGCCGAGGAGTCGCCGAAGCAGGTGCTCCACCTCCGTCAGACTCATGCCCTTGAGCGAGCCCACGAGCAGCTCGAACTTCTCCTCGGTCGTCGGATGTTGGTTGAGCATCGACCGCACAAGCTCCTCGAGTTCGCTCTCGTCCGGGAACAGCGACAGCACCACATAGGTGATCGGCTTGAGCGGCTCGGGGATGAGCGCGTTCTGCTTGAGCAGGAAGAGAAATCGACCGGTGTTGCGAATCTTCATCGACGTGTCGCGGAGCTTGCGGAGGATTCGGCGATCGTCGAGGAACTCGCCCATGTCCTTGAAGAGGTAGATCCCGCGCGGCGCATCTCCAGAGATCCAGTCAAGAGCCGAGATCGGCTCGGTGAGGGTGCCCCCGTCGCCATTCGAGAACCCGTCCACGCAGTTCCACACCGTGACCGGCAGCGGCTCGGGCTTGGCCGCCGCGGCGAATCTTCCGAGCAGTCGTTCGAGTCTCTCCTCCTCGGGACTCACCAGGAGCGTGATCGGATAGGCCGACGCGAGTGCGGTCCGGATCTGCTCCAAAGTCGATCGCATTCCGACTCCATTGTATCCCGGATCGTCAACGATCCTCGTGGGTTACGAGTTTTCGCCCGGATGCGGCGGGAACAGGGTTCGTCCCACTCTGCGGGCGACCCGGACGGTCCTCGGCTGCCAGGCGCGCCGGTGCCGCCATGCGAACCACGTCAGCATGATCGACGCGATGATCACGACCACCCAGGTTGCCGTGACCTTGCCAGCATGGGTCGTCGACTCGAGCCTGGCGAGGTCGCCGGCCAACCACCACCCGAGACCGGACCAGGTCACGAGGTGGACCGACAGCGCGACGAGGTCGATGGCGATGAAACGCCGCCACGCGATACCCACGACACCACAGCCGGCCAGCCACGCGCCTCTCGCGAACGGGAAGACCCGCGCCGGAACGAACCACACCAGGGCAAGGGGTGAAGACGTCAGACGATCGGTCACGATCGACAGACGACCGCGGATTCGCGGAAACCGGTCGAGCCGAGGTCGCAGCCAGCGTCCGCCCAGGAAGACCGCCTGGTCGGTCAGGAATTGGCTCAGCACGACGGCCAGGAGTAGCACGGATGCTTCTTGCAGCGAGCCGTTGCGGGCGGCGAGCACCCCCATCGAGACCATGAACACCTCCTCGGGGAGCAGGTGTCCTACCAGGCGGATGACGGGTGGCAGCACGATCGCGAGCAGCAACGCCCGCGGCTCGAGCCACGCCAGCACTTCTGCGAGAGTCCCCTCCACGATCAACGAGTATACCCGAGATGACGTGAAGATCTGTTCCCCGGAGCAGATACCGGCCAAGATCTCTCCGTGAACACTTTCCACAGCATCATATTCAGCGGTGACCGAGTTGCAGAGGCAGGGTGCCAGCCAAGCAAAGATGTCTGTGCGATTCGCGGTGGATTACGACCGACCTGTGTGTGTCCGTCAAAGAGGTTAGCGCCACGAGAAGAAGGCGTCCTGGTGAATCACGCCCGACGTTGACATGAGGGATCCTCCCACGATTCCCCAGCGAACGAAGTCGACGCGTCCGGAGTCGCAGGCGAGGCCGACGATTTCCTCACGCGAGCTGCCGTTGAGCTCGAGGAATGCGACCGCAGATGATGACGCCTCCCATCCGATGGTGGCGGCGTTCCACCCCGAATCCAGTGGCATTTCTGGGCTCTCGCGCATCACCGCTGCATCGTCCCACACTTGGAGCGCCATCGTGGGGCCGCTGCGGATCACGATCATGAACCAGGGTTGACCGTGGCTGTCGTAGGCCGCGAAGTGCTCCAGCTCGTCACCGCTACCGACGGTCAATTCGTCTAGGTTGATCCAAAACTGCGCCATGTAGCTGGTTTCGGAGTCTGGCAGATCGTCCTGGATGAAGGCGGTTGACGTGGCTGCACCGCGGAGCGTTGCGGTCAGGGATCCAGCGGATTCGACGGAGAACCCATCCTGCAGCACGATGCTGTGCCCCGCCGAGAGACCAACAGAGCCGCTGCCTGCTATGACGAACCCGTCCCCCACCAACACCGAGTTGCACGACTCGGCAAACAGGGCGTCGGTGACGATTTGATTCCGAAGGACAGTGTCGTTCTCGGGGCCGCACGACAACCCGACCGAAAGTTCTAGGCCGAAAGGTCCGGAGTATGCTGAAGAGCTCGTACACGCAACGTGTCCGACTCCGGTCGTCAGCCAACCACCGACATCTCCGTCGTCGAATCCGTCCGTGGATATGGGTATCCTGGCGAGGTACTCGTCGGCACCGATGTCGACCGAGCTCCCCATCAATCTCGGGTCACCCTCGAAGTCGGTAGTGGGAAGCCACGGTGCCCCGATGCTACCGGCATCGATGCACTCCGACCCCCCCGTCAGGTGAAAGTCGAGGCCGGCCGCGTTCACGAAAGACGGATCCACATTCAGGTTGCCGCCCTCATTCGTGGCCGTGCCCTCAATCTCAGCTGGGTCGAATACGTTGTGGTAGAGGTTGACCTCCCCGCCTGTAACAAAGTACAGAGCCTCGCTCGGTGAGATACCGACGTTCCCCCAGAAGACGTTGTTGAAGAGGTCGATACCTCCGCTGGCACCACCGACGACGTACAATCCGCCTCCACTCGAGGTCGCTGAATTGTCGATGAAGTTGTTGTTGATCGCCGAGAAATGTCCCCCGCCTACGGCTGGAATCCCGAGGCTGACCGCGATGTACCCGCCTCCTCCCGGACCGCTCGACGCGGTGTTGCCCACGAGAGTGTTGTTGGCGAGCAGGATTTCACCCGAGTCGACTACGTGGAGCTCTACCCCTGCGTTGAAGTTGGCGGTGTTCCCCTCCAACAGGTTGCCTTCCAGCCGGATCAAACCGCTGTTCGTGCTCGCGTACAGGCCCCCCGCCTGAGTCGACGAAGCGTTGTTCCGAATCACGTTGGACCGCAGATCGATGTTCCCCACGGCGGTCAACGCATGGAGACCTGATCCCTGGGGCGACTGACCGTTTTCTATCGTCAGGCCTTCCGCGATGAGGCCGGAAAGTACCAGCCCGTCGATCCACCAGTGGCTCCAGTCGTTGAACTCCATCACCTGTCCGAGACCCTCGCCATCCAGGATGGTGTTCGCCGGGTCCACGACCCGCGCAGCGCACGCCGGCTGGTGTCCGCCCAGGATCACCACGAGGTACGGTTCGCCAGATCCGTAGTAAAAGGTCTGGCCGGAGACGTCCGAGAGCCCATATGTCCCTTGAGTCAGACGTACGACATCGTTGAGATCGTTGGAGGCCGCGGTCTGCAGGGCGTCACGCAGTTCGCCCGCGGTCGACACGCAGTGCACCTGGGTGCATGTGTCTCCCAAGCCGTCGCGATCCGCGTCGTCCTGGCCGGGATTCCAATCCAAAACACAGTTGTCGGAGTCGTTCGCGATGCCGTCACCGTCGACGTCGTCATCGCAGACGTCTCCCTGGCCGTCACCGTCCGCGTCGGCTTGGGTCGGATTGGCCACGCCTGGGCAGTTGTCCTGGCCGTTGGGTACGCCGTCTCCGTCCTGGTCTGGCGCCAGGGCGAAGTCGATGCCGTCGACCTCTTGGCCTGATGTCACCGGCACGGTGGAGTCGTAGTATTTCGTCAGGTAGCCCTGCTTGTCAGCGGAGACCTGGTAGGTGCCGTCCTCCAAGCCCGAAATGGCGTAGTCGCCGGAGGAGTCGGTGTGCGTGCCGGATCCGCCGACACCGGCTGCCCATGCAAAGACGTACGCTCCCTCCACCGGCAACGACGATTCCTCATCCACAACCGCACCGGAGATGGTACCGAGCACGTCGCACACGTCCCCCAGCCCGTCGCCATCGCTGTCTGCCTGATCGGGGTTCCAATCCAGCGGGCAGTTGTCGATGAAGTCCGGGACGGTGTCGGAGTCCGTGTCCAGCGCGGTCGCCACGAAGTCCTGCCCCACGACATCCGCCCCGCTTACGACGATCACTCGCGACGCGGGGTCGAAGGTGAACAGCGCACTGCTCGGCGTGACGGTGTAGGTCCCGCTTTCGAGCCATCCCAACCAGTACTCCCCATCTGCATTGGTGATCCGCGTCGCAGATGCATCGCCGCTAAAACTGACGGAGATGTCTGCCAGCCCAGCGGTCTCGAAGAGCACCTCTCCCCTGATGATGAAGGCATCTCCGGGCCTACCAAACTCATCGGCACCGATGTCGACGGTGACTCCCAGAACCCTGGTATCGCCTTCGTAGTCGGTGAATGGCAGTGACGGCGCGCCGTCGTCCCCGGCATCGATGCACGGGGATGTTGCCGACAGATGGTAGTCGCCGTTCGCAGCATCCACAAACGACGGGGCCACGTTCAGATTGCCTCCTGAGCTCGTGGCCGTTCCCTCGACCTTGGCTGGATCCAGCACGTTGTGATGCAGGCCGACGGTCCCAGCTGAAGAGAAGTACAGATCTCCGCCACCGACGCCCACATTGCTCCAGATGATGTTGTTGTATAGGTTGGCTTCTGCACCGCCACCTATCAGCAGATGCAGCCCTCCTCCGTCGAAGCTGGCCGAGTTCCCGGTGATGGTGTTGTTGACCACGGCGAGTTGTCCACCTCCCACGGCGGGCGCGCCCGCGCTGATCGCGATGTGCGCTCCACCTCCGGATCCAGTCGCGGCCACATTACCGGTCATGACGTTGTTCACGAGCACCATCTCACCGGAGCCGATGATGTGAAGCTCGGCCCCGGCCATGTAACTGGCCGTATTGCCATCCAGGAGGCTGTCTTCAACCGTGACGGTGCCGTCGACCGCGCTCGCGTACAGTCCCCCGGCATGAGTCGCCGACGAGTTGTTACGGATGATGTTGGAACGTAGCACGATGTCGCCGAACTGCGCCAACGCGTACAGCCCGCCCCCGGTCTGTGACTGACCGTTTTGCACGGTCACGCCTTCAACCGTAAGACCTGACGTCCACCAGCCGCTCCACTCGTGGAAATGCAAAACCTGAGCAACGTCTTGTCCGTCCAGAACGGTGTTGACAGGGTCGAGCACCCTCCCACCGCAGCCCGACTCGTAGCCGCCGAGTATCTGCACGACGTAGGGCTCACCCGAGGTGTAGTGGAACGGACTGCCGGAGATCTCCGCGCCTCCATAGGTTCCCTGGACAACTCGGATCACGTCGTTGCGTTCGTTCGCCGTCGAAATCTGGAGCGCGTCGCGCAGCTCGACCGCGCCGGCCACGCAGTGAGCGTCGGTGCACGCGTCACCCAAGCCGTAACCGAGGGAGTCCTCCTGGCCCGGATTCCAGTCCAATACGCAGTTGTCGCTGGTATTCGCGACGCCGTCGCCGTCAATGTCGTCATCGCAACGATCTCCCTGACCATCGGCATCCGCATCTCCCTGGCTCGGATTGGAGACCGTTGGGCAGTTATCCTGGGCGTTGGGTATTCCGTCGCCGTCCCCGTCCGGCGCGAGTCCGAAATCGACTCCGGTCACGCTCTCACCGGGATCCACCGGCACGACAGTTGCCTCGGAGAAGATGTAGGTGTCATCGTAATACTCGGACAAGTAACCTGTTGCGCTCGCAGTTATCTGGTAGCTGCCGTTGCTGAGCCCAATGATCGAATAGTTGCCAGCCGCGTCGGTGATCGCCACACCAGATCCTGCTCCACCGGACAAGGCGTACACAGCCGACCCACCGATCGGCAGTCCGGACTCCGCGTCGACGACGGATCCGATTATCGATCCCGGCTGGTCACACGCATCGCCGACACCGTCGCCATCAGAGTCCTCCTGACCCGGGTTCGCTACCATCGGGCAGTTGTCCGCCAGATCCGGAACGCCGTCATCGTCGGTGTCCAATACCGTCGCGACAAAATCCTGCCCGATCACATCAGCGCCGGTCACCAGGACGGCCCTGGAAGGGGGGTCGAAGCTGAAGTATCCGCTCGTGGGCGTGACGGTGTAGCTGCCGTCGGTCACCCAACCCAGCCAGTACTCACCATCGATGTTCGTCGTCCGCGTTGCCGCCGCATCACCGGTGATGTGGACCGCGATTCCCTCGAGTCCGGAGCCCTCGAACAGCACCTGGCCGCGTATCGTGTGGGCATCCCCAGGCGCGTGATACTCGTCGGCACCGATGTCGGCGGCGACCCCCAACACCCTGGCGTCGCCCTCGAAATCGGTGTCGGGGAGCCACGGTGCGCTGTCGTCCCCGGCATCGATACAGGGGGAACCGAACGTGAGGTGGTAGTCGCCGCTCGCAGGATCCACGAGCAGCGGATCGGCGTCGATATTGTCCGTCGAACTGGTGATCGTGCCCGTTACCTGCGATGATGCAACCAGGTTGTGGGACAGATTGACGGTGCCTGGAGTGGTGTCTGTGTAGAAGTCCCCTCCCGTGTTCGCGAGATTGCTCCACAAAATGTTGTTGTACACCTGCGCGTCGGCGTCCTCTCCCAGGAGCCGAATGTACAGCCCACCTGCAAATCCCCACTCCGCCGTCGCAGCGTTGCCGATCATCGTGTTGTTGACGACGGACACCTGCGAGCGACCGGATACGAAGGCGCCACCGCCGTAGTCAGTTGCCGTGTTGGCGTGCACGACGTTGTTGACGAACGCCGCGTCGCCGTACTGGGCATCGATCTGGGCGCCCGCGTGGGAGGCGGCCGTGTTCGCCTTGACGAGGTTGTCTTTGAACACCACCGTGCCTCGGATCGTCGATGCGTACACGCCGCCGGCCGTGGAATCTGCGTGATTGCCACTGATCACGCTGTTACTCACGACGATGCTCGCGTTGTGTGCCTGAGCCTCGATCCCCGCCGACCGGAGTGCCAGTCCGTTTTGTACTGTCACGCCGTCGAGTTCGAGGCCCGCGAAGTACGACTGGCTCGCCTCGACGTAGGAGAACACCTGTGCCAGGCCCTCACCGTCCAGTATCGTCGTGCCTGGATCGGGGCTTCTCACCCCACACCCCGGATCAAAACCACCGTGAACCACGAGCCGATAGGGCTCGACCGAGCTAAGGCTGAAGCGACCCGCGGGTGACTCGGACACCGTGTAGGTACCCTGCACCAACCGCACGACGTCATCGGTGCCGTTGGAGGCCGCCGCGTCGAGGGCGCCCTGAAGATCAGCCGACGAGGCCACACAGTGGACCGATGTGCAGGCGTCCCCCAAGCCGTCTCCGTCCGAGTCGTCCTGCCCGGGGTTCCAGTCCAGAACGCAGTTGTCACTCTCGTTGGCAACACCGTCGTCGTCCGCGTCCGGATCGCACGAGTTGCCCAACCCGTCCCCATCCGCGTCTCGTTGCTCGAGATTGTGGATCGTCTGGCAGTTGTCCACGCTGTCGGGCACCGTGTCGCCATCGACATCGTCATCCACCGAGACCATCGCGTCCTTCGTCAACGTCGCCGACGCGCCGTGCTCGTCGGTTACCGTCAGGCTCACGGTGTAGGTGCCGGATGAAAGGAAGGTGTGCAGCGGGGTCGGCCCCGTCGCATCGATGACTGCGTCACCGTTGAAATCCCACTCCCAGGAGACGATGTCATCGTCCCAGGAGACCGAAGAATCGAAGAACTGGACTGTGAAGGGCGCCCACCCCGTAGCGACGTCAGGGGTGAATCCGGGGATGGGTGGGTCGTTGCCCGTGGTGAAGCACCACGCCGGGCTCGTTCGCTCCGCGTTGTGGTTGTCCCGGGCGACCACTCGCCAGCAGTACTCGGAGAAGGAGCGGAGTTTCCCCACGTCGTGAGTTGTCTCGAACCCTCCGGCCACCAGCAAGGGCGCACCGACGTCGCCAAAATGGACGTAATAGGCGACCAGGTCGCCGGCATCGGGATCGCCGGTAGCGGACCACTGAAGCGTGGGTGTGGTCGTGACGCCCGTCGACCCGTGTGCCGGAACGGGGTCGGTCGGCTGGTGCGGCGGATTGTTGGTCGGAGCGCCCGGTGTGGTGGTCGTTCGCATGAGCCGGTTGCCCGCCAGATCGTAGCTGTAGGTGACGATCGTGCCATCGGCATACAGCACCCTGACGAGGCGGGACATCTCGTCGTAGGTGTAGCTGACCGTTTCCGATGCGGAGATACCTGCCGACCAACCCACGGCCAGGATCGCGAAGAGCAGCTCGCACGCGAGTCGTGCCCGGCGCGTGGGTGCTACAGCACAACGAGTCGGTGGTGGGGCGTCCATCACCATCGTACATTCCCGACCACCTGCGCGACTGCTCCTGATGGGTACACGAACTCGTAGGGAGCCCTGTCGTCCGATCCGAAACCGACGGCTGCGCCCCAAAGACTCCCTAGGCAACTTTTCCCCGCCGAGCGAACTTCGGCACCCAACTTATCCCAAAGGCCGCGCTTGGGATTGAAACAGACCTTTGCACCTCGTGTGCAGTCGGACATGCAATACCTCTTGGTTAAACCTATTCGATCGAAGTACCTGGCCCAATCCTCTACGCTGGCAGTGTGGAAGGAGTAGTCGCCGGTCGCGGTGTTCAGCATCACCTCGGAGCACAACGTGAGCCCACACGGGTCGACGTACGACACCGGGTTGTTGCGCGCATAGCTGTACAGGTTGAGACCGGCGTTCTCACCCGCCGGATCTCTGGACATCCAACGACCCGTCGGAGGGGAGTAGAAGCGGCGGCCGAAGTAGGACAACCCCAAGCCCTTGTTGTACCGTTTCGTCGAGAACCGAAAGGGCTGCTCGAAGCTGCCGGTTTCGGATTGCAGCTCACCGAAAGGGCTGTAGCCGTACGACGACACGATGGAGTGGGTGCTATCCGTGACTGCGGTGACGTTGCCCTTGCCGTCGAACAGCGGGTAGTACTCCTGTCCCCCTTGCAGCACGGCGAGCAGGCCTCCGATTCCCCCAGCCGCGATGGGACTCCACAGCAGCTCCCTCGCCACCGTGTTGGCTCCGTCACGCTCCTGGATCGGCAGCGCGCCGTCACGAACGAACCGGGTGTCATCTGTGGGGACTGCGTTTTCGTAGTCGAGAGATCGAGCGAGAAAGCTGTCTGCGCCGTATGTGAACTCGGATCGATGGAGGGTCCCGCCGCCGTCCGTGTACTGGATGGATGACAGCCGGTTCTCGGCGTCGTACGACGCGTCAAAGGGGTATCCTTCCGGCGTGATGCCGCTGGTCAAGTTGCCGTCTGCGTCGTAGAGATAGGCCACCGTCGGTGTCGATTGACTCTCACGCTGATTGACGTTGTTGTAAGAGTAGGTGACCAGCTCGTCGACGAATGGTGCGATCGCTGGTCCGTTCGTCACGGTCTCGGAGGTGCGCAGCTCGTCATGATCGTACTGGTAGTCGAACTGGTTGATCACCTGCGGTGTGTCGTCCTGGTTTGAGACGCCTGTCAGGCGATCCAGAATGTCGCGCACATAGGTTGTGCTGCCGCCGCCGGGCCTGGCCAGGCCGGAAGGGAAGTGACTCGCGCCAGGGTATG
>JBFELO010000043.1:0-32555 GCA_041552055.1 Candidatus Sulfomarinibacteraceae bacterium | reverse complement strand
GGCTGCCGTTGGCGTGATCGAACGGGTCCGACGGCAGCCGTTGAGCCGCCATGGTCGCGAGACAGGCCGCAGCCACCAGGGCAGCCTCCTCGGCCTGCGGGTCCTGCTCTCCGTGCAACTCCTCGAGTCGGCGCGAGCCCAAAAGCTCGTCGAGAAATGAGGTGTGGAACTCGGCATCTCGGAAGGCATCCATTTCGACCAGCGCCCGGAACAGCGACAGCGTGGTCGAAATGCCGCGGATCTGGTACTCCTGCAGCGCCCGCCGCAGCCGCGACACCGCGGCCGAGCGGTCCGGTGCCCACACCACCAGCTTGGACAGCAAGGGGTCGTACTCGAGCGGCACCACACTGCCGCTCAGCACGCCCGAATCGACCCGCACTCCGGGACCGCTGGGTCGAATCAAGAGGCTGATCGTCCCGGGAGAGGGGGCGAATCCACGGAGCGGGTCCTCCGCATAGATCCGGCACTCGATGGCGTGCCCCCGCGGCACCAACGCGTCCTGCTGCAGGCCGAGACGCTCGCCGAGCGCGAGTCGGATCTGCTCGCACACCAGGTCGACGCCGTAGACCTCCTCGGTTACCGGGTGCTCGACCTGGAGTCGCGTGTTCATCTCCAGGAAGTAGAATTCACCGTCGGGGTCGAGCAGGAACTCCACCGTACCCACGGACTGATACGAGGCGGCCCTGACGATCGCCAACGCCGCCTCGCCGAGCCGTTGGCGCAGATCGGCTCCGACCACCGGCGACGGGCACTCCTCGACCACCTTCTGGTGGCGGCGCTGGATCGAGCACTCCCGCTCCCCGACGTAGACCGCCGAGCCGAACCGGTCGGCCGCGACCTGCACCTCGATGTGCCGCGGTCGGGTAATCAGGCGCTCCACGTAGACCCGATCGTCTCCGAAGTACGCCTTCCCCTCCGACCTGGCCCTCTCGAGGGCGGAGCCGAGATCCTCGCGCCGCAACACCTCCCGCATCCCCTTGCCACCGCCCCCCGCCACGGCCTTCAGCAGCACCGGCAGGCCGTGCTCTGCGACGAACGCCTCCAGCCCATCGAGGTCGGCAAGCGGCTCCAGCAGCCCCGGGATCACCGGAACTGCGGCTTGTCTGGCGAGCTTGCGCGATTCGGTCTTGGATCCCATCAGTCGGATCGCCGCCGGCGGTGGGCCGACCCAACAGAAACCGGCGTCCCCGACCCGCTCCGCGAAATCGGCGTTCTCCGCCAGAAAACCGTAGCCCGGGTGGATCAGATTCGCCTTTGACCGGGCTGCGACCCCCAGCAGCCGGTCGATGTTCAGGTAGCTCTCCGCCGCCGGCGCGGGACCGATGCCGAACGCCTCGTCGGCCATCAGGACGTGTGGCGACAACCGGTCGACCTCCGAGTAGACCGCCACCGTCTCGATGTTCATCTCGCGGCAGGCGCGGATGATGCGGACGGCGATCTCCCCGCGATTCGCTATGAGCAGTTTCACTATGTCTCCCGCTCCCGCACCCCCGGGGTCCGGGATCCGAGACCCGCTCCCTACCCGCCTCTGCGGGTGAAGGCACATCGGGCGGGGAGGTCGGGCCCCGTTCCCTGATCCCTGTTCCCTGATCCCTGATCCCCGTTCCCCGTTGCCCGTTCCCGGCTCATAACGGGATATTCCCGTGTTTCTTGGCCGGCATCCAGTCACGCTTGGTCTGCAGCAGGGCGAAACCGGCCACCAGCTTTCGGCGCAGCAGCCGCGGACGAATCACCTCGTCGATGTAACCCTTTTCGGCTGCAACGAACGGGTTGGCGAACTTCTCCTGATACTCGCCGACCAATCGGTCCCGCTCGCCCTCGGGTTCGGCCGCGTTCTCGATCTCTCCCCGGTAGAGGATGTTGACCGCTCCCTGTGGCCCCATCACCGCGATCTCCGCGGTCGGAAACGCGAAGTTGAGGTCGGTCCGGATGTGTTTGGAACCCATCACGCAGTAGGCCCCGCCGTACGCCTTGCGGGTGATCACGGTGACCTTCGGGACCGTCGCCTCGGCCAAGGCGTACAGCAGCTTGGCGCCGTTGCGGATGATGCCGCCCCACTCCTGCTCGGTGCCGGGCAGGAAACCGGGAACATCCTCCACGATCCATAGCGGGATGTTGAAGGCGTCGCAAAAACGAACGAAACGCGCACCCTTGGTGGCCGAGTTGATGTCCAGCACCCCCGCCAGGTGGTTGGGCTGGTTGGCGATCACCCCCACGGGTCGGCCGCCGAGTCTGATGTAGCCCACGACGATGTTCTTTGCGAAGTGCTCCTGCACCTCCAGGAAGTCTCCGTCATCCGCCGCAGCCCTGATGATGGTCTTGATGTCGTACGGCTTGTTGGGATCGGCCGGGACGAAGTTGTCCAGCTCCGGCATCTCTCGATCCAACGGGTCGGCGGTGGTCCGGGCCGGTGGCGACTCCGCGTTGTTGGAAGGAATGAACGACAGCAGCCGCCGGATCATGGCCAGGCACTCGGTGTCCGAACGAGACGCGAAGTGCGCCACACCCGATACCGAGTTGTGGGTCATCGCGCCACCGAGCTTCTCCTTGGTCACCTCCTCGTGGGTCACCGTCTTGATCACCTCCGGACCGGTCACGAACATGTAGGAGGTGTTCTCCACCATGAACACGAAGTCGGTGATCGCCGGCGAGTAGACGGCACCTCCCGCGCACGGCCCCATGACCGCCGAAATCTGCGGTACGACGCCCGACGCGACAGTGTTTCTGAGGAAGATATCTGCGTACCCGGCGAGCGATGCCACACCCTCCTGAATGCGCGCACCGCCCGAGTCGTTGAGGCCGACCACGGGCGCCCCGATCTTCATGGCCAGATCCATGATCTTGCAGATCTTGGCGGCGTTGGACTCGGACAGCGACCCTCCGAAGACCGTGAAGTCCTGGGCGAACACGAAAACGGGACGGCCATCCACCCGACCGTGTCCGGCGACGACACCATCGCCCGAGATCCTCCGCTCGGCCATGCCGAAGTCGGTACAGCGGTGCTCGACCAGCGCGTCGATCTCCTCGAACGATCCCTCGTCGAGGAAGAGCTCGACCCGCTCCCTGGCCGTCAGCTTGCCCTGCTCGTGCTGCCGATCGATCTTGTCCTGGCCACCGCCCAGGCGGTTGGCGACGAGCCGTTCTTCGAGCCGCCCGAGTACATCCCGGCCCATGGATCACCTCCTAGAGAATGCGTCAGTCCAGATCTGGTCGCGCGCGGCGGCCAGGGCGCCATTCTACGCTACCCGGCCTCGACAAACCGGGTACCATGACGGCATGGACCTTGACGTGGCTGTCGACCCCCCCTTCGATTCGCGCTGGCTCGACGACCTCGCCAACGTGTGCTCGATGCTCGCACGCACAAATCCCCACCTGGTCGACCTCTACCTCGAACGAAAGCTCGAGCTGCGGGCTGTCTCCTCCGGGGGCTCGCAGTGGGTCGAAGAGTGCTGGACCGAAGGGGCCGCGACGCGATGGCGTTTCCCGAGCCGCACGGCCATGACCGCCCGCAGCGGGGTGTCAACGCAGGACGTGTCGTACGTGCTCGGCGCGACAGGCGAACGTGTGGTGCTGCCCACGTCCCGTCCAGTGCCGCCGGCAGACATCGATCCTCCCCGCGGCTGGCGCAAGTGGGCGTGCGAGCTCGCCGGGCGTCCGTCGAACGGGCGCACCGTGGTGAGGTTCCTCTCTCGCCAGGGTGTCGTCGTGGGACCGCGTCGCTGGGCGATCGTTGAATCGCCACCCCTCCTCATGGTGGAGATCGAGCGAATCACCCAGACCGCACTTCTCGGCGTCTGGGACCACCCGAACCTGAACCGTTGGCTGCGCGAGCTGGTGGCCCCCCCCCCGGCGCGCCCGTGGCACCCGGATTCCGGCCTGTCGGTGCCGGTGCTGTTCACCGCCGGTACCGCCGGAGTCCTGATGCACGAGCTCGTCGGACACCCGGTCGAGTCGGATCTGGTGCTCTCCGGTGACTCGCCGATGGTCGCCCTCGAAGAGGCCATGGTCACGGCCGCCACCATCCACATCACCGATGACCCCTCCCGCGGCGACCTTCCGGGCGCCTTCAGCCACGACGACGAGGGTCTCCAAGCAGAGCCACAGACCGTCGTCTCGGGCGGGCGGCTGGTCGGTTGGCTGTGCGATCAGGACGGTGGCGAACGGCTCGGCGGTCCCGCCGGCAGGGGACGCCGGGCGTCCTGGAACGGCCCTCCCGCCTCGAGAATGTCAAACCTGGTCGTCACTGCAGGCGACACCCCTCGGGAGTCGATCGAGAGTGGAATCGATCGAGGACTCGTGGTGACGCGCCTGGGTGGCGCCACCCTCGACCCCGTGTCGAACCGACTGGTCCTGCGCGTCGAGCGCGGATGGGAGATCCATGCCGGGCGCCGACGCCGTCCGCTCGGTACGATCGAGCTGACCGGGGGAGCGCTCGAGGTCCTGGCCCACCTCGATCCCACCGTCGGCTCGGATCCTACCCCGGACTGGCGCCTCGGATGGTGCGTCAAGAACGGCGTTCCCCTGCCGACCGGATCCGAGTCTCCCTCGCTGCTCGCTCATCGTCTCGAGGTGCTCTAGATGGACGCCCTGCCGTCCCGCCAGGAGCGCCTGAGGATCGCCGCGACCGCCGCCCGTGACCTGCTCGCCAACGTCACCACCGACCGCTGGGAGGTGTTCGTCAAGACTTCGCTGACTCGCCATGTCGAGGTCGCCGCGAACCGACCGCCAAAGGTCACCGAGGTCGATGAGTTCGGCACCGCGGCGCGGACGTATCGCGGCGATCGAACAGGGTTTGGCGCGGCTTCCGGGGCCGCACCGGACGCCGCCCGTCGGGCAGTCGAGGGGGCGCTTGGATCAGAGGTCGTGAGCGACTTCGATCCGCTACCGCCACAACGGCTGCTGGGCACTGCAGCTGCAGCGACCGTGCGGCCGCCCACTCCGGACGGGTGGGCGGCCCACGTATCGGGCGAGCTCGCCGTTGCCCTGCTCGGACTCTCGGAAGGCACCATCGAGCTGCGCCGCTCGATCCTCCAGGAGGGTGTCTTCTCGTGGCTGCTGACGACGTCAGAGGGCTTCGTCGCCAACCACCACGGCATCACCACCTCACTGTTGACCGAAGTACAGATCAGGCACCGGCAGGCCGGTGTCTGGCGCGAATGGTTCCACATCCACGACCCAGACACGTTCACGGCTGAAACGGTCGCCGCCCGGATCGTCAATCGCACTCTGTTGACGCAGAACCGGATCGCCACCGACTCAGGCCTGCGCGATCTCATCCTGGACCCCGAGGTGACCGCTCAGCTGCTGGCATCGCTTGCCCCACTGTTTCTGGCCACCCCCCCCGACCGGGACCCCCTCCCGGAACTCCTCAACCCCGATGGTCAGCTGGCGTCACCCGTACTGACCCTGGTCGATGATCGATCGGACCCGACCGCTCCGATCACCGGACCGTGCGACGGCGAGGGCCTTCCCGCACGCCGCACCCTGCTGCTCGACCGTGGCGTGCCGAGACACCGACTCGCCTCGTACCGCGACGCGATCGTCTGCGGCGAGACCCCCCGGGGCGGTGCCCTGCGTCTGTCCTACCGCGACTATCCGGCCACCGGTCTCGCCAACCTCCTGGTCGACAACGCTTCCGGGCTACCTCCCGCTCGCCTGCTCGAGAGTGCGGATCGCGCCCTGTACCTCCTGCGACCTCTGGCTCCGATCATGCTGGACCTCGCCGGTGACGGCTATCGCATCGTCGCTTCCGGAGTCTGGCTGCGCGGTGACGAGGTCCGAGGATGGCACCCGGTGGTGGAGTTGCAGGGCAGCCTGTCACGACTGCTTCGCCGCATCGAGGCGGTCGGCACCGATCTCGCCTGGTTCCAGACCGATCACGGTTGCGTGGGCGCTCCCTCGTTGCTCGTCCGGCGACAACCGGTGGTCGGATAGTCCGCGCGGACTCACCTGCGTGCAAACTCACGACGGACTGCGCACGCGCCCGTCTCCATCTCCGTTTCCGTCTCCGTCTCCGTCTCCGAATCGATCCTGGCCCATACTCCTCACCGGTCTCCTGCTGCGGCCGTCGATCTGCAGGGCCCAGCGGGGGTTTCCCCCCTCACGGGTTCGGTGTCGGAGTCGGCTCGGCCTGGGCTCCCTGATTCGGCGGTATCGGAATACCGAACGCGGTGTCGGCAGGTGGCGTCCGCTGCGCCTTTGGACGCCGCCGCTCCCTCGTATGGGGCGGAAGCGCCGTCCCCTTCACCCCGGACACGGACGTCGTCGCCGCGACCGGCGCGACGGTCTCTGCCGGCGCGGGATCGTCGGGCACCGACAGGGGTGTCGGCGTCGGTGCGTACAGTGACCGCACCCGCTTGACCCGACCGGGGCGCAGGTAGGACATGGGAGAGACCGTGGCGAATCGCTCCTTCTCGTTGTGGTACAGAGTGGCCCCCAGCGAGAGTTCCGAGCTCAACACCTCGGGGTTGTACGCGGGGTCCGCCAGCTCAGGTGCATGTTTGAACGCGAGCTGGTAGTGCTCGAGCGCCCTGGACGGGTGACGGGTCTGCTCCTCCAGCAACCCGAGGTAGAAGTTGCACCAACCGTGACCCGGACGTCGTTTCAGGCATTTCCTGTAGGCGTGGCGCGCGCCATCCACGTCCCCCTGTCGGTGCTTGATGAACCCGATACGAAACCACGCCTCGTGCAGCTCGGAGTCGATCTCGAGAGCATTTCGATAGCTCGTGACGGCGTCATCGGGAAATCCGCGGTGATACAGCATCGTCCCGAGGTCCACGATCTCCTCGGCGCCCAACTGTCCGGCCTTGGCCCGCTCCCAGTACTGCAGAATGGTCTGATCGTCCGGGTTTTCCGGCTTCATCCAGGTCACAAATGCCGGATCGTCCGGGCCGCGTTCTGCGACTTCCACCGCTCCCTCGGCCGACACCAGCCCGAGCACCAGACACCCCATCGCGAGTGCGCGCAGCGCGATACGAATTTCCACCGATCTACTCCCGTCGCCCGGCTTTCCGTTCCTTCCGGGCGGCCAGCTTGACCTTGCCGTCATCGACCATCACCTCGAACCGAACGTCACGACCGAGCTGCGCCTTCAGCTTCTCCTGTTTCTCGGCCAACTGTCGCTCGAATCTCTCGCGGTCCAACGAGACCTCCTCGCCGTGCTCCCGTTTGGCAGCAACGTAGCGATCGTACAGTGAATCGCTGCCGGTTGAGTCTACGGTGCGGCCGCTGTCCGCGTTTGCCGCGGCAGGTCTCGGGGGCGCGGCCGCACCCGTCCCGCCGAAACGCCCCCTGCCCTCTTCCCGCTCCCGCAACATCCGCTCCCAGTTTGCCGCGTAGGTGCTGAAGCGGTGCTGCAGCTGTTCGAGACGAAACTGCTCGGCCCGACGCTGATTCGGCTTGCCGGAGAGCGCCCGCAACCGGTTCGACAGTCGTGTGTTGTCGGCATGGGGCGGGACCCTGAGGTCACCGGCGAAGAACCTCTCCCAAGAGACGATCAAGGCCCGCAAGTCTTTGTCCAGCTTCGCGATCTGGTCCTCGAGACTCATCGCGACCTCCTGCTACAATTGCCGACGTGGAGCCTTCATACCGCCGCATCCCCGCGATTCATCGTCTGCTCGATTCTCCCTCACTCCGCGGCACCGTCGCGACGTATGGCCGCGAACCCGTGATGAACGCGTGTCGAGCCGCGGTCGAGGCCCTCCGTCAACGCATCGTCGACGGCGAGCTGGAGGGGGAGGCGATCGATGCCGCGTGCGAAGCCCTCGAATCCGAGATCCTCCGGTCCCTCAGCGCCTCCGCCCAGCCCGCCTATCCAAGGGTGATCAACGCCGCCGGTGTGCTCATCCACACCAACCTCGGCCGAGCACCGATGGTGCAAGACGTACCCGACTCCCTAGCATCATACCTCGCTCTCGAGTACGACATCGCGGCCGGCCAGCGGGGACAGCGCCTGGCGCCGATCCGTGACCGTCTCGCCCGTCTGTGCGATGCCGAGTCCTCGGTCATGGTGAACAACAACGCCGCCGCACTGCTTCTGATCCTCGCGGCACACGCCCGCCACCGCGAGGTGATCGTATCGCGCGGACAGCTCATCGAGATCGGAGGATCTTTCCGGCTGCCCCAGGTGATGGCGGCCTCGGGCTGTCGCCTCGTCGAGGTGGGGTGCACCAATCGGACCCACCTGAGCGACTACGAGCACGCGATCACGGGAGACACAGCCGCCATCCTGGTAGCCCATCACTCCAACTTTCGAATCATCGGTTTCACCACAGAGCCGGCGATCGACGAGCTCGCCGGCCTCGCCCATAGCTACGAGCTGCCGCTGCTGGTCGACCAGGGTTCCGGCAACCTGTACGACCTGCGTCGGTGGGGACTGGGCGACGAGCCCACCGTGACCTCGTTGCTCACCGCGGGCGCCGACCTGGTGTGCTTCTCCGGCGACAAGCTCCTCGGAGGTCCGCAGGCCGGGATCGTGGCGGGCGCGCGGCGCTGGGTCGATCCCCTGGCCCGTCACCCGATGTACCGGGCGCTGCGTCCCGACAAGACCTCGCTGGTACTCATGGACGAGGTTCTGCGGGCGCACCTCAGTGGCCATCTCGAGAGAATTCCGCTGTTCCGGATGCTCGAGGTATCGGTCGAGACCCTCAAGAGAAGGGCCGGCCGACTCGGTCGCCGGCTCCGGGAACGGGGCGTTCCGGTTCACGGCCAGGCCACCCGGGCCGCCCTGGGAGGCGGCACAACGCCCGAAGAAACCATCGCGAGCTACGGGTTCGCCGTCACCGGTGGCCAGCGTCTGCTCGACGCGCTGCGCAGTGTCTCCCCCCCGGTCATCGGACGTATCGAGGACGACCGGGTCATCCTCGACCTCCGCACCGTGTTTCCGGATCAGGACCGTGATCTCGAGGATGCGCTGGTCGCTGCCTACGGCAAACTGGCAACCCACGAGGCGGGGAGGTAGAGCCACAGGATCACCGCCAGCGCGAGGAAGGTGCCGAACGGCAGCGCCGTGCGCCGACTCCCCCTTCCCGTGGCGATCAGCAGCAGGCCGATCGCCGCGCCGAGGGTGGCCGCGATCATCAACACCCAGAGACAGTGGCGCAGCCCCACCACCGCGCCGATCGCGGCCAGATACTTGACGTCGCCCCAGCCCATCCCTTCGACCCCCCGCCACAGACGGTAGATGACGATCACCAGGGTCGGCAGCGCGGCCCCCGCAGCGGCCCCGGCCAGCGCGTTGGGGAAGGTGGTGATCCCCCCGAACCACGAGCACGCCAGTCCGAAGCCGATGCACGGGTAGGTGATCACATCGGGCAGGATCTGGTGCTCGAGATCGATCAGACCGAGTGCCAGTGACGCCCACGAGAACACGACGGCCTCGAAACCCGCCATCGACAGACCGTACCGGCCGACGCCGAACACCGCCAGCAGGGCAGCCGCCAGCTCGACCATCGGATACCGGATCGAGATCCTCGTGTCACAGTGGCGACATCTGCCTCGGAGCACCAGCCAGGACAGCAGCGGAATGTTGTCGTACCAGTGGATCGGGCTGCCGCACGCCGGACATGCCGATCCCGGGCTGACCAACGACCGCCTCCGTGGCAACCGGAAGATGACCACGTTGAGGAAGGAGCCGACGACCGCCCCGACGACGAAGGCGTAGGCCATCACGAAGGGTTGCGGGAAAGAAGCCATCGGTAGAGATCCTCCTGTTGGCGTACCATGAGGTCGATGTCGAACTCCTCGAGACCGTGCGGCGCGGCCAACGCCGTCCGATCGTGCAGCTCGTCATCCTCGAGCAACGCCGTGACTCTGTCCGCCAGACCATCGACGTCCCCGGCCTCGACCAGGAATCCGTTGACGCCGTCCCGCACCGCTTCGGGGGTGCCGTCCACGGCGGTCGCTACCACCGGCACACCGGCGGCGAGGGATTCGACGACCGCTCGCGGCAACCCCTCGTGGCGGGAGCTCATCACCGACACGCGGGATGCCGCGAGCAGGGCCGGCACGTCGTCCCACCAGCCGCAGAAGATGATCTTCTCGCCGACGCCGATCCTCCTCGCCAACGCCTCAGCGCGCGATCGCAGCGACCCCTCTCCGACCATGACGAAGCGTGCCGAGGGGACCCGCGCCGTCACCTCGGCCGCCATCCGCACGAAGTCGAGGGGAGCCTTCTGAGGCTTGAAGTTACCGATCTGGGTCACCACCGGCGACTGTTCCGGAATGCCCAGCTGCCGGCGCACCGCGCCCCCGTCTCCGCCCTTTCGAAATCGCTCGAGCTCCACCCCCGACCTGATCAATCTCACCCGATCACGCTCGAACAGCCCCAGCGCTACCCCTCGCGCCAGGTCGCGCTCGGACACCGCGACGAAGTGATCCGTCCAGCGCGACGCGATCTTCTCGGCGGCGAAGAAGAGCGCCCTCACCGGCAGCGGCTGCAGCGGGGTGAAGCCGAAGCCATGGATCGAGTGGATCACCACCGGCACGCGCTCCAGGTGCGCCGCCAACCGGCCGACGATGCCGGCCTTCGAGGAGTGGGTGTGGACGATCTGCGCACCGAACGACCGGATTGCCTCTCGCAGTCGGCTCACGGCCCTGAGGTCGCGCGTCGGAGCCACCGGTCGCACGAGCTCGACGATCGGCTGCCGCCAGAGGTCGACGATCGCCGCTGCGCACTCGTCCAGCTCGTCGCCGGGGCCCCACGCCAGGCCCGCCTCGAACCGACCACGGTCGAGATGTGAGACTGTGTACAGCGTGTTCCGCTGGGCACCGCCGGGCTCGAGACGGGTGATGATGTGGAGCACACCGGTCTTCTGACTCGCGGGAGAGGGCTTCGATGCCCGGTCGTTCACGGCTGGTGACGACATCGACGACATGAGTGCCATCACTCCCCGCCGGCGAGCCTGCGCGCCACCGACATGCCGTCCAGGATCGCGTCCTCCATTGCCGAGTACTTCCACTCGGCCCAACGTCCCGCGATCATGACCCCACGCTCGCCGAGATGGCGACGCAGCATCGCCACCGCATCGCGTCGCTCGAGGTCGAAGACCACGTAGGCCGGATCCATCACGGTCAGGGTGCGCACCCGGATCCGCTCGGCGTCGAGCATCCCCGCCGCCTCGAGTGCCGTCTCGGCCGCGGCCGACGACCCCTCCACATCGCCCTCATCCGGATCGAGCGCCACCTCCACCGACACCGTGTGACACCCCCGTGGTGCCACGTCGCCATGGTTGGAGGGGAATCCCACCCGGTAGTACGGCAGCTCCGGGTCCGGGATGTAGAGCCAGTGCTGGTCGCTGGGCGCGTCGCCCTCCACGCCGAGCGCGAGGTTGAGCACCCGCACCCATCGCAGCGCACGCCGGGCACGCGCGACGTCGCCGGGCAGGTCGTCGAGCACCATGTCCAGGAGGGCCGGGAGGGACACCGTGCTCACCAGGCGATCGAATGTCGTCCGGTCCCCAGACGTGGTCTTCACCCAGCGCTCGCCGAGGTGCACCCCAACCACGCGGCTCTCCAGTTGCAGGCCGGGCACCCGTTCGGCGACCGCGTCGGGCAGCATGCGGATGCCCCCGTGTCTGGGATAGCGAAAGGTCGCGTTGTATCCAACCTCGCTCCGGTGGAGCCCGAACGCGCCGTCCACGACCTCCTCGAGCGTCGGCTTCGGCACGTAGCGGCCCACCCAGTCAAGGCTCAGCTCCTCGGGTCGGGCCCTGTACAGCTTCTGGTTGTAGGGGAAGAAGAAGTGACGCGCGAAGCCCTCGCCGAACCGATCCAGCACCCAGTCGCGGAAGTTGGCGGTTTCGGAATCGCCCGCGTCGGCCCACGCACGAACGAAGCCGAGCAGGCAGTCCCGCCGGACATCCGGCGCAAGCCGGTGGGTGTGGATCTGGATCGGGTAGGGGGTGACATGATCACCGACCACGACCGCCGCGCGACGCTGGTGGACCTCGAGCAGCTGCCACACCCCCAGCTCCCGCAGGTAGGTCTCCGTCTCGGGGCGGGCGACGTGCAGCAAGTGGCCGGTGTGATCGAAGGTGAAACCGTCGGAGGTCCGGCTGCGGCACGCCCCTCCGGGCTCCGACTCCCGCTCGATGACCGGCACCTCCACGCCTGCCGCCGCCAGCCGCTCGGCCGCCACCAGCCCGGTGAGCCCGCCCCCGAGGATCACGGCGCCGCGCACCACTACTCCTCCATCGGAACCCGGCCCAGCCACACCAGGATGGCCAGCACAACCACCGCGGCGACACCGGTCAGGATCAGGGTCGACCGGGGATCGAGGAACATGATGACGATTCCGAGCGAGCCGAACACGACCGCGGCGGCGTAGCTGACGAGCACCGTGTTGAGGGTCGATCCGCCGAGACGTTCCCGCAGACGGAGCGGGAAGTGATCGGGGCTGCCGTGATAGATCTTGCGGCCCGCACGGATCCGCAGGAACACCACGTACACGGTGTCGACGAGCGGCAACGCCAGGATGTACAGCGGTGCCAGAAACCCGAAATCGTTGGCCGCGGTGTAGTCCATGACCATCGCCAACGCACCCAGCGTCAAACCGACGAAGAGACTGCCGCAGTCACCGAGATAGATGGTGGCCGGCGGGAAGTTGTAGAGCAGGAATCCGAGCAGGGCGCCGATCAGCGCCACCGTGAACGCGGCCACCACCCAGCGGCCGTTGAGGATGGCCACCGTCAGCAGGAAGGTGGCGGCGATCGCACCGATGCCCCCGGCGAGCCCATCCATGATGTCGAGGAGGTTGAAGGCGTTCGAGACGCCCACCAGCCACAGGATCGTGATCAGGTAGCGGGCCCACCACGGCAGGAACACCAGATCCACGATCACTCCAGACTTGAGCAACACGAAGACCGCGACCACCTGGCCGAGCACCTTGGGCTTCGGCGTCAGCACACCGAAGTCGTCGATCAAGCCGACGGCGGCCACGATGGTGGAGGCGAGCAGCAGCGCGAGCAGCTCGTGGTCGAACTCGAACGTCATGCCGATCGACAGCAGGAAGGCGATGAAGACCGCGAGACCTCCCAGGTAGGCCACCGGCTGCCGATGGTTCTTGAGCTGGCCGTCCGGCCGATCCACGACGCCGAACCGCAGCGCCGCCTCGCGCGCCATCGGCGTGCCGACCTGGGCCAGGAAGTAGGCCAGGAACAGACCGAGGATGAGCTTGATCACCATGGCAACTCGGACAGCCTCCTGCGCGGTAGACGTTCCCGGTGGCGCCATTCCCGATACACGAGCGGCCACCGCCGCTTGAGATGGACCATCAACTGCGGGCGGCGCATGCAGCTCACGGCGAGCACCGTCTTGTCCCACATCAACAGTAGCGGCAGCCGACGCAGCGCATCAAGGGAGTGGAGATGGCGGATCAGCGTCATCCACCGGTTGGACAACACGCACGCCTCCAGCTCCGGAGGACGGCGCCAGCGGAGCCGGCCCTCTCCCTCGGTCGCACCGGCCCCGCGACCGTGGACGGCGACAGCGTCGGGAGCCGTCACCACGTTCCAACCGCGGTTGGTCAACCGCCAACCCAGCTCCAGATCCTCCCAGAAGCAGAAGTAGTGCTCCGGCCATGGGCCGTGCCTGTCGGCCACGCCCGCGAGCGCCGAGCGGCGGTACACCGCCAGTGCGCCGCAGGCGGCCAGGACCTGGGTCGGTCGCCGCAGGTCTTCTGTCAGGAGTTCGCCGTATCCCCGGTCGCGCACCTCCAGGGTGTACGGCCGCAGAACCTGGCCAACGCTGTCGACCGTCCTGCCGTCACGCCGCATCAGCAGCGGCGCGACCCCGGCGACGTCGGGTCGAGTTTCGAGCACCTCGGCACAGCGGTACAGACAGTCGGCCTCGACCACCACATCCGGGTTCATGAACGCCACGTAGGGCGTCTCCGTCGGCAACGCGGCGAGCCCCCGATTACAGCCGCCCGCAAAACCTGTGTTGGTGGGCAGTTCGAGGGTGTCGACCCTCCGATCGCCACACTCGCGCGCCACGTCTGCCGACCCGTCCCCCGATCCGTTGTCGACCACGATCACCGACGCCAGCGATCGCTCCCCGAGCAAGCCCTCAAGGCACGAGGGCATGTCCTGTCGCGAGTTGTAGCTGACCACCACGGCCGCTGTCTGGAGTGTCATACCAACCCTGTGACCACGTCGTCGATGCCGAGCCCGCCACGCTCGTCAGAGCATGCTGCGCCGGGGGAGCGCCCTGTACCATCATGGCATACCGCCCACGAGGTCCGACGGGTGAAGAGTCGACGGCGGGAGCAACGATGAGCACGACTCTCGACCCGTTGGCCTCTCCGATTCCTCCGATGTCCAGATCAGAGCCGGTCCTCTGCAGCGCGACCGTTCGAGCTCGCCGTGAGGGGTGTTCCAGCGCCGGGTCCCCTCCAGCGACGCGCCCCATCCGGCGCCCGCTGATAACATCTCTTGTGACCTGTTGGCGAGATGTCGCAACCGTGCGCAAATTCGAACTCATTGCTCTGACGCTCCTCGCACTCGTGCTCGGAGGATTTCGACTGCACACGTTCTGGGAACCTCTGGAGCGCGACATCACCACGTACGCCGTGATCGGGAGTGGCCTGCTCGAGGGCCGAGAGCTCTACACGGACCTCTGGGACCACAAGCCACCGGGCGTCCACTGGACCTATGCCCTCGCCATTGCCGCCGTGGGATTCGGCCCGACCGCCGTGTTCTTGCTCGCGGTGCTCACCGGCGTGGTCACCCTCTGTGGGGTGTTCGTCGTCGGATCGACCTCCAGGGGACGGTACATCGGAGCTGTCGCGGCCGGAGCGATCTGGGTCCTGCTGTCCGGCGATCTCTGGCTCGAGGGCAACCAACCCAACACCGAGGCGTTCATCAACTCGTGCCTGGTGTGGGCCTTCGTGCTGCTGCTGAAGGCCGATGCTTCCAGGTATCCCAGGGCAATATACGTCGCCGTCGGAACCCTCTTCGCACTTTCTTCGGTCTACAAACACAGCACGGTTCTGATCGCAGCGGCCATCACGTGCGCTCACCTCCTGGGACGGGAGATCGGTGCGCGGCGCGCGGCACGCGCAGCGGATGAACCACCGCTTCCGGATGCGATCCACGCCGGGCGTCGACTCGCCTGGATCGCGGCGCCGGGCCTCGTCGCCTGGCTGGGCGTGGTCGCCACCTTCGCCCTCATGGGCGGTCTCGGCGACTTCTACGAGGCGGTCTTCACCTACAACCGATCGTACGCTTCAGGCGCCCTCTCGAATTTGTCCGCGATCTTCGGACTGTACGGGCGAATTCCGGTCGCCTCCCTTCCCGGTGTTCTGGCCGTGACAATGGTGGTCGCGGTCGGTTGTCTCGTCGACGGCGTCCGAAACCCGGGCCGATGGCTTCTGCTAGGCGCCTACCTGCTGTCGGCGTGCGTGGTCATCGTCATTCCCGGAAGGTTCTACCCCCACTACTTTCAGCTGCTCCTCCCGGCACTTTCGGTCGGCTACGGCTGGGCTCTCGATACCCTCTGGCACCTCGGTCATCGGCGGGCGGCCAGGTACGCAGCCGCCGCCCTCGGCACCCTCTCGCTCGGGCTCGTGATGTGGCAGGAAATACCCACCTACTCGCTGCCCGCCGAGGAGTGGTCACGCCAGAAGTACGGCGAGATCTTCATCGACAGCGAGCGCCTCGGCCGGATTCTCGACCGACACCTCCCCCCAGGAGACACGTTTTATGAGGTCGGTGCCGAAACCGGGCTGTATTTTTCCAGTCAAAGGAGCCCACCCTCGGGTGTGCTGTACGACTACCCGCTCCTCACCGATTCTCCGCTGCGCGACAGGTTGACGCGGCGCGTACTGTCGGACCTTGAACGCACCCGACCGGCGTTGATCGTCGTTCGCCGTGGGCGTCGCACCCCCGAGCCGATCCGTGGGTGGATCCTCTCGAACTACTCGGAGGCGCCATCGTTCCCGTCGGTCCCTCGGTTCGAGATCCTGGCCAGGCGGGATTGGATTTCCGAAACCCCTGACGATCGGGAGCCAGCGTCGTATCTGCCACACCGGTCAGCCCGGCATCGCCGGTTTCCCGGCGAGGTAATCGCTGAACCATCATCGATTCTGGGGAAAGGACCACTCTGATCCTCCGAGCCCTCCTCGCATCGCTGCGA
Organism: Candidatus Sulfomarinibacteraceae bacterium; assembly: GCA_041552055.1. Lineage (GTDB taxonomy): Bacteria > Acidobacteriota > Thermoanaerobaculia > Thermoanaerobaculales > Sulfomarinibacteraceae > JBFELO01. The sequence goes on along the minus strand of JBFELO010000043.1, from coordinate 16,424 downwards.
ACTCTGTTCTCCTCGAACGGAACGACCTCGCAGAAGGCCGTGCGGAGCGGGATATGGGTTCTCGGCTCGAGGACCGTCGTTCGTTTGCTGTCGGCGGTACGAACGGTCATCCTCGCCAGGCTCCTCGCCCCGGCTCATTTCGGTCTCTTTGCCATCGCTTCGGTCGCCGTCGAGATCGTCGAGGTCTTCAGTCGCACCGGTTTCACCGAAGCCCTGATCCAGAAGGAAGAGGACATCGCGTCGTACCTGGACACAGCATGGGTGGTGCAAATCATCAGAGGCCTCGCGCTGTCTGCGATCCTCGTTCTGGCGGCACCGCTGGTCGCTCGGTTCTTCCGCGAACCGGACGTGATACCCCTGCTCCGCCTGGTGGCCGTGGGCGTTGCCCTGCGGGGATTCACGAATATCGCAGTCGTGTACTTTCGCAAAGAGCTCGAGTTCCACAAGCAGTCGATCTATCAGGTGTCCGGAACGCTCACCGAGATCTCGGTGTCGATCCCCTGTGCGTTCATCTTTCGCAACGCGTTCGCACTCGCGATCGGTTTCGTCGCCGCCAACGCCGCCCAGCTCGTCGTCTCGTACCTCATTCACCACTACCGCCCACGCTTCCGGCTCGACCTCGAGAAGGCGCGGGAGTTGTTCCGATTCGGTCGCTGGATACTGTCCACGACCGTTTTCGAGTTCCTCGTCAAGAGCCTCGACACGGTGGTCGTCGGCCGCCTGCTCCAGTCGACCTCTCTGGGCCTGTATCAGATGGCGGTGCGGCTCGCGAATCTCGGCGCCACCGAAATCACGCACGCGATCTCCCAGGTCACGTTCCCGACCTACTCCAAGGTCAAGAACGATGCCGCGAAGTACCGACAGGCGGTCCTCGGCACCCTGGGTCTGGTGTCGGCGGTCGCGATTCCGCTCAGCGGGCTGTTGTTCGTGTTCGCCCCGGAGGGCGTGCCGTTGATCCTCGGGCAGAAGTGGTCGCCCATCGTTCCCGTATTCCAACTGCTCGTCCTGGTCGGCGCCCTGCGCTCCGTGACCGCCAACTTCGGGGCCGTCTACCTCAGCAAGGGAAGGCCGGACATCCAGACGAAGACCTCGATCATGAACGCATCGATCCTGGGTATCACCTTGTATCCGTTGGTACTTCGACTTGGTATCATGGGAGCTGTGGTCGCGCGCCTTCTGACCCTCGTCACCCAGTTCTACACGTGGCCCCAGTTCCTGAAGATCTCCGGCGTCAGGCTTCGCGAGTGCCTCCGGACGTTGCTCGCGCCCTGCACCGCCACGGCCCTCTCGTGCCTCGCGGTCGTGTTCGCGAAGGACCTGCAGCCGATCACCAACCTCTGGCTCTTGATGGCGTGCGGCTCGCTCGGACTCGCGGCCTACGTTCTGACTCTGATCATCGTCGACGGGTTCGTCGGCTCCATCCATCGCAGGAACATCGGCATGCTGATCGAAGCGCTACGGTCACATTAGCCACCCCAGCGGCATGCACGAGCAGAACCATCACCGATGTCTGCGCCCCGGAACCACGTCGCGAGCCGTGACGTCGATACTGCGCAGGAGAGAGGTTGTTGAAAGGTCCTGAATGAGCGCCTACCTCGAGCACCGGTTGCGGCGGGCGGGGATCGAGACCCCGAAAACCGTCTGCATCGCAGCAGACCGGAACTCTTGGGTCTTCAAGGACATCGCGGATGACCTGAGATGGACATACCCGGGAATACGGGTGGTCGTCCCGTCGGAAGCGACGGGAATCTGCACACTCGCGATCGTGCCGTTCTTCGGGGATGACCACCCGAGGTCTCGGAGACATTCCGCGCTGGCGGCTTCGTTGAACTCGGCGCCAGCTCACGTCGGATTCTTCGAGATGAGGAAACGACGGCTGGTCATCATTCCTCGGAAGGCCGTGTCGAGCTACCTGGTGCGGACGGCCCTCGAGCGATGGCTCGATCTCGCCATGGCCCTCCCCGGCCGCGTTTTTCGCGGAGGCAGGCGTCGCCTCGCCACGCTCTTCGGCTCACTGGACCACGCACGATGACCCGGGTCATGCTCGTCGCGAGCATCACCTTGCCTTCAGGGGACGTCCCTCTGTTCGTGCAGCGCGGCCTCCGCCAGATAGGGTGCGAGACCCGGCTGCTCGCCATCGACGAGGACCTTCCACTGATCGAAACGGTTCGTTATCGAAATCCTCACACTTTTGATCGGCGACGATTCAACCGCAGGCTGACTCGTGTGGCCACGGCCTACCAACCCGAGGTCCTGTTCGTCTACGGGTCGAATTGGGGCATCTATCCCGCCACGCTGGCGAGACTCAAGGCACGTCTGGGGTGCAAGGCCATCCTGTGGGAAGAGAACCTGCAGTATTGGCGCGCCTTTCAGGTGGAGGCGCTGCGCCAGTACGACCACCTGTTCAGCCTCGATTCCTACCCCGTGCCGCTGTTGCGATTGCCTTCGACCGGCCTCGCGGATGTCCACGTCCTCGGACCGGCGTGTGACCCCGAGGAACACGCGAGAGTCGAGTTGACACCGAGTGACGAGCAGCGGTTCGCAGCTCAGGTGACGTTCATCGGGGGAGGTCGCAGCCGCAGGCGCGCCCTGTTCGAGCACCTGACCGACTACGACCTCAAGTTGTGGGGCTGGGGCTGGAACAAGTCGCCCAAGCTCGATCGGCACTTCGTCCCCGAGACGGTTTCCGGCCTCAAGAAGACGAAGATCTACAGTGCGACTCCGATCTGTCCCAATCTCCAGAGCGGCCACTACCAGGTGAACGGTGTGACATGTCGGGTGTTCGAGGTCGCCTGTTGCGGCCGGGCGCCCTTCTCGGAGGCCCAGCCCGACCTCGAGCGTTTCTTCGACCCGGGAGACGAGGTGATCGTGTTCGAGAACGCCGACGACCTCAAGCAGAAGGTCGCCTACTTCCTGGCCCACCACGATGAGCTCGAACGGATCGCGGAGCGGGCACGCCAGAGGGCCGTTTCCGAGCACACCTATCGGCACAGGATGCAACAGCTCATGGAGATCGTGCTCGATTGATTGACCGGTCGGTCATCCGGCGCATGACACGGCGCGACGACGCGCCGGCTCTCGGTCGAACGAACCCGGGTCGGATCGACCAGAAACCGGTACACTGGACATCGGCTGAGAGACCTCCGGCTTCGGCATTTCGCTGACGTCGGGCACCCGGCTGAAAAAGGACATTGGCAGGCTCACGCCGAGGCTGGCAGAGCCGTGTGGGGCAGGATCCATCCATGAGATGCGCTGTCGTCGAGTTCACGATCGCTCACGGAGAGACTCTGCCGACGTTCGTGTACCTCCTGAACAGGCTCGGTATCGAGGTGGACGTCTACGCGCGGTCGCAGATCCTCGACAGCGATCCGTTCGCCCACTGCCCCGGTCTCAGATTCTCACTGCACAGTCTCGATTCTCGCCTTATTCGTGCGAATCTCAGATTGCGCGGTTTCCGCGCGTACGACTTCGTGATCGCGAACAGTATCGAACCGACCTGGACCCTACAGAGGTTATCCGGGAGTGGCGTGCCGATCATGGGTGCCGTCCACAACGCCATACTGCTGCTGGAGGACCAGCGCTACCGTTCCTTCTTTTCCCATCGAAAACGCCAGGCTCTGGTGCTCGCTCGCCATGTTGCCCGGTACGTCGGCGACGGACTGCCCCTGTCGTGGATTGCTCCCGTGTACTTGATGGACAAACCGCTGGAAGTGGACATCAGCCTAAGCCGGTTCTGCCTGCAGGGAACGATCGACTTTCGTCGACGCAACTACGAGGCGCTCGTCGAGGCGGTCGGACAGGTCGTGTCAGAAGGAAGGACCGACCTTGAAATCGAGATCATCGGCAGGCCCTACGCACTTGACGGACTGCGACTCGAGCGGACGGTTCGGAGCCGCGGCCTCCAGAGGTTCATAAAGTTCAGAACGGACGTCTCTCACTATCGAGATTACCTGATAGCAGTCGCATCCTGCGGCTACTCCCTGCCACTCGTGGACAGAACGTCCCTCATGTTCGAACCGTACTTCCTCGACAAGATCACCTCGTCGATCTCGATGGCCATCGGGGTTGGGACAATCCCCCTGGTACACTCTGAGCTCGGCCAGCTGTACGACCTCGGATCGCTGGCGATCAGCTACCTTGACGGCGGCCTGTCGCATGCGATTTCGACCGCGCTGGATCTTCCCACCCCGACGCGACAGCAGATGGTGCAAAGCCTGCAAACGATACGCTCCCAGTTGATCGATGCGTCACTCCTGAACCTGGAACGCGCCCTCGGAGAACTCGGTCTACGCCCTCCCACACCGGCAACCTGATCGCACGGTCACACCGCAGCCCGAAGAAACATCTCCAGCGACAGCATCCGTGTCAACGGATGAACGTTGGCGAGAGTGCCGGCCTCGAACTTCTCGAGCATGCTCTCAACAGAGTTCCGATCGATGACATCACTACAGCGCAGGTCGCTGGCCGTCAACAACCGGCGCACCTCGTCACGGTGACCGTCGAACAACCAACGCTGATAGTCGACGAAGTAACGGTAGTTCTGAAAGCCCCTGCCGACGATTTTCTCCAGTGCACGGTTGACCTTTCGGGGCACGCCGGACCGATGGAACCGATCCTTCACGACGTTTGACAGGCCGGATTGGACGTACCGGTATGCACCCTCGCTGAAAAGTGGAAACTCGACCAGATCCGGGCGGATGCGCTCGATGATCCGGTGCTGCAGCCCCGCCTCCTGCTGGATCTCGGCCGGCACCCACGGCATCACTTCGACGATCGGTTTCTGGAGGTACGAGTGAAACACGCGGAAACGCTTCGACAGGTAGGAGGAGAACACCGAGAAGAAGTGCGGGCTGTAGCTGTGCTGCACCAATCGAATCGAGGTCGCGGTTCGGTTGGCCAACCAGTCCGGGTCGATGTCGACGACCCGTTCCAGGTGATCAATAAAGGGCTCGGTCACCGTTTCGCGGTGTTCGGGGAACAGTCCGTAGTCCGCCTTGCGGGCATCGGCGATACCACCGAGCACGACCTCGGCCGCAGCCCGCGGCGTCTCCGCGTCGAACAGACCCGTGGTCTGCAGGAATTTACCCTGAAACACCTCGTTGCCCCACGCCCCCGGGTAGAAAACGCCTCCGCGACTCTCCTCGCGGTCGTACGAGTTGAGCACGTGCAGAAAGCGGATGTGGTCGATGTCGCCGTTAAACGACGTGGCATGACGCTCGCCGTTGGCAAAAATCGCGCCGATCCACGAGTCGTCCAGGGCGTATACGTCGTGATCAACGCCCAACGAGCGGGCGATTTCGACTGCGATCTCGACGTCAGGGTCCGACGCATCGCCGTGGGTGTAGCAGTGCAGATCGGGGTTCGAGGCAAGCACGGAGAGTATCGCGCGACTGTCCTTGCCGCTGGTGAGGGGCACTGACAGGGGCACTCCGTCGACATCGGCACTCCGTAGGAGCGCGGTGGTGAACTCTTCGACGATGAAATCGATGGCCTCATCGGTGGACAGAGGCCCGGCCTTGGGAACCATCTCCCAGTGGCGGGAAGCAACGAAATCGGTGCCCTCGGCACCGGTATCGATCTCGTAATGAGTGGCGGGGGCGAACTTGCGCACACCGGTGAACACGCTGCGATCCGCCAGGATCATGCCGTAAAGCAGGAAGGACCGAATCCCGACCGGATCGAGCTTTACGCGAGGCAGAGCGTCGACGATTTCGGTCAAGCGGTCGGACACCAGGAGCACGGGACCATTCCAGGCGAAGAACAGGTTCTGGGTGCCAAATCGATCCGTCACCACGTGCAGGTGGCGAGTGTCTTGGTCCCTCACCAGGAGAGCAAACGACCCGTCAATGTCATCGGCGGCCGATGGACCGCGGTCGTTCCAGAGTTCGAGGAGTTCATGTCCCGTCAACCAGAAGGGCCCCGATGTGTCCAAAAGAGAGTAGGGGGAACCGAAGAGCACCAGGGTTCTGCCGTCGCTCCGGACTTGATCGAAACTTCTGGAATGTTGGCCCGACGCCTCGATTCCCGACTCGCGATCGATCGTGAGAAGCATTCATTCCCCTCGTGGCGGCGTCACCCGGAAAATAATCTGCGGTACCGCAGCGCCTGGCCGGTCGCTCTATCCATCGTAGCAATGCGTTTGCTCATGCGAGCTCGCGAGGAACTGTTCACGGCGAGTCTCAAACCGAACCGCGACCTCAGGTCTCAGATCCGCGGCATGGAGAACGATCTCGCTGTGCATGACGGAATGTTGGAGTTCGTCGTTCAAATCGACAGCGGCTTCCTCCCAATCCCTGACGTGCTCGAGTCCGACATCGATTTCGTGCTGTTCCGTCAAGCTGCGGATGGAACCGTGTTTCGAGCGCGAGCGTGCTCGTCCTCAAAACTACCTGACGAGAAACTGTCCCGGAATCTCACGCAGGGAGAGCTCTCGGTGTTGCAGGGCAAACGAAATGGGTGGAGTGACCAGTCGCTTGGTGGGCGCTCCCTCACCGGCCATCAAACACAGCCCGATGGCGTAAAGATCCACGGCGATGGCGACTCGGCGATCCCGCTGGACGTGACGCCACGCCTGACGCATCTCTGAGCTGAGGCGGATGTCATCGAACACGACGATGCCGGAGGGCGTCATGTGGGGATAGATGAGGTCGAAGTACCTCAGGGTCGGCTCCAGCCGATGGTGCCCGTCGACGAACGCCATGTCGACGTTCCCCATGTCGTCAAGCGTCGGCCCGAGGGTGTGCTCGAACAGGCCCTCCCGGTACTCGACGTTTTCCACAGCGAGCCTCCGGTGGAACTCCCTGGCGTGATGCAGCCGGTACGGGGAGGCCTCGAGCGTATACAGCGACCCGTGGGTCGGGTTGCGATCGAGCGCCACCGCGAGGTAACCGGAGGAGATACCGACGTTGGTACCGAGCTCCAGCACGAGTCGGGGTCGGAACTCCTCGACCAGCAGGAAGAGCAGCGACGCCGGCAGGAGATCCTTGCTCGCCGCGCAGGCGCCGCTGAGGGTCACCCCATCATCCCACTCCCGACCCGCTCCGAGGGCTCCACTTACCAGGTCTTCCTCCGAAGCGAGCCACTCGCGCCGCTGCTCCTCGATCCGAGCCACCCGTTCGTCCTCGACGGCGAGGTCGCGCACACCGAGGGCGGACACCACCGATGCCATGCGTGGGCCGCGAGGATCCTCGAGCCGCCGAAGCCGGCGAAGATGGACCCGGTCCATGGTCGAGAAGAAACCGAGCTTCGCCCGACTCAGGGCACGCACCATTCAGTCCTCCTGGGGCGGTCGAGCAAGCATTCCACTGACGCAGCCGACCGAACGCGCGACCTTGCACAGCCACGCCGCCAGCCACAGCCGGGTCAGACCGTACTGAACAGTCCCGGTCGTCCGCTCCCGCACCCGAGCGGCGAGCCGACGCGGTGGCATTGGAAGCAGGCCGCGGGCGATCATCCCGGCCATCTGCATCCGACTCATTCCGAAGCTCGCCCAGACTCCGGGCACCCCGCGTCCGACCCTGATCTGCTTGTGCAGCAGGGGCCCCAGGGATCGCGCCGGGTAGAAGACCTCGGCATCGGCCGCGTACACCAGCCGAAAACCCGCATCGGACGCGCGTCGGGTCCAGCGCATGTCGCCGCCGGAGCGGATCGATGGTGAAAACACACCGATGTCGGAAAACACGGTGCGGCGCACGAACAGGTTGCCGGTCATACACGCCCCATGGTTCGCGATGCTCGCCTCGACATCCACGTTGGTCGTCGCGTCCACGATTTCGCCGACGGTCGGCCGGTGCGAAAAGGTGAACGTGACCTTGCCTCCGACAAGATCCGCCCCATGGTCGAGCAGGGTCCGTACCCCGTTCGTCAGCCAATCCCCGGTCGGCACGCAGTTGGCGTCGGTGAGTGCGATGATGTCCCCGGTCGCGGCCGCGATGCCCGCGTTGCGGGCGGTGTATGGGCTGTGCGCCGCATTCTCCGTCACGCGGGTCACCGGGTAGGAGTCGACGACATCCGGCGTGTCGTCGTCGGAGTCGTTGTCGACGATGACGATCTGCACGCGGTCCCGCGGATAGTCCTGGGCCAGCAAGGCCTCGATACAGACGGCGATGCGGTGAGGTGCGTTGCGCACCGGCACCACCACCGACACGGTGGAAGCCGATCCTCGGGGGCGACCATCGATCGCGTCAGTCACTACCATCCACTTTCCTCACGAACGCCGACCGGTGGGACCTGGCCAGGTCGAGCACGCCGTGCACGCTGCCGGCCGCACGCACCAACTCCATCAGCCAGCTCAACGCCCACAACGTTGTCAGCCGCTCCCCGGCACCTGGAACCCCGGTTTCTTCGATTCGTCTCCTGACCGCCGACGGGACTGGAGGCAGGGTCTTGAAGGCGATGGCTACCCCGATCCCTCCGCGCCCGACCCCCCGCTCGAGCCACGCCGGAGGCAGCCCGCGTCCCACGCGGTACGCCTTGGCGAGCAGCCCGCCTAGCCGACGCGCCGGCTTGCGGACGATCGCGTCCTTTGCGTAGATCAGCTTGAAACCGGCATCGGTCGCCCGCCGTGTCCACCTGCCGTCACCACCCGAGCGCACCTCGGGGTCGAACCCTCCGATCGAGTCGAACACCGAGCTGCGAACCAGCAGGTTGGCGGTCATCGCCGCACGGTTCTCGTGAATCTGTCGACGCACATCGAGATGCCACAGGGCATCGACCATCTCTCCCACCGACGGCGACGCTGCGAAGGTGAAGATCACCCGACCGCCGACCAAGTCGGCCGCCTCTTCGTTCAGACGTTCGACGCCCCGCTCGAGCCACGTCTCGAGCGGTCGACAGTCGGCATCGGTGAATGCAATCACCTCGCCGCGAGCGTGATCGAGCCCACGATTCCTGGCGGGGTAGGGGCTGCTACTGGAGGTTTCCTCCAACAGGTGAACCTGATGGGCTGCGACCACCTCGCGCGTGGAATCGCGCGAACCGTTGTCGACCACGATCACCTCGCGCCGCTCCCCGGGGTACGTCTGGTTCGCGAGCGCCTCGAGGCAATCACCGATGTGGCCAGCGGCGTTGCGGGCGGGCACGATCACCGACACCAGGGGCGGCAGGTCCGAACTCATCCTCCTCAATGATAGGCCCACCGTCCATCCAGAGGTCTGCCGTCTTCGCCCTGCGTGCGCCCGAGGGCCGCCGCCGACTCCCCAACTACAATGGATGAGCGGTCGAATCGCCGGGCGACTCTCGCCCGGTTCGGCTCTGATCCGGAGGGTTGAGCGTGCAGCCGAAGCCAACAACCGGGACCAGGGATTCAGGCCCCGACGAGCCGGCACGGCCCGACGATTCCTCCGTCGAGGCTTCGCAGACGAGCGCAGATCCGAACGATCTGCCGATGGTGTCGGTGATCGTGCCGGTGTTCAACGATGCCGCGGGGATTCTGCGTTGCGTCGACTCCCTGAAGCGACAGAGCTACCCTCGAGCACGATACGAGGTGATCGTGGTCGACAACGGATCGACGGACGGCACCGCCGACCTCGTCGCCGAGCTCGGGGTCACGGCTCTCTCCGAGACCGCCACCCGCGGCTCCTACGCCGCTCGAAACGCCGGCCTGCGTGAGGCCGTGGGCACGGTGGTGGCGTTCACCGATGCGGACTGCTTGCCGTCCGAGCGGTGGCTCGAGGAGGGCGTGCGGGCGATGCGAACCGAACGCGCCGATCTCGTGGGCGGTAACGTGCGATTCGAGCTTTCCACGCGCTCGACGGGTGCCCAGATCTGGGACGCCATCACCAACATGCAGGTCGAGCAGAACATCCGAGAACGCCAGGTCGCCAAGACGGCGAACCTGTTCGTCCACAGCGCGGTGTTCGGCGCGATCGGAGCATTCCCGGCGACGCTGAGATCGGGCGGTGACGTCGCGTGGACCGGCACGGCGACCCGCAACGGCTTCTCCCTCGCGTTCGCGGACAGGGCCGAAGTGGTCCACCCGACACGGCGTCTCGGCCACCTCATGGCGAAGCAGTTTCGGGTCGGTGTCGGGCAGCTCGAGATGATCGCCACCGCCGGATCACCCCGCTCCGCCGTTGTCCGGCGAGCGCTCAGACAGCTCGCACCGCCGACTCGCGGGCTCGTGATGACTCAACTGAACACCAAGGGGCAGAGGGCGACCGGTCTCAAGCTCGTCCGGGTGTGGCTGGCGGCATGGCTGTGTCGAGCCGCCACCGGGGCCGGAGCCCTGGTGGCGAGCGTAAAGGTTCCGACTCGACGGGGACCACGGCCGTGAAACTGGGTGAATTGACCGTGCGTACCAGCGACGCCGCCCTGTCACTGCAGGGTGACGAGGGCGAGTTCCCACCCGGACACAACGGGCCCTACGGCGACCCCGAGACTCCGATCCGCAACACCGCCCACTGGGCGAACACCCTGATCAAGGCGTTCGACATCACCGGCGCTCGGAGGTTCCGGGACGCGGCGCGGCGAGCGATCGAGTTCCTGCTCCGACCCGAGGCCCGCCCCATGGGTGCCACCTTCGTGTGCCGAACCAATCCCGACAAGGATTTCTGCAACGGATTGATTGGACAGGCGTGGGTCATCGAATGCCTGGTGACCGCGGCTCGGACTCTGGACGATGATCGGTGCCGGTCGGTTGCCCGCGAACTTTTCCTCCTCCACCCGTTCATCGAAGAGCGCGGGCTCTGGCAGCGCGTCAACGTCGACGGCAGTCTCGGCGGGGTCGACAACACCTTCAACCACCAGCTGTGGTTCGCTGCCGCCGGCGCACAGATCGATCCCGATCCGGCCGGCGTCATCTCCTCGACCGTGACAGGTTTTCTGGACCGCGCCTTGGAGGGAACATTGCGGACCCACCGCTCGGGAAGGGTGCGACAGGCGGTCGGACCCGACAACCGGGCGGTCATCGCCAAAGACTTGCTGCGGGCTGCTCTCGCACCGGTGACGAGCAGACGGATCAGGGCGGCGATGGCTGATCGTGAGGTCGGCTACCACGCCTTCAACCTGCATGGTTTCGCGATGCTGTTTCGTCAGATTCCCGAGCACCCGTTCTGGATGTCCTCCGGATTCGCCCGTGCCCTCGGTTTCGTCCACACACCACGGTTCGAGTCCTCATTGTCCAACCGGTTCGGGGGGCCTTACAACCCGGTGGGTTTCGAAACTGCGTACGCCGCGGAGACGTTTGCCGGCCGGGCTGGACTGGAGGCTGCCGCGTCCGGGACCTGGATCGTGCGCCAACTCGACCGGTTCTACGACGGCACCACGGATCTCATGACGCGCAACACTTCCGACCCCGAGACCCTCGCGGCCCGCTTCTACGAGGTCACGCGACTCGAGGGCGTCGAGCTGGAGGTCGGTGATCGGTGATCTGACCCCCGATCGCCAGCCGAGGCGCTCACTCCCGCCGTCTCGTCCCAGCCCAACAACGCCAGAAACCTCTTTCTGAGATGCTCCTCGCTGAAGTCAGCCGGCAGATCGTACCGGACATCGGACACGCGGCAGCGCTCCACGAAGTCCTGACACCGACTCCTCGATTCGGTCTCCCCGAGCGGCACCAACGTGACCTGGGGCAGATCGACGCCGATCTTCCACACCTCGCTGCCGCGGGGTGCCACCACGAGAATCGGCCGTCGCACTGCCAGATAGTCGAACAGCTTGGCGGGGATCGACGCCTCCGACGACGACAACAGGAGGAGGCCGTCCGCCGAGGCCATGAGCTGCAGCGCCTCGTTGCGGGAGACCGGCGGTCGCACCTCCACCGTCCAGCCCGACCCCATCAGCCGGTCGCCCCACGCGCCGAGCTGCCTCCGTTCGTCCTCGTCGAGGTTGCCGACAAAGAGTAGCCGACCACCGCACGACGAGTTTTGGACTTCGCGTTCGATCGGCTCCAGCAGGTGCTCGATCCTGCGTTCGCTGCGCGAGCTGAACAGCTTGCCGGCGTAGAGCAGCGTCAACGGTCGGTCCGGATCGTCGGAGGCAGCCGGAACCACGCTCGCCGGCGGCGCGAACTCTGGACAGGCGTTGGTCACGACCGTGACCCGCTCTGCGGTCCACGGCAGTCGCCCGGTCAGCAGCCTCCGCCACCCCTCGGAGGTCACCACGATCCGCTCGGCACGTTGCAGAATCCTCGCCTCCAGTCGGCGGTGGCGCACGGTCTGGATTCGTGACGCCGGCACCAGCGGCAAGGTCGGCTCGTCGAGCCAGCCGTCCCGCAGATCGATCAGGAGACGCGCTCCCTCTCTCTCGGCGAGCCGGTAGGCCGCCACGTGGGCCGACTCGGGCGGGCTCGAGGCCAGCACCCACTCCGCACCGCGAATCGCCTCCACAACCGAGGCGTGGCTCGCAGCGCGACGCGCCCACGCGACCACCGGGTCGGGCACCAACACGAGGTAGGCCAGATATCGTCGGAAGAGATTCTTCGGCCGCAGCGGGATTGCCTTGACGGACTCCGTTGGGAGATCCGTGAAGAAACCGATCGGATCGCGCACGGTGATCTCGGTCCCCCACTGCCGCTGCGCGTCCCGGTCGCGAGAACCCGCCCGAATCACGACCGCCTGGAACCCTGCTGCGCCGAGCCAACGCACGAACCGCTCCACCCGTACCCATCCCAGATGGCCGGGCTGGCCCCAGTAGGGAGCGGGGATCACGACCTTTGGCACAACCAGCATGTTACGCGATGTGCTCGTCGCCTGGTGCAGCCGGTTACTCCAGAGCCCGGGAAAGCTCCTCGAGCTGCCACCTCGGCATCACGACGAGGTCGCGCTCGTAGGCGGACATCAGCCGCCAGCGCCCTCGCTCGGATGCCTCGACGGCCCGTGCCAGCGCTTCGCGGGCCGCGTCCGTCCGGCCCATGTCCAGCTCGAGCCGCGCCAGGAGTAGCCAGCCGCGCACGAAGCGCGGCTCCTCGGCCACCGCCCGCTCGACGAGATTCCTTGCCTCGTCGATCCGGCCCAGCCCCCGCTCCAGCCGAGCCCACCGCAACCAGTGCCACGGCAGGTGCGGCTCCAGCTCGGTAGCGCGTCGGAAACCCTCCCGAGCAGCGTCTATCGCGTCCGGCCAGGTGCCGAGATCTGCCACAATTCGCGCATTGACAAGACCGTAGTCGGACCACACGCGGTCGCTCCCTCGTCGGATGTGGGTCGCCCACCGACTCCCCGGCAGTGCCTCGGCGGCCTCGTACCAGGTCCAACTCGACCGGCGCAGAAGATCTCCGACTCGCCACTGCGCCGCCTCTGCGAGCCAGGGTTCGGCGCGCAGAGCGCTCCACGCCAGCTCGGCGGTCGATGGTGCGCTCCACCAGAGGCGCCGTGCGTGGGCGGGTTGGACGATCCCCCAGAGCACGAACCCGGCGACGCTCAGCGCCACGACCGCCCGCTCACCGAGGGCGGCGTCGCGTCGCGGTCTGACACAGCAGACGGAGGCTGACGATATCGGGAACGCGGAGCCAGCCACGATCGCCCACCACCAGAGCACCACGTCCAACCCCAGGAAGTCATGGAACGCGCCCAGCGCTGCCATCGCGGCGACGGTTCCCACCGCGGCCCGACCCTCGAAGGCACCTCTTGCCCGGCTCCCACGGAACCACGCCACCACGGCGCCCACCGCGAGCCCCAGGCCGACCAGCCCGGTCCGCACCGTCAACCCCATCGGGATCGACTCCGCACTACCGATCACGTGGCGGTAGCGCGCGATCGATTCGACGTGCGCGATTCGCACCACCCCGGTGGCGTCCTCCAGCCAGCCCGGCCCGATCCCAAGCCATGGATGAGCCATGACCAGGTCCCACAGTGCCCGCCAAATCGCCACGCGATGCCACGCCAACGAATCGGGGTCGGAGATGAACCTCAGCCACACCATGCCAACCGCCGCGGCGGCGACGACCAGCGCTCCGATCACGCGCAGTCGAGCCGTCGGCAGCACACACGCGATCACGACCACGAGCGCAGCCAAACCAGCTCGAGAGCCGGTTGCGATGATGCCGAGCACCAGGCCGCCACAGACGATGCCGAGCCACACCCCTCGGCCACGGCGCTGCAGCAGCCACAACGCGGGAACCATGGGCGCCATCAGGGACACCGCCACGTTCGGGTTGACGAACAACCCCCCCATGCGCGGCCGGCCGGCCCCGAGGCTCTCCAGTAACACTCCTGCGGCGACCAGCGCGGCGCTGGCCGCGAGGATCACCACCATCCGATGGCGGGTCTCCGTTCCGACCCTCCGAGCGGCCACGAACAACAACCAGGCGATCAGCCAGGCGGTGACCATTTCCTTGGCCGCCAGCGGGTGGCTCCATTGCACGAGTGCCGCCAACGAGGTCCACGCGATCACCCCGAGGGCCAGCCACTCTTCCCACTCGTGCGATCCGGTCCATCCGGCGACACACCACGCCGCGATGGCGGCCAGCGCCACACCGATCGCGAATCTGGGCTCGGGAGAGAAAGCGCCTCCGAGCAGCGCGGAGACGGCCACCACCCCCGCGGCCGCGATACCCAGGGACTCAATCCCCCGAACCATCGTCGCCTTCCGCGAGTCGTCCGAGGATGGTGTCGAGATGCTCTCCATGCCCACGAACAAAGGGTTGCGCGTGCGCCGCTGCCCAGGCCTCGCTCACGGCGCGCGGAGCGTGCCCCTGCAACACCGCCAACCGACTTGACAGCGCCGCCATCGACGCCGAGGCCGGTCGCAGCGCGCGGCTGTCGTCGAGCAATCGGGCCGCCGCCGCGATTGTTTGGCTGTCACCGCTATCGAGTCCTTCGATTGCCGCCATGATCACCGGCTCCAGCCGCCACCGCGCCAGCTGGTGGGCGCGCACGAGGCCGTCGAACCTGCCCCGACTCGTCGGCCGAGCGGCGGCCGACCGCTCAACCACCACGCTGGTGGCGTGGAGCGATGTCACACCGAGCACGACGGCAGCGCCAGCCAGCGCCGCGAGCCTCGGCCAGCGGGCGACGACCGGGCCGGCCGAGGGTCCTCGAACCGCCGCCAGTCCCCAGCCCACGATCAGCGCCCACACCACCGCCACGCCGCTCGTGTACAGTGAGAAATCCACCAGGTTGTGGATCGGCACGACCACGATCGCCACCGCCAGCGCCCGGCGCTCCGGCCACAGCCGCCTCACCAGCGTGGCCAATCCCAGCACCCCGAGGACTACGGCCAAGACTCCGACGATGCCGAGCTCTGCCGCCCATTCCAGCGGCAGCGAGTGGGCGTGGGCCGGGTGGTTGCCGACCTCGAAAGGCACCGTCTGTGACGCCTGACCGTAGCCACCGAACCCGACCCCGGCGACCGGCGAGGTCGACCACACCCACGCCGCGGTGCGCCAGTTGTCGAGCCGCAGCCGCAGCGGCTCGAGGGCGGCCAGGTCGGGACGCATCACGAATGCCGCCACGGCCCCGCAGGCAAGTACGGACGCGACCGCCACCGCGGGCCACCGCCGCGAACCGGCCACCACTGTCAGGCCGGCCGCCGCCGCGAGCACGATGCCGACCGGCGATTGGGTCAGCAACAACCCCACCACGCAGAGCACGCAGCCCAGGATGCTCGCCGCACCGACCGCGGATCTTCGGATTCCGCCAATCAAGAGTGGCAGGGCCGTCGCCAGCACCACCGCCAGATGGCTCGGCAGGAGGAACGAGGCAAAGGCGCGTCCGCTCGCCAACCGCTCGAGCGCGTTGGCCTGCATGTGCGGCGGGAGATCCGGTACCGCGGACCGCGCCTGGTCGAGCCCGCCGGCTACCTGCCATGCCGCCCACAGCGCCAGCGCGGCCAGGCCGAGCGCAAACCACTTCAGCCCGTCCTCCGGAAGCGGCTCCCGTGATGCCAACCAGATAGCGGCCGCCACGGCGATCACCAGGCCGGCCTCACCGACCGCGGCGGCGGGATCCCACCCCGAAAGGGCTCGCAGCCCGATGAACAGCCCGGCCGCCAATGCGGCCGCGACCCCGGCGCGGGCCCCGGAATCGTGGGTCCTGTCGAGCGCCCACGGCAGCAGGACGAGCGCGGCGGCGGCCAGCATCGCCGCGGACCACGTCGATGTCTCACACGGACGCCACGCGGCCCACAACCCCACCACGGCGAGCACGGCCTGCGGCACCACGGTTCGAGCGTACCAGACCTGAGAGGCCCATCTTGACCCCGGGTCCGTCTCGGTGACCCCGCTCAGTCGCACCGCTGCTGGCGTGCCCGCATCGGGCGCCGACCACAAACACAAAGAAAGGGGACGCCGCAGCGTCCCCTCGTCACGCCGTACGCGTTGTCGCAGCTATTCTCTCTGGATGCCTTCCGGCCACTGCACGAAGACACCGTCCGAGTGGCAGATGTCGCAGTCGAACTGGTTGGTCTCGACGTTGAGCAGGCAGCCCGTGCTGGTCTTGTCCTTCGCGTAGGACTGGAGCGTGTAGTGATCGCCGTCCGCGTCGGTAAAG
>JBFELO010000042.1:0-32997 GCA_041552055.1 Candidatus Sulfomarinibacteraceae bacterium | reverse complement strand
GAGCTCGCGGCACAAACCGGCGCCGAGCTGTGGATGGCCTGCCGCACCCACCGCGAGGGGCCCAAGGGCGAGCCGGGTCATCTGCCGCCGCCGGCGGACCGGTTCGAGGATTCGGTGGACCTGGCGTTCCGGCTCGATCCGCAGACACTTCTGCTGACCACGGGCGTCGGCGCGAAGAGGTAGGCGCGCGGACCCTGCGCCCCACCGCGGCGAGCTACGCGCTCGCCTTGCCGCGAACCGTTGCCAGCCCGCCGTCAACGCCGATGACCTGGCCGGTGATCCAGTCGTTCGCGGGATCGAGCAACCAGGTGATGGCTCGCGACACGTCCTCCGGTTGGCCGATGCGGCCGAGCGGGTGCATCCCCTCAGAAGCCTTGCGCATCATCGGATTCGAGGTGATGCCTGCCGACATCGGCGTCTCCACGAGCCCCGGCGCCACCACGTTGACCCGGATCCCCTTGCGCGCGTAGGTCGCGGCCGCAGCCAGCCCGAGACCCAATACCCCGGCCTTGGCGGCGGCGATCGCCTCGTGGTTCGCGAGGCCGACCCGAGCCGCCGCCGACGAGATGAGCACGATCGAGCCGCCGCCGCGCATCACCTTGCCGCCTGCCCGGACCGCAGCGAAGGCGGAGTCCAGGTTGGCTGCAATCGTGTGCCGCCACTCGTCGTCGCTGGTCGCGTGCGCGGATTTCAAGAGCATCGATCCGACGCAGTTGACGAGGCCGTCGAGCCGCCCCTGGTCTTCTGCCACAGATCGAACGAACGACTCCACGTCGGCCGTGTTCGTGGCGTCGAGCGTCTGAACCGATACCCCGCCGAGCTCCGAGGACAGGGCGTCGAGACGGGCCTGGTCCCGGGCTGCGAGTGCGACTCGCGCCCCCTGGCGGTTCAGTTCGCGAGCGACCGCTGATCCGATGCCGCCGCTACCTCCCAGAATCACGTGTACAGGTGTGTCTGCCATGAGATAACCTTTCTCCGGATGGTCTCCACATCGTTCTGGTGCACCCGTGTTGGCTAGCGGCGCGGACGCCGAGATCATTCCAGTGGACGGAAGCGCGAATCGGCTGCACCGGCTCCGGTGGATGACACACATGACTCGTTTTGCACGTCTCCTCGCCGATCGTCAGGCTTCACCGAACCGAAGGCGCTGGCTGTTCGTGCCGCCGGACCAGCTGTCCGACCGGATCGGACCGCTCTCCCGAGAGGATCCCGGCGACCTCGGCATCATTCTGATCGAGAGCCCGTGGAAGGCGGCACGACGCCCCTACCACCGGCAGAAGCTGGCGCTGGTCCTCACCAACCTCCGCCACTTCGCCCTCGAACAGGCCGAGCGCGGCGTGGCCGTTCGACACCTAGTGTCGTGGGGCCCCTATCGCACCGCCCTCGACCCGTTGACTCGGGAGCTCGGACCGATTCGCGTCATGCGGCCCGCCGAGCGCGAACTGCGGGTCGACCTGGCGCCGCTTATCGATGGCGGGGGCCTCGTCGAGATCTCTCACGAGGGGTGGCTGACGACTCCCGACGACTTCAAGAGCAGCCAGCGGGGCGGCCCGCCATGGCGAATGGACTCCTTCTACCGCCACGTCCGCAAACGGACCGAACTGCTCATGGAAGCCGGGCGTCCGGTCGGCGGAAAGCTCAGCTTCGACGCCGAGAACCGCAGGCCGTGGCCGGGCTCGCCGACGGCGCCCGAGCCACCGCGTTTCGAGCCCGATGAAATCACGTTGGAGGTCGTCGATCTGATCGAGCAGCACCATGCGCGCCATCCCGGCGAGCTCGATCCGGCGGCTCTTCCGGCCTCGCGCGAGGATGCGCGCACGCTGTGGAACTGGGCGCTCAGTGAGTGCCTGCCGAACTTCGGGCCGTTCGAGGACGCCATGTCGCGACGCAGCCCCGGCCTCTTTCACACCCGGATCTCGGCCCTGCTCAACCTCCACCGCCTGCTACCGTCCCAGGTCATCGGCGACGTCGTCGAGCTGGACATTCCGCTCGCCAGCAAGGAGGGATTCGTCCGCCAGGTGCTCGGCTGGCGCGAGTTCGTTCGCCACGTCCACGAGGTCACCGACGGCTTCCGTCACCTGGCCGACGGCAGGTTTGTGGGGGCCGACCATCCCGGCGACGGCGGCTGGTCACGTTGGGCGGGACAATCGTGGCCGCGGATCGACACACCGCACGATCCGGTTGGCGGCGCCGCACCCGACCATCTCGGAGCCGAGCGGCCTTTGCCGCTCGCGTTCTGGGGCCGGAGCAGCGGTCTCGCCTGCCTCGACCTTGTCGTGGCAGACGTCTGGCGCGAGGGCTGGAGCCACCACATCACTCGACTGATGGTGCTGTCGAACCTGGCGACGCTCCTGGGGGTTTCTCCGCGCGAACTCACCGACTGGTTCTGGGTCGCGTACACCGACGCTTTCGACTGGGTGGTGGAGCCGAACGTGCTCGGCATGGGGACGTTCGGCGCCGGACCGCTCATGACGACGAAGCCCTACGTGTCGGGCGCCGCCTATATCAACCGCATGAGCGACTACTGCACCGAATGCGGCTTCGACCCCAAGAATGACTGCCCGATCACCAGCCTGTACTGGGCCTTTCTGGACCGCCACCGCGACCGGCTTGCGGACAACCCCCGGATGCGGGTGGTCATCAATGCGCTTCGAAAGCGCGGCGAAGATCGCGTGTCCGACGACCGGGCGGTGCTACGGTGGGTCCGCGAGAAGGTGGATGCAGGTGAGCTGCTGCGCCCTGCAGATCGACCCGATCGCGGGGGGCGCCAGCGGGAGAGATCACCATGACAACGAAAACCGTTATCCGATCAGTGCTCGTTACCGCGGTTGTCTGGAGCTCGGGCGCGGCGCTCGGCGCGGGAATCGCGATCGATACGGGAGGGACGTCAGAGATGATTGTCGATTTTCGAACCGCCACCGAGTCGTGGCCCAACATCGACGACACTGTGATGGGCGGGGTGTCGTCGAGCGAGATGGTGATCGAGGACGGCGTCGCAGTATTTCGCGGCGAGGTGTCGCTCGAGAACAACGGCGGGTTCGCGTCGGTGCGGTCGGACTCGCGGGATCACGATCTTTCGGCCTTCGACGGTCTGGTGATTCGAGTACGGGGCGACGGCAAGCGCTACAAGGTCCGGCTGCGCACCACGGGGTCTTTCGGCGGACCGAGCTACCAGGCCACGATCGAGCCAGCGCCCGGGAAATGGCAGGAAATCAAGATTCCGTTTCGCGAGTTCGCGCCGGTGTTTCGAGGTCGCCGGCTGCCGGACCACCCCCCGCTCGACCCGGGCGAGGTGAAGACCTTCGGCCTGCTGATCGTCGACAAGCAAGCTGGACCGTTCAGGCTCGAAATCGAGTGGATCGCTGGCTACACGGAGCGGCGGTGACGCGTTTGATGACTCCCCCGGCGTCGCGACGCAACCCCGTCAACCGCAAGAAGATCGTCGGCTCCAAGTGGACCGCAACGCGTCCTGTCGACCGGCAGAAGCACTTCATCGTCATCGACTGGGTCCGCGACGAAGACGGCACTCCAACCGAGCTGATCGAGATCGAGGCGGTCCTCACCCGCAACGTTCGCGTGCTTCACTGGCACGAGCTCGGAGATCCGGCGATCTGGCGCATCGGCTGGCGCTGATCCTCAGCCCGCGGCGACCATCGCGATCGCGACCACTCCACGAACCGTCCACAGCGCCGTCCGAACCCAGTTGGAGCGCACGAGCCGGAGGTGTACCTCGACATCGAATCCGCGCGTCAAACGGCGGTGGAGGGGCACCTGAACGCCGAAGGTCGACAGCCAAACGAGGACCACGAGCACGAAACCCACCGCGGCCAGCTCGCGCGGTACGGAGCCGACGCCGGGCCACAGCAGAAGAGTCGCCGCAACCGCCTCGACCACCATCGGGCCGGTGACGACCCAGCCGGTACGACGGGTGTGCTGTTCGTGATAACCGACGAATTGCTCTCTGCCGACCTGCGCCATGAGCGGGTAGTGGACCAGCTGCACGTACCAGATCACGCCGACCATGAACAGGGTCGAGGCGACCTGCATCCACACCACCGACGGCGCGAACCAGCTCATCGGCCGGCCACGCCGAGGTCTTCCAGCACCGCGTGTGCCGCGGCTCGCCCGGAAGCCATCGCGCCGTTGATCGAACCGTCCGCGCGATGGTCGCCGCACACGTAGAGCCCGTTGATTCGCGCCGGGCGCGGCTCGGGATCGAAACCCGGTGCGCTCTGATCCGGCAACGCGCGATCGATCCGGTAACTCCGCAGGTGCCTCCAGCCGTCCACCGCGGCTCCGAACCAGGAGCGCAGGTGATCCCTGACGGAGCGCTCGGCACGTTCATCGAGCAATGCGTCGGCACCGATCACCGTTGCCGAAACCAGCGCGCGGCCCGACGGCGCGAGCTCGTGCGACACCTCACTCATCACGCAGAGGTTGTTGACCGGCCCACCACCCTCACCGTCGAGCACGAGGACCGGACCGCTGATCGGCGCCTCGTCCGCGGCGAAGTACACACAGATCGTGCCACGCCACCCGGGCGCGTCATCGACGACCCCGAGCTCGCACGCCGTGGTCCCGTCGGTCGCCATGACCACCGCGTCGGGATCGATGACATCGCCGCCGGCGAGCCGCGCGCGCGTCGGTTCCACGCGCTCGACCCTCCGGCCGGTGCAGACCACGCCTTCGGGCAGCCCCAAAGCCAACTGCTTCGGGATCTCACCCATGCCCAGCGAGGGCACCGCGATGTCGCCCGCCGCGAACATCGCGAAAACGAACTCCAGCTGTGACTCCGAGGTCGCGAGCTCGGGATCGAGGAAGACACCACCGAGGAACGGCCGGAAGAATCGCTCGATCACCTCTGTCGAAAAGCCCTCGGCAGCGAGACGCTCGGAGCTGGACCGCGTCGCTGCCGCACGCCGAGGGGTCGACCGGGAGACCCGGGCACGTAGGCGCGCGATTCTGATGGCGTCCGCGATGGATACGGTACCGTCCAAGACGCCCGCCATCCCTGCCAACGGTCGCCGCCAGGGGTCGCCGAGTCGCCGAAAACGTCCGTCGCAGCGTATCAGCGCACCGGGGAAGAAGGGCCTCAGCCGCAGCGCACCGTAGTCGAGCAGGCACCGGGCCTCCGGGTAGGCGGTCAGGAGCACCTGGAACCCGCGGTCGAGCCTGAACCCGTCGACGACATCGGTCCGCACTCTCCCGCCGACCGCGTCGGAAGCCTCGAGCACGGTGCAGTCGATGGCCGAGGTGGACAGCTCGACGGCACAGCTGAGCCCGGCAAGCCCGGCTCCGACGACAACGACTCTCGGACGTGATTGCATACGCCCGCAGATCATACTAATCCGATGAAGGAGGGTGCGTCCCAAACACGATGACAACCAGCGTGTACCGCCAGTGTGTACCCGGTACACACCAAACGCATGCCGCTGAAGGGTATGATCCCTCGCGGACGGAGCGACACGAGTGCAGGACGAATCAGCTGATGCGCCGAGAGCAGAGGACGCGAGCGGCATCAGGGGCCTGTTCCTCGGCTGCCCCTTGTGGGGTTTCCAGGGCTGGGTCGGGAACTTCTACACTGCCGATGCT
Source organism: Candidatus Sulfomarinibacteraceae bacterium (assembly GCA_041552055.1). GTDB lineage: Bacteria > Acidobacteriota > Thermoanaerobaculia > Thermoanaerobaculales > Sulfomarinibacteraceae > JBFELO01. The sequence goes on along the minus strand of JBFELO010000042.1, from coordinate 27,405 downwards.
CGGCCGGCGGAGTTTCTCGAGCAATACGCTACCGTGTTCAACACGGTCGAGGGCAACACCACCTTCTACAGCCTGCCATCGGTTGAGTCGGTCGAGCGCTGGCGGCTCGCGACTCCGTCCTGGTTTCGCTTTTGTTTCAAGTTCCCCCGCGAGATCACCCATCGTCGGATGCTTGACGATGCGGACGCCATCACCCGCGACTTTCTCGATCGATTGGCTCCATTGGGGGAACGACGTGGGCCGTTCATGCTCCAGCTTCCACCGGACTTCACACCGGATCGGATGGAGTCTCTCGATCACTACCTCGGGACGCTCCCCGGTGACCTCGAGATCGCGGTGGAGGTGCGCAACCGGGGGTTCTTCGCTCGGCGGGGTGCCGACGGCGCGCTAAACGATCTGCTCGAAAGGCGGGGCTGCGATCGAATCGTCCTCGACGCTCGTGCGCTTCATGCGGGCGACCCGTCGCACCCCGATGTGATCACCTCGCGACATCGGAAACCGAATCTACCGATCGTCCCCCGCGCACTGGGGCGTCATCCGATGATTCGGTTCATCGGCCATCCCGAACCCTCCGCCAACGAGCCCTGGCTCGACGACGTCTGCGAAACGGTTACCGGCTGGATCTGCGAGGGACGCAGCCCGTTCGTGATGGTGCACTGCCCGAGCAGCCGACACGTCCCCGCCCTCGCAAGGCGATTTCACCGGCTGCTGACCGCCAGCTACCCCGGAATCGGCGAGCTGCCGCCGTGGCCGGCGGAGCGCGCCGACGGGCCGCACGACCAGCTGTCACTGTTCCCGAGCTGACCCGCGTTGACGCTAAGTACCAGGTACATAGTTGTATGATTGTGGCCCGGGAAAGGTCGGTGACGGCCGGATGAACTGGCCACAATTATACAATTATGTACCAGGTACACACGTTCACATGTTAGGTACACACGTTTGAAGTTCATGTTCTGCATTGGGATAGATTGGCGAGGCAACGGTGTCATTCTTCCGGGAACGGGTACGTGTACGACAGGACGGCCGACCTGAGTGAAGGGGAAACCTGTGATTCTGTGTACCTGGTCCATGTAACGTGTGTCGGAGCACGGGCCATCGCCAAGGTCCTCATCCCTCGCCCGTGGCACCGAACTCGCGGCGCAGGGACTCGTCATCCCACGCAGCGTCCTGTTCCGGGTGGAAGTCGAGCGCGTCGCTGCGTAGGATTCGCTCCAACTCCTGGGTCTGCTGCCGCACGCCGTGCACGTAGGCCTTCTGATCTCCCCGCATGCCGGCCAGCTCGCGCAGCGCCTGCTCGTCGTGGCTCCGGAACATTCGCGCTCGGCGCTGCGCCTCGTAGGCGGGAACGCCGAGCCGCCGCATGACGTCGACCCCGACTCTGATCGAGCTGTCGAACGATTCGCGGTAGACGTCCTCCATCCCGGCATCGATCAGCTCGTAGGCGTGGGTGCGACCAACGGCTCTCGTCAGGATCTGGAGCTGCGGGAAGTGCTTCCTGGCGGCCTCGACAATCGCGAGAATTCGCTCGGGATCGTCAACGGCGACCACCAGCACCCTCGCGTTCTCCGCCCCGGCCGCACGCAGCAGGTCGAGTCGCGAGGCGTCTCCGTAGAACACCTTCTGGCCGAGCGTGCGCAGCATCTCTACGTGGTCCGAGTCGAGATCGAGCACTGTCGCTTCGATCCCATTTGCCCGCAGCATCCGGCCGACGATGCTCCCGAAGCGCCCGTAGCCCGCGATGATCACCGGGCTCGACTCCTCGATCGCATCGGGCTCTCGCCGCTCGCGTTCCGGTGTGCCGAAACGCGGTTGCACCAGCATTTCGTTGACGAGCATCAGCAGTGGCGTCAGGGCCATCGTGAGCGCCACCGCCGCCACCAGCGGCATCGTGACATCGAGCGGCAACACCCCCTGCTGGGTCGCGAACGAAAACAGCACGAACGCGAACTCGCCCGCCTGGGCCAGTGAAAACGCGAACAGCATGTTCTGATCTAGGCTCAGCCCGAAGACCCGGCCCAGCACCACCAGAATGAAGAACTTCAGGACGATCAACCCGACCACGACACCACCGACCACCCGCGGATTGGCCGCTACCACGTTGAAGTCGACGGATGCGCCGACCGAGATGAAGAAGAGCCCGAGCAACAGCGCCTTGAACGGCTCGATGTCGCCCTCGAGCTCGTGGCGGTACTCGCTGGTGGCGAGCACGACCCCTGCGAGGAAGGAGCCGAGCGCCGGGCTCAGCCCGACCCTGGTCATCAGCAGCGCGATGCCGATCACGATCAGCAGCGCGGCTGCGGTGAAGATCTCGGGCACGTGGGCGCGGGCGATAAATCGGAATGCGGGCCGCACCAGGAACCGACCCACCGCGACAATCGCCACGACCACGGCCATCACCACCAGGGTCGCGGCCCATCCCGGCAGACCCTCGACCCACGTCGTGCCGTGGCCGCCGCCCCCATGAGCTGCACCGGCATTCGCGTGGCCGTGCGCCAGCAGCGGCAGCACCGCCAGCATCGGGATCACCGCCAGATCCTGGAACAGCAGCACCGAGAACGCGCTCCGCCCGCCCGCCGTCTTCATCAGGTCTTTTTCCTGCAGCGTCTGCAGCACGATCGCGGTCGACGACAGCGCCAGGACCAGGCCAATCGCGACCGCGCTCCGCCAGTCCAGCCCGGCCGCCACCCCAACGCCGGCGATCGCGGCGCCGGTCACCCCGACCTGCAGGCCCCCGAGCCCGAGGATCGAGGAGCGCAGCCGCCACAGCATGGCCGGCTGCAGCTCGAGGCCGATCAGGAACAGCATCATCACCACGCCGAACTCGGCGAAGTGGAGCACGTCCTGGCCCTCGGTGCCGACCAGGCCGAGTGCGAAGGGCCCGATCGCCACTCCCGCGATCAGGTACCCGAGCACCGATCCCAGCCCGAGCCGCTTGGCCACCGGCACCGACACAACGGCCGCGGTGAGGTAGACGAACGCCTGGTAAAAGAAACCCTCGCCATGCATCGTCGATCAGCCCCCGATCACCGCTTCGAGGTCGGCGTTCAACTGCGGCAGTCGACTGACGGCGGCGAGATCCAGCCGGCCGTCGCGCAGCGCCTCGAGCGCCCTACGGTAGTCAGTCGCGTACCTGGCGATGTCCGGGTCCGCAAGCCTATGCGTCCCGTGCACCACGAACGGCGGCAGGTACTCCATGCGACACAGCCTGGCGGTCTGCTCGATCGGTGCGAGCAGCTCGCGCACCGTAAATCGATTCGAACCCTCGCGCCGATACGCCTCCTCACCGCCACCCGCCGTGATCGCGTTCAGCAGCAGCTTGCCCTCGAGCGCGCGACCGTCGCGGCCGTACGCCCAGCCGTGCTCGAGCACGAGGTCCTGCCACTCCTTGAGGATCGCCGGGATCGAGTACCAGTAGAACGGGTGTTGGAAAATCACGACGTCGTGCTGCTCGAGCAGACGCTGCTCACGGTCAACGTCGATATCGAACTCCGGGTACACCTCGTAGAGATCATTCACAACGACGCCGTCAAGACCACGCACAGCCTCGATCAGGCGCCGGTTCACCCGCGATCTGCGGAGCGCAGGGTGGGCAAACAGGATCAGAACTCGTCTCATCACGTTCATATGCAACCCGGACTTTGAAACTCCGCTCGCGCGTCACCGATTCCAGTCGGCTCCTCTCGAAGACCACCACGGCTCGGACCAGATCGGCAGCGGCAAATACTTCAGGCTCCAACGATGGTCTCGAGTCCGAAGGCACGTCGGTCACACGTGACCGCACCGCTGCTCGCGGCGATGCTCGTCGCCTGTCAACCCTGCACGATCGCTGCTTCAGTTGATGGTCGAGGCAGCCTGCTCGAACGCGGCGATCCAGGCCGCCAGGTAGCGGTTGACGAGCTCCTCGCACCGCCCCGGGTCGAGCCGGTACTTCTCCGGCACCACGTCCAGATCGACCACGTGCACGCCGTCGACTCTGGTCATCAACGGAAACGACTCCAGCGCCGAACGGTCCAGATGAAGCAGGCGACACACGGTCCGGTTGAGCGACGCCTTGACGCGTTTGAGCTTGTATCCCTGTGCGGCGTAGTTGTTTGCGAACAGCACGAATCTCGACGATAGCTCACGACGATCGAGATCCGCCTCCTTGAGCGCGAAAAACGGCGCCACCACCACCACCGGATCAGTCGTCACCTGCTGCCGATTCGCAATCTCCTCCAGGGCCGAACGCAGCCCCGCCGGCCCCGGATCGACCTCGTGAACGCGGGCCGGAACGTCGACTCCCTGCAACCGGTCCGCCACCTCGGCGCCAGATTCCCGAGACACCAGCACCTCGCACCCCCGGCAGCCCGCACACAGTGCACTCTCGACGAAGCTCTGGCCCGCCTCGCCGGCGTCCTTCACCAGCACTGTCATGGGACAGCGGCCGTGCGCGACCCGGAGCCCGGCGAAGTCGCGGGCATGGCCGACACAGATCTCTTCGACCGCAGCGAAGTCGGCCTCGTCGACAACCGCGACCTCGAAAGCCTGCGTGATGTGATCCACTGCCACCACCTGGATGGTATGACGCTCCGGGTCGAACGGCTCGTGCTCGGCACGCCACTGCTCGAACGTGAGGACCTGGAGCTCGTGCCGGAGCGCTTTCGGCAGCCGCCCCACCCCCCCGGGACCGACAAGGTTGTCGCTGGGGATGAGAAGCGTCCTGCAGCCGGCGTTGACCGCCGTCTCGAGCTTGATCTCGAGACCCCCGACTCCGGTGATGCGACCCTGTGTGTCGACCTCCCCGGTGGCCGCGACGTCGCGCCGAAGCGGGCGCCCCGCGAGCAGAGACGCCAACGCGAGGGCGATCGCAACCCCGGCCGACGGGCCGTCCTTCGGCGTCGAGCCGCCCATGAAGTGGAGATGGACCGGCTCGTGCACGTGCTCCGGGTTCAGGCCGAGCCGGTCGGCACAGTGGAGGATCGCGGTTGTCGCCACCCTGCGGCTCTCGTCCATGACCTTTTCCAGGTTGCCGGTGGCGTGCACCATGCTCACCGCCGAGGGATGGTCGTCCCTGCCGGCGGCGATAGGCGTCGCCTGAACCGGAATCAGGCCGCCGACGCCGCGCTCGGCGTTGACGCCGAGGGCGAGCACCTCACCGATCCGATCGTCGCTGTTGATCGTCGCGGGAGGCGCCGGCTCCTCGAGGCAGCTCTTGATCAGGTGGTGGGTGATCTCGACGCGCTGCTCACAGCCTTCGAACAGGTATCGCCGCTGCAGCCTCAGCAACAGCGTTCGCAGGATCAGCTCGAGCTGTCGCACGCCGGCCTCGTGGGTGTAGCTCTGAACCAGGAAACGGAGGTGCTCGTCCTGGTGGCCAGGCTCGAAATCGATCATGTCCTCGGTGATGTCGTAACGCTCGCGCAGGCGCGGCAGGATATGGCGGCGCGCGATCTCGACCTTCTCGTCAACGCTGTAGCGGTCCAGCTGCACGACCTGGCAGCGGTCGATGACCGGCGCCGGCACCGTGTCGAGGGTGTTGGCGGTCAGGATGAAGTGGCAGTTGGAGAGATCGATGTCGACCGTCGTCTGGGTGTACTTGTCGTGAAACAGGTGATTCTGCTCGGGGTCGAGTATCTCGAGCAGGGTGGCGATCGCGAACGCCTCGGTCTTGTCCGCCTCATCGAGGATGAACATGCCGTTCATCGCATTCATCTTGATCAGCCCCTGGACGATCGCCCCCGGCTTGGAACCCTCGTAGGTGAAGCCGTGCCCCCGCAGCGAAGACTCGTCGCGAAGACCGCCGAGCGAGACCTTGTGCAGTGGGATCCCCAGGTTGCGCGCGATCGAGATTGCCAGCGACGTCTTGCCGACGCCGGGCGGACCTACGAACAGGAACGCGCTGCCGGTGCGGTGCCAGTCTCCTGACCGCTCCTCGTTGAACTCCCGGTAACGCCAGATCAGGTTGGTGAAGAAGTCGGCCACGAGCTCCTTGGGGCGGTCGAGTCCGAAGTGGCTCGCGTCGAGACCGGCCGCGAACTCCCGCGGGCCGACCTCGATCGGCCGCACCTTGCCCCACGGCACCGTGAGCAGGGTCTCGATGAACTCGGTGTACTTGGCCTTGGAGTGGCCCTCGATGTTCTCGAAGTTATTGTCGATCGCTCGGATGACCGCCCTCGGCACCAGCGGATCGAGCCGCGCAGCCTCGATCCGATCGCGCAGCGTGCCCCGCGGCGACGGGGACTCGTTGCTGAGCAGTGGACTGTCGAGCGACGGCTCGATTCGGGGCCGTCGTGGCGCCGCGACCGGCTCATCATTCTCGGCCGGCACGGATTCGGCGAGTCGGCGAACAAACCGCTCGAAGACCTGGTCCCTGTCCGAGAGATCGCCGTCGTCGATCTCCACCTCGATCTCACGCAGGAAGACCCGGGATTGCCAGCGCTCCAGACAGCCGTCGAACAGCAGGCGCAGCTCGTCGACGTCCTCTCGGCGCTGACGTCCGAACAGCGCCATCACCGAATTGAGGCGTTCGGCGCGGCGCGCGACCGGCATCGAGGGGTCAGTCGCGAGCCGATAGCAAGCATCGAGCAACAGCTCCTTTTCCGAGCCGGCCATCGTCAAGAATGCGCCTGTCAGCAAACGGTCCGACACCGCGCACATCCGAGGTACGTGGTCGCGCACGATTTCGGCCGCAAGCTCGTCGAAATCCGCACCACCCTCGTACCTCCGGATCAGCTCGAGCAGGGCATCCGTCCGTAGCCCATTCGTGCTGTCGGTGAAACCCTCCATCAGCGCCTCGTACAGGGCGGGCTCCTCGTCCCGACAGCGCAGCACGAAGGCACAGTCCCGAGCCAGCACGTCGCGCTCCTCCCGGTGCGGACGAACGATGTGATCGATCTCGTGCCGCAGCACGAACTCGGCCAGCGCGAGCGCCTTGCGCGCCTCTCGGTTCGGCGCATCGAAGGCGTGGGCCGGATTGATCGGCAAGCCGAACGCGAAGTAGTCGAACACGCGCTCGTGGATGTGGACAGTCCAGCCACCCTCGCGCGCCGCCACCAGGCTGACGAGGTCGAGCCGCCCGGACACGTCCTCCAGCCGAGCCAGGCTGTACCGCTCCGATGCGCGCGCGAGCTGCAGGGCGTCAACGTCCTGAGCAGCACCGAGCGACGGCAACACCCGGCGTTCGACGATCGCCCGCAGCACGCTCATCACTCGGCCGGCCGAGTCGTCGTAGTCCAGCAGCGGGCTACTGAGCACGTGGCGGTCGTAGGTCAACGGAAGCATGTCTCGCACTCCTGGCGGCCGCCCCGCGAGCCGACGGCCGTTCACGGTCTCATGAGATGCAACACGGCTGAGAGCCACAAACCTTCCTGGGCTCCCGACTGATTCCTCGATGTGGAAACATCCCGGGGTTGAGAGTGTTCACTCCACACGACAGCCGATGGAAGCGCCACGACCGATCGATCTCCGTACTTTGATTCACGAGGCTCACGGCCTCGCAGAGATTCCCCGCCTGGCGATGCGGTCTCCAACCTTGCTCGGCCGACCTCGCGGCCGACGCGCACCAGTCATCGTGCTGCCTGGCTTCGGGGCCGGTGACGGCTCGACGATGCTGCTCCGGGGCTACCTTCGGTCACTTGGCTACGCGGTTCGCGGCTGGGGTCTCGGCCGCAACGGCGGCAACGTCGCGACGTTGATCCCTCGAGTCATGGAGGTCGTCGCGGGTTACGCGGAACGGCACGGTCAGTCGGTCCGGCTTGTCGGCTGGAGCCTGGGGGGCAACCTCGCGCGCGAGGTCGCACGGGAGCGGCCCGACATCGTTGACCAGGTGATCACCCTCGGAACCCCGGCGGTCGGCGGGCCAAAATACACCGCTGTCGCCGAGCAGTACAGGCGACGGGGTTACGATCTCGACACCATCGAGGCCGAGGTCGCGAATCGCGAACGGACTCCGATCCGGGTTCCGGTCACCGCCATCTACTCCCGTTCGGACGCGATCGTGACCTGGCAGGCCTGTCTCGACCGAATCAGTCCATCCGTCGAGCACGTGGAGGTCGCGACCACCCACCTCGGACTCGGGCTCAGCCCCGAGGTGTACCGCATCATCGCTGACCGACTGGTGGCGACCGCGACGGGCCGTCCGGCTCAAACCGCTACCGGCTGATGCCGTCCGTCCATGGTGATGTGGGCTACTCGGTGTCCCTCATCTCGTGCTCGAGCGTGCGCTCGATGGCCCACACCATGTTGTCGACCAGCCGACGCTGCTCGAAGACCGCCGCCATGAGCACCTTCAGCGGCAACAGCCGCACGTGCGACGCCGCGTCCAGGTTGACCATCTTCATGGACCAGTCCGGGAACAGCCTCGACGGGGCATCGTCCTCGACGCTCAAAAGGACGATGTCGGTGTGCCGTTCGTCGGCCTCGATGGCGGCGTACAGCTCGTCGACGGCCTCCGCCGGACCCTCGATTACCTGGTAGAAGAGCCCACCGGATGCCATCAGAGCGCCGGTCACTCCCAGCTCCTGGTTCTTGTGCGCCGCGGATTCGCCAAGCCCCTCGAGCTGCTTGGCATCGAGCGGTTTGGAGTAGCGGCTGACGTATTTGATGCGCTTCAACATGCCGAGATGCTAGCCCCGTTCCAGCCCCTCAGTCAACTGGAACCGGCGGCCCTCATCCAGGAATTGAAGGTGGCCGTGGCTGGTTGTTGATAGGTCGAGACCGAATCTCGATCCAGTCATAAAATGACAGCCAGTCACGTTCCCAGACCCGGAGTCGACGGCACCATCGCCGCCGCACCCGTCTCCGTCACGAAACGCCGCGAGGGAGCACACGAGGACCGCCTCAGCCGACGCCGCCACGCACTTCTCGGTCTCGCGGAACGTGACCTCGAACCGGAGATGGGAGGGAGAGCCCGATGATCGGATCGCAACTGTCGCACTTTCGCATCACCGACGAGCTCGGCGCCGGCGGCATGGGCGAGGTCTGGCGCGCCGACGACACCAAGCTCGGCCGCGAGGTCGCCGTCAAGCTCCTGCCCCAGGAGGTTGCCGGCGACCCAGAGCGTCTCGCCCGGTTCCAGCGCGAGGCAAAAATGCTCGCCTCGCTCAACCACGCCAATATCGCCACACTCTATGGACTGGAGCAGGTCCAACTGCCTGACAACGGCCACCTGCAGTCGTCATCGTCATCGGCAGACGGCGAAGCGTCCAATGCTGACGAGCGTCCCGCCCAGCCCATCCACATGCTCGTCATGGAGCTGGTGGACGGCGAAACCGTGGCCGAGCGCATCTCCCGGGGTGCGATCCCAATCGAAGAGACGTTGGAGATCGCCCGTCAGATCGCCGAGGCGCTCGAGGCCGCCCACGAGGCCGGTATCGTCCACCGCGACCTCAAACCGGCCAACGTGAAGATCACCCCCTCCGGCCAGGTCAAAGTGCTCGACTTTGGACTCGCCAAGGCGTACGAGCCGACCACCGACCAGGCCGCCCTCACCCACTCCCCGACCCTGACGGCACACATGACCGCCGCCGGCGTGGTGCTCGGCACAGCCGCATACATGAGCCCTGAGCAGGCGCGCGGCGTCGAGGTCGACAAGCGGGCAGACATCTGGGCCTTCGGCTGCGTGTTGTACGAGATGCTCGCCGGGCAGCAGGCGTTTCGCGGCGACACCGTGTCCGACGTCATGGCGTCGATACTGAAAGAAGAGCCCGACGGCGACGCCTTGCCGGCCAACACGCCGCCCCGACTGCGCAGAGTCCTCGATCGCTGCCTCACCAAACAACCCCGCCAGCGACTCCACGACATCGCCGACGCCAGGATCGAAATCGAGGAGGTCGCGGCCGGCAAGGACGACCTTCTCGACCGTGCACCATCGGCGGCGATCGGCGCGCCTGAGGCGCACGGACGTCGGTGGCTCGTCGCCGGGACCATCGGCCTCGCCGCCCTGCTGCTCGGGCTCGGTTTCGGCCGGATGTTCGCGCCGAATCCGCCGTCGCCTCAGGTGGTGAAGTTCGACCTGAACATTCCGGATGTCCGGTCGGCGAGTCTGTCGCCGGACGGATCGCGCATCGTGTACGCCACCGGCGACGCGCTGGCCGTCCGGGATCTCGGCAACCTCGACCCCCGCGGACTACCGGAAACCGACGGCGCACTGCGACCGTTCTGGTCTCCGGACGGCGAGTGGATCGTGTACGGCGCGAGGGGAAAGCTGTGGAAGATCGACGCTCAGGGAAATCCACCCACGATGATCTGCGAGCTCCCCGAAGGCGACTGGTCGTCGGGTGCCGGCGCTGCGTGGCTGCCGGACGGCTCGATCATCTTCACCACCGGCAACACCGGGCTCTACCGGGTCTCGGCTCAGGGCGGCGACCCGAAGCTGGTGTTGGAGCCCGACACCGACCACGAGCTCGACTTCCACGACGTGCAGCCACTCCCTGAAGGGCGAGGCGTCCTCTTCGTGGTTCACCGCACCGGCGAGGGTGCCAGCTACGACACGATCTCGGTGTACGTCGACGGAGAGCGCCACGACGTGTTCCAGATCGAAGGCCAGGACATCCAGGATCCGGCCTACTCCCCCACCGGCCACATCCTGTACAACCGACGGCCGAACAACCCGGGCATCTGGGCCGTGCCGTTCTCGGTCACCGACATGACGACCACGGGGGAGCCGTTCCGAGTGACCGAGGGCGCGACCTTGCCGACGGTGTCGTCGAACGGCACGGTCGTCTACATCCCGCAGTCCAACGCCCGGGTTGGACAGATGGCCTGGGTCGACCGCAACGGCGGTGTCCTCGAGACGCTGGGAGAACCGCACGAACTGTATCCGATGCCGGCGCTCTCGCCCGATGGAAACAGGGTCGCGGTGTGCGCCGTCGAGGGCAGCCAGTGGGACGTGTGGATCCACGAGCTGTCCCGTGGCACGCGGACCCGGTTGACGTTCAACGGCGACGCCAACGACGCGGTCTGGACGCCCGACGGAACGGCACTCATCTACTACGACGGGAACTCGACCACGGATTTCGTCCTCAAACGACGCCCGGCTGACGGCACCGGCGAACCCGAGGAGCTCGGACCCGGGTGGTTTCCTTCACCCTCCAGCGACGGCAGGTATCTCGCGTACACGAGGAGGACCGAAGGTGGCACTTCGGACCTGTGGTACATGGATCTCGAAAGTGACGGTGAGCCGTCCCAGTTCCTCGCGACCGACGCGTACGAGTTCTTCCCCCGACTGTCGCCTGACGGCCGATACATCGCGTACGTATCGAACGAGTCGGGCCGCCAAGAGGTCTACATCAAGCGGTTCCCGAGCGGCGAGGGCAAGTGGCAGGTGTCGGTCGACGGCGGTGTCTGGCCGCAGTGGAGCGCCGACGGCGCGCGCCTCTTCTTTGCCGGCGGCGACGACATCCTCGAGGTCGACGTGACGGTGGAGCCCACGATACGCCTCGGGACACCACGCACGCTGTTCACCCGGCGTTCGTTCGGCTACCCGATGCCGGCCGGGCTGCCGCCTGGTTTTGCGGTTTCGGCGGACGGCGACCGCTTCCTGGTCGTCCAGCCGGTCGAGGACGACAGCTTCGACCGCAGCGTTACCGTTGTCCTGAACTGGTTCGAGGAGTTCCGTGAGCGATGATCGGAGCGACCCTCTTCCACCAACGCTCGATCAGGTCCTGAGGTACGACGCGCCGTTGACGTCGATGATCGCGCCGGTCATGAACTCGGTTCCCTCGGCGGCCAGGAACAGCACCGCGAGCGCCACCTCCTCGGGCTTGGCCACCCGGCCGAGCGGACTCTGGGCTCGAATCTCGTCGCCGCGCGGTGTGTCCAGGTAGCGGGCCGCCATGTCGGTGTCGACGAAGCCCGGCGCCACCACTCCCACGAAGATGTTGTGCGGCGCCAGCCGCTTGGCGAGCGACTGGCTCATCGCATTGAGCCCGGCCTTGCTCGCGCCGTACGCCGGCCCCTCGGGTTCGCCCCGAAACGCGCCCCGCGACGACACGTTGACGATCCGGCCTCCGCCCTGCTCGATCATGTGGCGGGCCGCCAGGTAGGACAGGTTGGCCGGCCCGACCAGGTTGGTGTCGAGCACTCGTCGCCACGCGTTCTGCCATGCCTCGAAGTCGACCTCTTCGATGACGTGGTCCATCCAGACGCCGGCGTTGTTGACCAGAATGTCGAGCCTCCCGAATGCTCTGGTGACCTCCTCGATCAGGAAGCTCGCCGAGCTGGGATCCGCCACGTCGGCCTGGACGATCAGGTGGGGTCCGCCCGGCAGCCCTTTGAGCGTCTGGTCAGCAGCTTGTCGATTGGCGAGATAGCTGATCGCGACCCGGGCGCCGCGGCCGGCGAAGCCGCGCGCGACCGCCCTGCCGATACCCCGCGAGCCGCCGGTCACGAGCACATTCTTGCCGGTGAAATCCATCATCGTCCTCCCCACGAGCTCGACCGCACCGTCCCAGACCGTGGGGTCATTCGACGTCGGTCCGTGCGGAGCGTCGAGCCGTCCTCAGCCGTCAACCCGGTCGAGAATATCGCGCACCACGTCCCGGTGCACCGTGTACATCAGCATCTTCAGCCGAACGAAATCATCACGGTAGAAGTAGTAGCCCTCGAACGAGCCGTGGCGAGACGACCTGTTCGAGTCCTTGATCAGAAACCAGTCGTGACCGTCGAGCGCCACGTGGCCCACCAGGTGGACGAGGTGATCGTCGGTGGTGCTGCCGTTGTCGAAGCGCAGTTCGCGTGCGCTCTGGTCGATGTACGCCCCGGGGATGTCGAAGGTCGGGACCACCGCCACGTCCTCGAAGCCGTTCATCCCTGGCTCGGAAACATCACCCCCGAACACCAGGCTGTTGCCGGAGGTGATCACGCGGACGATGGTGTCGAACCAGACGTCGAGTGGGACGTTGACGTAGCTGGCGTCGTGCCACCAGTTGTCGGGCACCGCGTACTCGCCACGGCTCCAGAATGGTTTCGAGATCGTCGACATCAAGCTCACGTAGTCGGCGGGATCGATGCCGCAGATCTCCGACAGAAAGGTCTGGGGCGTGAACGCGCGGCCCTGCCACATGACCGACTCCGGCGGCCTGCCCATGGTCGCGTCGAGCAGCTCCCGGACCATGGCGACGACCACCTTCTCGTCCCAGAAGTTGTGCTCCTTGCACCAGTCGAGCAGAAGCTGGATGTGCTCGAACATGAGATCGTGGTTGAAGCGCGGGTCCTCCCCTACGACCCCTTCGTAGGCGCTTCGGGGAACCACTCCGCGGCCCTCGAGGACGCGGAGCAGCGCGGCTGACTGCGAGCCGTGGCCCAGGAAGCTTTCACCCCGAGACTCGACGTAGCCCCGGGCCTTGTTGACGAACTCCCAGTACGCCGTCCACATCTCCGACAGCTTGATCTCCCGGCCGTGCAGCCGTTTGATCTCGGACTCCACGAACGACGTCGCTCCGAAGCTCCAGCAGGTGCCCGTGTTGTACTGCGGGGTCGGAGGGAAGTGCCACACCCTGGTCGTGAACGCGTCCGGGCCCGCCGGCTTGACCAGGTCGCCCAGTTCGAAGCGCAACTTCTGTTTCGGCTCAGTTCGCTCCTCTTCCGCCTGGCGGTACGCCTCGAGCAGCTGTTCGGTCTTCTCCAGCGCGGCCTCTTTGAGCGCCTCGTCGGCCTCTTCCAACTCCTCGAGGATCGGGTCCTCGTACTTGTCGACGTAGATCGCCGTGTCACGCTTGGGGTCGTCGGCACCCGCCCCGGCTGCCACGACCGCGAAGATCACCCCTACAAGCACCATCACCGTCGGCTGTCGCATCAATCCCCCCCTTGTCGCGAAGCATCATAACGGACCTCGCCCTCGAGTCGGTGGCGTCATACGAGCTGGTCCCGATCGGGGCCGCGATCCGGCATGGACACCGGGGAGTGTCACCCCTTGACCGTCCACCCCTTGCCACGGAGCAGCTCACGCAGCTTGTCCCTGTGCTCGCCCTGGATCTCGACTCGGTCCTCGGCGACGGTTCCGCCGGTGCCGCACGCACGCTTGAGCTCCGTGGCGAGGGTCTTGAGGAAATCCCGGTTGCGGGGAAGACCCTCCACGACCGTCACTGTTTTGCCCCTGCGGCCCGCCTTCTCGATCCGCAGCCTCGCGACGATGCGATCTGGAATCGGCTGATCGAGGACGCCAGCACAGCGACAGCCCTTCTCCGGCCAGCCGCACTTCGGACACACCCGGCCGTTCCCGGTCCTGTACACCGTGCGCGCTCGTTTGTCGGCCACAACGCCACATTCTAACCTCACGCGCCTTCAACACCGAGAACCGGATTCGCGTCCAATTCGTAGGGCTCCATGAGGGCGGCCCTTGACAAATCGGATTCTGGTGTTAAATTTTTAGCAAGATGCTAATTTTTTAGCACTAACTCGGCGGCTAGCGAGATCAACCGACGGAGGAACGATGACCACGGATCCCCCACAGCTGAGTCGACGGGAGCGGCAAATCATGGAGATCGTGTACGAGCTGGGCCACGCCACGGGCGCCGAGATCCGCGATCATATGCCGGACCCGCCATCCTATTCGGCGGTTCGGGCGATGCTTCGAATACTGGAGGACAAGGGCCATCTGAGGCACGAGAGCGACGGACCGCGGTACGTTTTCCTTCCCATCGTGCCGCGCGAGCAGGCGCGCGAAACCGCCTTGCGGCGGGTCGTTCACACCTTCTTCGGCGGATCGGCTGCGGGCGCGATGGCGGCGCTGCTCGACCTCGGCACCGAGGACCTGGACGAGGAGGCGCTCGAACGCCTCCAGGAACGCATCGATGATGCGCGCCGGGAGGGTCGCTGATGGATCCCACGCTCACCCTCATCATCGATTCCGCCAAGGTCCTGGTGCTGCTCACGGCGGCGGCGGCCCTCGCGTACACCCTTCGCGGCAGGCCCGCCCGGATCCGCGCCGTCGTGTGGGGAACCGCGCTCGCCGGAGCCCTGCTGATTCCGGCGGTCGCGCCGTTGCTCCCGGCCTGGTCACTGCCGCTTCCCGTCGCCCTCGCGGAGGTCGGTGCAGCCGTTGATCCACAGCCGCACCCGGCCGTTCACGTCACTTCCCTGTCGACCTTCCCCGGCAAGATCGCAGTCGCGAACGACACCCTCGGGACGACCATGATCTCCCGGTTCGCGGACGTCTCCTGGCGACAGTGGCTGCTCACCGGTTGGCTGGTGGGAGTCGCCATCGCCCTGGGCCGGTTCGGCAACGGTTTGTGGCGGATGTTCCGCGCCGTGACGCGCGCCCGTCCCGTCACCGATCCCCGCCGACTCGCCGCACTGGCTGGCGCGCGGCATCGGGTCGGCTGTCGCCGCGAGGTCCGACTGCTGGTCACCGATGAGATCGACATCCCGGCCACGGTCGGTGTGGGGCGGCCGGTCGTGGTCGTGCCTCGCCAGGCCGCCACCTGGACCGACGAGCGGTGGGACGCCGTCCTGCTGCACGAGGCAATCCACGTCGTTCGGCTCGACTGGCCGGTTCGGATGGTCGCTCGGATCGCCCGCGCCGTCTACTGGTTCAACCCGCTGGCGTGGTGGGCCGTCAGCCGCCTCGATCTCGAGCAGGAGCTCGCCTGCGATGAAGAGGTGCTGGCACTCGGCAATCGAGTCTCACACTACGCATGCCACCTGCTGGGAATCGCGCGCGGTGCCGTGCGCACCCCGGCGCTCGCGGTCTCTGGCCTCGAAATGGCGCGGCGATCGCAGTTGGAGGAGAGAATCATGACAATGCTGAAGCGTCCACATCACCGCAAGACGAAGCTGATGGTGCTGCTGCCGGCCGCCGTTCTCGTCGGTGCCATGGTGCCGGCTCTGGCGGCCGTCCATCCGGGAGATTCCGCTCCCCGCCAGGCCAGCCCCGAGCTGGAGCAGATCATCACCGAAATGGAGGAGACAGAGGCCCGCCTCGAGCCGCATCTCGAGATCGTCGAACGGTTCGAGGCCGAGATCGAGCCTCAGCTGGAGATGATCGAGCGCGTCGAGGTCGAGATCGACCACCAGGCGATGGCCGAGATCGAGGAGAAGATGAGGCCGCACCTCGAGCGGATCCAGGAGATCGAGCTCGACATGGAGCCGATGCTCGCCCAGATCGAGGAGTTCGCAGGGCAGCTCGAGAACGTCCGTATCCACGTCGAGGACGGAACACTCGCAGAGGTTCAGCAGCAGATCGAAGAGCAGATCGAAGCGCACATGGCCAAGATCGAGGAGATCCACATCGACATGGAGCCGCTCCACGAGCAGCTCGAGGCGATCCACGAGCAGCTCGAGCCGCTGCACGAGCAGCTCGAGGCGATCCACATCGATATGGAACCGATGCACGCGGAGATCGAGCGCATGCACCGTGAGATGGAGCCGATCCACGAACGCATCGAGGAGATGCACCTCGAGATGGAGCCCATCCACGAGGAACTCGGACGCCTCGGCGATCGCCTCGAGGATGCTCTCCGGGGAGAGGTCGCGACCGTGCTGCGCGAGCACCTCGGTGCGGTGACCGGGCCCAACGCACCGTTCACCGAGGCCGCCGCCAGGATCCTCGAGGACGCCTCCGTTCGGGTCAATGACGGCACGGTTTGGGTCAGGGCATCGCGCTCCGAAGCACGTCGGATCCTGACCGACCTCCTCGGTCCCCTCCGGGTCGGTGATCAGTCCGTTTTTGACGAGGCCGTCGAGGGCGCCGCAACCGCCGTGTCACCGCTCGTGATCCAGGCCGACTGACCGATCCCCCCGAACCCGACACTTCTTCGTCAACGACTGCCCCCACCCCGGTGGGGGCGCTGCCGTACCCGGGTCCCGGACCGGCACTCCTCGCGTGCGCTCCGATCACGTCGATCTACTGATGTCGGTTTTTCTTTCTGCGGTCGCGTACAGCCCCGCTCCGCTCCCGCTACCGCTTCTGGATCGTCATCAGCCGTCGACCTTGGATCAACGCACGAGGGCGGCTTCCGCCGTGTTTCCCGGACTTCGAGTCGAGACATTTACGGAAGATGAGAAGAACCGCTCTGGGGATCGCTCGTATCAGCTATCATTCGCCCCCGTCGGCGGCCATGTCCAGCTCGATGGCGGCGCAGCGCCGAGGTATTCACCGACTCCGAGGAGGGCACTCTGATGAAGCATCTGTTCCTGACACTCACGATCTGCCCGGCCGTCGTGCTCGCCGGGTGCGCCGGTCCGAGCCCTGCAGCGGTCCACGAGACGAATCCGTTCTTCGAGGAGTGGACGACCCCTTTCGGTTCGCCCCCCTTCGATCGGATCGCGGAGCGGCACTTCCTGCCGGCTTTCGAGCGCGCCTTCGCCGAAAACCGCGACGAGGTGGCGGCGATCGTCCACGGCCAGGACCCGCCGACATTCGCCAACACCATCGAGGCGCTCGACCGCTCCGGCCTGCTGCTGGCGAAGGTGTCCGGAGTCTTCGACACACTCACGGGGTCCGACACCAACGATCGCATCCAGGAGATCGCCAGGGAGATCGCACCGAAGCGCTCCCAGCTGCGGGACGACATCCTGATGAACGCCGACCTGTTCAGACGGATCGAGGCGGTATACGAGCAACGCGGTGACCTCCGGCTCGACGCCGAACAGCAACGGCTGCTCGAAGAGACGCACCGCGACTTCGTCCGCGGGGGTGCCACGTTGGCGCAGGACCAGAAGGAGCGGATGCGGGAGATCAACTCCAGGCTCGCGAGCCTGGCCCTCCGGTTCGGTGACAACCTACTCGCCGAGACAAACGCCTATCGGTTGGTGATCGACAGCCGAGAGGATCTCGCCGGGCTGCCGCCGAACGTGGTGACCGCTGCAGCGGAGGCCGCGGCGGAGGCAGGAGAGCAGGGCACATGGCTGTTTACGCTGCACTCGCCGAGTATCTGGCCGTTTCTCACCTACGCCGACAATCGCGAGCTGCGGCGCCAGATCCTGACCGCCTACACCTCCCGCGGCGACAACGGCAACGATCACGACAACACGGAGGTCCTGACCGAGATCGCAGCCCTGCGAGCCGAGCGTGCCCGGCTGCTGGGGTACAGGACCCACGCCGACTTCGTGCTCGAGGAGCGGATGGCGAAGACACCGACCGAGGTCTACGACCTCCTCGACGAGCTCTGGAAGCCCTCGCTCGAAAGGGCGCACGAGGAGGCCCGGACGCTCCAGGACTGGATCGACGAGGACGGGCACGACTTCAAGCTCGAACCGTGGGACTGGCGGTACTATACGGAGAAGGTGCGCCGGGCGCGCTACGACGTCGACGAGCAGGAAGTCCGCACCTACTTCGAGCTGGTCAACGTCATCGACGGCGCGTTCTACGTCGCCAACCGACTCTACGGCATCACCTTCACCGAACGGAAGGACATTCCGACCTACCACCCCGACATGAGGACCTACGAGGTCACCGATGTCGACGGCGGCCACCTCGGCGTGTTCATGGTCGACTACCACCCACGCCCGAGTAAAGGGGGCGGCGCATGGAGCGGCGAGATCCGGGGCCAGTGGGTGGACCGCGGGCGAGACATCCGCCCCGTGGTGTTCAACGTCGGCAACTTCTCCCGTCCGGTCGGCGACACGCCCGCACTGCTCAGCCTCGAGGAGGTGGAGACCCTGTTCCACGAGCTCGGGCACGGGCTGCACTCGCTGTTCGCTCGCTGCCAGTACCGGAAGTCTGACAGGGTCGCCCGCGACTTCGTAGAGCTCCCGTCGCAGATCATGGAGAACTGGGTGCTCGAACCGGAGGTGCTCAACGTCTACGCGCGGCACTACCGGACCGGTGAGGTGATTCCGGACGAGCTGATCGCGAAGCTCAGGGCCGCCAAGAAGTTCAACCAGGGGTTCACCATGGTGGAGTACCTGGCGGCGTCGTACCTGGACATGGACTGGCACACGCTGGAGCACCCCGTCGAGGTCGAACCGCACGAGTTCGAGCAGCGTTCGCTGAAGGCGATCCACCTGATGCCGGAGATCGTGACCCGCTACCGCAGCCCGTACTTCGCCCACGTCTTCAGCGCATCCTACTCCGCCGGCTATTACAGTTACATCTGGAGCGAGGTGCTCGACGCCGACGCCTTCCAGTCGTTCAAGGAGAACGGGCTGTTCGATCATGCCACGGCTGCGTCGTTCCGGACCAACATCCTGGCGCGCGTCGGCAGCGAGGATCCCGAGGTGCTGTGGGAGCGTTTTCGGGGAGGCGAACCGAGCGTCGGTCCCTTGCTCGAGCGCCGTGGTTTGAAGTAATCGGCCCAACGCGTCTCGCGATTCGAGGTCGAGGCCTTCGACCGCCACCCCGCGGTGACGCCTTGGATGTCCCCCTTTGCCCCTCCGACGCTCCTCGGAGTGGGAGTCTCAGCGCATGCCGCACGGTATCGATCGCGGGACAACACCCCTGCTCCGATGCCCCATGTCTCCCACGATGAACCTTGACAACACGCCTCCTGAGATCGAGGTTTGATGACAAAACCAGTTCAAGGAGGCTGTCATGAGTCGAAGCGTCACGAGTGTCGTGCTGGTGTGCCTCGCCCTCGGTGCGGGTGTGGCCGACGCCCAGGATCACTGGACCGAAGGTCCGGCGTGGGCCTGCAGCTCCTACCGCACCCTGCCCGGCCAGTTCGAGGGCTACATGATGTACCTGCGGGAGTTCTACCTCCCGATGATGGAGACCGGCAAGCAGCAAGGCCTCATCATCGACCACAAGATCTTCGTCCAGGACCCGTCCGGCCCCGACGACTGGGACGTGCTGTTCTGCACTTTGTTCCCGAGCTTTGGCGCGGCCATGGACTACAACGCCGAGATCGACGCCAAGTGGGACGCCATCGCAGCCGAGCACTACAAGACCGATGACGAGGATCAGCAGAGGGAAATGATCAAACCTCGATTCGAGATGCGCAAGTACCTTGGATCCAGCTACATTCGTGAGGTATCACTGCGACCCCTCGAGTAGGGTGGAGATCTCCGCGGCCGCCCGTCACCGCAACCTCGTCGACGGCCCGCTTGCGTGATTCCGCCTTCCGAGGTGGCGTCTCCGACGTCCTGGATCATCGAGTTCCGGAGGTCGCTCCCGGTTCGCGTCAGCCGAGAGCGGCGTCGAGGACGTCGATCAGCCGGGCGATCTCCTCGGGCGTGTTGTAGTGCACCATGGAAACCCGCACGACGCCGTCGTCCGGATCGAGGCCGAGCGCCTGACACAACCGGTAGGCGTACATGTGACCGTGGCGGATGGCGATGTCAGACCGGTCCACGACGTCGGTGATCGCACGCGAACTCAGCTCCGAATGAACGAAGCTGACGGTTCCCACCCGTGAGGGACCGTTTTCGGCCGGTCCCACGATGCGCACGTCCCGCCGCGACCTCAGGTATTCGATGAGGGCGGCCTGACACGGGAGCTCGCAGGCGGTCATGACGTCGAACGCGCGCTCCACGTCGGGCCGGTCGAGCGCTTCTCCGTCGCTCGAACCGGCCAGGATCGCGAGGTAGGCCCGCAGCCCGAGCACCCCGGCACACCCCTCGTGATCCACACCCCCGAGCTCGAACTTGTACGGCACGTCATCATCGGCGAAGAAGAAGTGATTGGGTCCGGTCAGCTCGGCCAGCGCATCCCGACGACCCCACATTGCCGCCATGTGCGGACCGTAGACCTTGTACGCGGAGTAGGCGTACCAGTCGACGTCCCACCCGTCCACGTCCATCGCGCGGTGCGGCGCATACGCGACGCCGTCCACGACCACCCGCGCACCGACCGCATGGACCTTTTCGGTGACGGCACGCACATCCTCGATGTCGCCGAGCAGGTTGGAGACGTGTGGGAACGCGACCAACGCGGTCCGCTCGGAAAGCATCGGTTCGAGCCGGTCCACTGGACAGGTGCAGGTCTCGGGATCCAGCCTCCACCACCGGACCACGACACCGCCCTTCTCCAACCGCTGCCACGGACCCACGTTCGCCTCGTGGCCCGATTCCGCGACCACGACCTCCTGACCGGGCTGGAGCACTCGCGAGTAACAGTCGGCCAGCATCTGGAGCAACGCCGAGGTGGATGGCCCCAGGATGACCTCTCCCTCTCGCCCGCCCATCAATAACCGAACAAAGTCGCGCGCCTCGGCCACCAGTCGAGTGCTCTGCTCCGACAACGCGTAGCCGGCTCCGAGCTGGACGTAGCTCGACAGCATGTACTCGCGGACCCGATCCGCAACGACTCGTGGCACCTGCGAACCTCCGGCGTTTTCCAGGAAGACGGTGGTACCCCCGAGCGCCGGGAACTGGCCACGAATCCGCGCACGCTGCTCTCCCGTGATTTCAGTCATCTGGACCCCTCCATCCGCGCCTGCCGCAACCCGGACAGACCCATCGAGGACGAGTGTCGCCGGTCCACTCCGCGAAAATCAAATCTCACGACAGCCGCCCGCGGCGTCTGTCCTCTCCATCGACCCGGCTGACGTGGCACAATGCCCCGACTCGGCGAAAGGAGAATGGTCATGCGCCGTGTGTCGCTCATTTCTCTGCTGTGCATCGTGGCGGTCGCCTGCGCACCCCAGCCCTCGCAGGATTTCGTGGACCGCGATCGAAACGTCTTTCGCGGCGATCTCGCACACCAGCCGATCCGGCCGGTGCGACAGTCGATCGAGCTCCGACTCGATCCTGCGCAGGAGGAGTTCACCGGCGCTGTGATGATCGACCTCGAGGTCGAGCAGGACGTCGAGTCGTTCACCTTCCACGGCGACCAGATGGACTTCGGGCGGCACGAGATGGAGGGTCCGGGCGGACCGATACCGATGGATGTGACCGCCCTCGATAACGGGCTCGTCAAGGCGACCCCGGACAGATCGCTCGAACCCGGCCGGTACCTGATGGCGCTGGACTTCTCGCGACCGTTCGAGATCACCGCCAGCGGGCTGTACCGAATGACAGCCGGTGAGGACGCCTATCTGTTCACCCAGTTCGAGCCGACCGACGCCCGGCGCGCGTTCCCGTGCTGGGACGAGCCCTCCTTCAAGATCCCGTACCGGGTGACCCTGCAGGTTCCGGAGGGGCTCACGGCGCTCACCAACACCCCGGTCGATTCCCGAACCACTTCGGACGGCTGGGACATCATCGAGTTTTCAGAAACCCCTCCGCTGCCGAGCTACCTGTTGGCGATCGCCGTCGGCCCCTTCGACCGACTACCCATGGATGGCTTGTCGGTGCCGGGGGCCATCTACGCGCCACGGGGGCAGGGCTCGATGGGCGCGATCGCCGCCGAGATCACACCCCCCATCCTCGAGGCCCTCGAGCAGTGGTTCGATCGGCCCTACCCGTTCGCCAAGCTCGACTTCGTCGCGGTCCCTGAATTCTGGCCGGGGGCCATGGAGAACCCCGGTCTCGTAACCTGGGCGGACAACCTGCTGCTGCTCGATCCGGAGCGGGCGTCGGCCCTCCAGCGGCGCCGGCTCATCACCGTCACCGCCCACGAACTGGCCCACATGTGGTTCGGCGACCTCGTGACCTTGGCGTGGTGGGATGATTTGTGGCTCAACGAGTCACTCACGACCTGGGTGACCGACGTCGTCGTGCAGCGCGTTCATCCCGAGTTTCGAGTCGACGTCACCTCCGCGAGCGACGCGGACGGCGTGATGTCCGCGGACGCTCGTCCGTCCACCAGAGCGATCCGTCAGGAAGTGGTCGAGGCCACCGACATCATGCAGGATTTGATGCTGCCGTTCCAAAAGGGCCAGCGGGTGCTGGCGATGGTCGAGCGCTGGATCGGTGAGGACACATTCCGGTCGGGCGTCCTCGACTACGTCGCGCGACACGCCGGGGGGAATGCCGTCGGCGAGGACCTGTGGCAGGCCCTGGACGCCGCGTCGGGAGAGCAGGTCTCGAGCGTGCTCGCGAGCTTCCTCGAGCAGCCCGGGCTCCCTCTGATTCGCGTCGAACCCGAGCCGCACGGACGGCTCCGTCTCCATCAGCAGCGGTTCACGACGTTTGGTGTCGAGTTGGAGCCGCAGCTCTGGGTGGTTCCGATCGGGTTGAAGTACGAGACCGCAGAAGGAATCCGAGATCAGACGGTGGTGCTGGACGGCCCAACGGCGTCCCTGGACCTGGGCGACGACGTCGAGTGGGTGCTGCCTGACGCGGACTCGTGGGGCTATTACCGCTGGTCGGTCCCCGACGAAATGATGCGGCGACTCGCCGGCGCCGACCGTCAGGCGTTGACCGAGCGCGAGCGGATCGGGTTCCTCGGCAACGCCTACGCGCTGCTGACGGCGGGGGCTCTCGGCGGCGGCGATTACCTCGCGCTGCTCGCCGAATTTGCAGACGATCCCGAGCCCGAGGTGATGACCAACGTCGTGGACAGCCTCGGCCGCGTTCGTACGGCATTCGTGTCGGACGATCTCCGCGAGGACTACGCGGCCTGGGTGCGTCACTCGCTCGCACCCGTGCTGGATCGCGTGGGAATGACCGGCCAGCCAGGTGAAGACCCCGCGATCGCCGTTCTGCGACCGCGGCTGATCCGCATCCTGGGCCTCGACGGCCGCGACGCCGAGGTCCGCCAGTTCTGCGACGCGGCCGTGCAGTCATTGATCGACGATCCTGCGTCGGTGGAGCCCGGCGTGATCGGCGTCGCCCTGCAGGTCGCGGCGAGGCACGGAGACCGGGACCAATTCGACGCCTACCGACGTGGCATCGAGCAGAACACAGATCCCCAGTTGCGCGGCGCCTATCTTCAGGCACTGGGCTCGTTCGACGACCCCGAGCTGCAGGAGGAGGCGCTTCAATACTCGATCGATGGTCCGCTCCGGCTCCAGGAGCAGCAGTCGATCATGCGCAGCCTCCCCGATTCCGATGACGCGAGGTCGCGCAGATTCGCCTTCCTCCAGGACAACTACGACACGCTCGCGTCGCGCCTGCCGCCGGATTTTCGCGGCTACCTTCCCTACATGGCCATGAGCTGCTCGGAAAAACAGCTCGCCGAGGTTCAGGAGTTCTTCGGCGAGCCGGACCACGAGTTTCCGGGCACCGCCGAAGCCTTGGCCAAGGTCACCGAGGAGGTCGAGACCTGCGTTGCTCTCCGCGCCAGAGAGGGCGCCTCGGTGGCCGAGTATCTGGAGGCCGCCCACTGAGGATCGTTCGAGGCGCCATTGCCCCGCCGCGACCGTCACGGGAGGGGTGTTGGATGATAGGATCGAGGTGATGGCGGGACGTACGCACCAGGCGCTTCTCATCGGATTCCGCGAAGTCGACATGCTGCGCATCGTGTCCGCCCTCTCCTCGGTCGACGTCGAGTTCCACCGCGCACCCTGGATGGATGGACTCGGCACGTTCCTCGCGCAACATCGATTCGATGCGATTCTGTTCGCCTACCCCACCGAGACGGAGGTCGAGAACTTCCTGGAGGCGTTGCGCGCCCAGCGGGCGATCAGCCGTCGAGCGGGCGTGGTCGCCCTCGCCGACTCGGGACACCTCGAGGCGGTACGCAGGCACGTCGGCAGCGGTGTCAACCGCGTGGTGCACCTCAACGACCAGGGAGACGCGTTGCGAGAATCGGTGCTCTCCCTGCTGAGCGTGGCGCCGCGATTTCCTGTGCGGGCTCCGATCCAGCTCTCTGCCGCGACGTCGGACGCCACCGTTGCCGTCCACTGCGTGACCGAAAACCTCTCGACCACCGGTATGTTGGTGTCGTGCGCCAAGAATTTCGCGGTGGGCCTCCCGCTCGACTTCGCCATGTCACTCCCCGGCGATGCCAACCCGATCCGCGGTGCCGCCCGGGTCGCCCGCCTCACCAACCCTCAGCGCGAGCAGGTGATCGGCATCGGTGCCAGCTTCCTGTCCTTCCCCGGCAACGACCAGGCTCGGCTGCACGACATCCTGGCGCGCTGCACCGACTGATCGACGCCGCCTCCATCTCCACCTCTCGCGTGTCCGTTTCTTCCGTTCCCCTTCCCGGTCCCGTGCCCGACCGGCACGCCTGAGATCTCTCAGAAACCTATTCGTTTCAGTTATATAAAACAGTGGACCGAAGACCGAAGTCTTCCGGGAACGGGGACGGCAACGAGATAACGGCCAACTTCACTGAACGTGACAGGCAAATCCCTGACTCTTCAGGATACCCACATCCCTTTGCATATGAAGACCAGCCACACCCGTATTTTGGCGGCTCCGATCGGGTACTTAGGCACAGAGAGGGAGTCTCATCGATGGAATCACGGAGCCACAATCACCAGGTCTTGCTTACCGGATTCGACGACCAGGAGGCCGTGCGGATTGTCGCGACCCTGTCGCCGTTCGGTGTCGACTTCCATCGCGTCCCCTGGAACGAGTCGCTGTCCGGCATCGTCTCCTACCGCGAGTTCGACGTCATCCTGTTTCGCTGCCCGGCCCGCTCCCGCGATCTCATCCGGATCCTCGAGGTGTTGCGTGGCGACGACGCCTTCAGCCGCCACGCCGGCATCGTCGCGTTTGCCGATCCGCTCCGGGTCGGCTGGGTGCAGCGGCACGTCGGGCGCGGCGTCAACCGGGTACTCCCGCTGGACGCTTCCACCGACACGATCCGGGAGGCCGTGCTGTCACTGCTCGACGTGGCGCGTCGCTTTCCGCTTCGGGCGCCGGTGCAGCTCTCGGTCGAGCGCGACGACCAGCTGACGACGGCACACTGCAACACCGAGAACCTCTCCATGTCGGGAATGCTGGTGAGCTGCTCCCATCTGCTGCCCGTCGGGTCCCCGCTCGAGTTCGCCCTCACGATTCCCGGCGAGGAGCAGCCGATCCGCGGCAAGGCCAAGGTTGCCCGGGTGACGGATCCCAAGCGGGAACGAGTGCTCGGGATCGGTGCGAGCTTCGTCGAGTTCTCGGAGAACCACCGCACACGACTGCGCAGCCTGCTGATCCGCCAGGCGAGCTGACCGGCCGGCCATCGGCCGCTCCCAGACAGAGTGAGGACCCGGGCTCGACGAACGGACAGCTCGCAGCTATCCACCCGGACGGAGGACCGGCACGTGGGGGCTAGGCGTCGGCGTGGTCCTCTGCCTCTTCGATCCCGGCCGACCGTTGGCCCGCGCGTGTCGCCCCCAGGAACCCCTCGAGGCAGGTCAAGAGCACCAGGTTGACGGCGCACGGCAGGTCCGGCACCCGGTGCGGATCGGTGTTGCCCGGGATGTGCAGGATCGACACCGGGCAGACCGAGCAGACCTCGACAAAGCGGCAGTCCCGGCACCGGCCGTACGTGGAGTACTTCTCCTCCTTGCGGTCGAAGATCCCGACCGCGCGCACCGCCTCTGGGTAGCCCTCGAGCCGCCGGTCGAGGCTCGGTGCGCGCAGGTCTCCAAGCCGCATCGCCTCGAGCCCGCGGCCGAGCCGAACGCCGGGTCGCCGCTGGTACGATTCGGCGATCATGACGCAGCCGTACACGCTCCCGTCGACGTCGACCGCCAGCCGGTCGGTGCACGCGACCCGGCACATCGCGCCCGGCGGGCGCTGTTGCCCGGGGTCGGTTTCCGGCTCGATCCGGAACGGCGAGAACGGCACCTCGCCGGTGCTCCGGTGCCACTCGAGCGATCGCGCCAGGATCGCCAGCACCTGATCGGCCAGCACGGTGATCGAGTCCGGGCGCCAGCCCGGGTCGTGGGTCACCAGCGGCGACACCGCGATCTCGCCGACGCCCTTCTCCAGGAAGTAGTCGAACGATTCGGCCAGGTGTGGGATGCTGTGCGAGCCGAGCGTGATCGACACGCAGCAGTTGTCGCGCAGGAAACCGGGACGGCGCTCGCGCAGATCTCGCAGCGCCCGATCGACCGTGCCGAAGGTGCCGGGCGCGCGCGCCTCCTGGGCCGCGGCCACGCCGTCGCAGCTGATCTGGGTGTCGACGTCGTTGTCCGCCAGGAAGTCGATCGCGTCCCGGTCGAGCAGGGTGCCGTTGGTGGAGGTGAACAGCTCGACCCTGCCCTTCCCATCCTGCTGTTCGTCGAGAAAGTCGGCGGCGCGCCGCATGGTCTCGCGCGCGAGCAGCGGCTCGCCGCCGTGCAGGGTCAGCTTGGGCCGCGGGTGGTCCGACCCCAGCAGCAGGTCGAGGACGGCCCCGAGCACCGGCCATTCCATCGCGCGGCCGTCGTGACGGTCCTGGTAGCAGTAGCTGCAGCTCAGGTTGCAGGCGGTGGTCAGCACCGCCTCGATCGACCGCACCGACCCGAGCGCCGTGCCGATCGGTTTCACGAAGCTAGCAGCCTTGCCTCGACTGGCGGATGATGCGCAATCTCTCTTCTGGGTTTGCGTTGCTTACGGCGTCAAGAACCGCCGAATCCGTGAATTTCTTCGCAACCTCGATGGTCTCATTCATCGACATGCCGCCGTGTCCCTGTTGTTCTGGAATGACCTCGATCATTGTGTGGCTCATGTCCTCGGTAATTTCAAAAGCGCCTTCCGAAGTTACCAAAACATCAAAAACCCTGTCTTTGATACCCATAT
>JBFELO010000041.1:0-33063 GCA_041552055.1 Candidatus Sulfomarinibacteraceae bacterium | reverse complement strand
GATGACCAACAAGAAGTGGTGGCTGACCCCGATCATCGTCGTGCTGCTGCTGGTGGCGCTGCTGATCGTGCTCTCCGGCTCCGCTGCGGCACCGTTCATTTATACGTTGTTCTGATGCAATTCGCTGGCGCGCAGTGCAGTGGATCCCGGGCGACCGAGCTTCGGTCGGCGACCGGCGTATCCCGCTCTTCGGCGAGGCGCCGGAGACGCAGCCGCAGCGCGGAGTGACGGTTACACCGCCCGAGCGGTCCGTGCTCGTGGGTGCATCCCGTTCTACTCGGTCGACTCCCAGGTATCGGCGCGTGGATGGGCGATCTTTGGCCACCAGGTGTCGAAATCGAATCGCTCGGAGTTGCGGTGGCAGCTGCGGCAAGTCTCCGCGGTGGGAATGACTCCGCCGTTGGCTCGGAATCGATCACGGTCGGCCATGATCTCGGGGCGGACATAGAGCGCTCCGGGTCCGTGGCAGGCCTCGCAGCTGACACCCTCCTCCGATCTGAAGGTCCTGTCCAGCAGAGCGTTGTCGTCCTGCTGTCCGGTCACGTGGCACAGCATGCACCGCGAGTCGCTGATCGGACCCTCGAGGTCGGCATATTGGGGCCTGAGCCGGGCCAGGTACAGCGCCCAGTCGCCGGCGAGCCGCCAGTAGGCGTGGGCGTGGCGACTGCGCAGCCACGACACCCAGGGGCCACCCCGAGGTCCGTCGTCGTGGCAGTCGCGGCACACCCGTGACCCCAAGTAGCGTGGCGACGACGTCCTCGTACCTCGGACGCTCCGGCGCAGGAACTCCAACTCCACTCCGTCGATCTCGCCGTTCTCCGATCGACTGAAGGTGATCCGCCACGGCTCCTGCCGGCAGAAGAACGTGTCGGCTCCGATCGGGTAGAGGACATCGGGCGCGAACTCTCGAATTCCGAGTCCGTCGCCTTCGCGCCAGACCTTGACGGTGTGGCCGCCATTGAGATCGTAGATCCCGACATAGGTGTCCAGACGTGCCGGATCGATCTCGACCTCGGGTGGCCTCGACCGCGCCACCTCCGCCGGACGGAGACCATCGTCGTCGCGCTGCTCGGCATCGCTCCCGGCAGATACCAGCAGGTCCACGAGCCCGTCATGTCCGCTGAGATAGGCCACGTGGAGCGGCGTCCATCCCTCCGCAGTCCGCGCGTTGGGGTCGGCACCTCTCTCGAGCAGCAGCTTGGCTACGTGGTGGCAGCCACGACGTGCGGCAATGTGCAGCGGCGTGCGACCCCATCGGTTGTGGATGTCGGTCCGGGCTCCGGCGTCGAGCAACTGCACCACCATGTCGGGCCGATCGTGGTGACAGGCCCAGTGCAGGGGAGTGCCCCCGTCCGCGCCGACTGCATTCACCGGCGCAGCGGCCGCCACGAGCTCTGCGACGATTGCCCACTGGCCCCTGATCGCGGCCCAGTGAAGGGCGGTGTAGCCGTCGTCGTCGCGAATCGTCACCTGGTCCGGATCGAGCTGAATCAACTGGTGGACGGCATGCCCGTCGCCCCGTTTGGCCGCGTCAACGATGTCGGTCACCGAGTACTCAGCCGAGACCACCGCGGCCACGGCGAACATGATCCAGGCCCCGACCGTGGTGAATCGTGTGACCTGTTCGCCCCTCATGCCGCCTCCCTGGATGCGCTCGAAGAATCTTCAGAACACCGACGCTCTCCGAGGCAACGACTGCCTCGAGGAAGATACGGTCGAGCAAGCGGGAGGGTTCGATGCCCAATCTCATCAGCGCAGCAGCGCGAGGAAGACCCCGGCGGCCACGGCCGAACCGATCACCCCGGCGACGTTCGGTCCCATGGCGGCCATCAGTGGGTTGACCTTGCCATCGGTCTGCCGGGCGACGAAGTCCTGCACGACTCGCGCCGCCATCGGCACCGCCGATACGCCGGCCGCTCCGATACACGGGTTGATCTTGCCCCGTGCCGGGAGGATCAGATTGAGCAGCTTGGCGAAGAGCACACCGCCGAAGGTCGAGAAGCCAAAGGCGAACGCACCGAGCACCAGGATGAAGATTGTCCGGGGTTGCAGGAAGGCCGGGCCTTCCATGGTGGCGCCGACGGTGATGCCGAGGAATATCGTGACGATGTTGATGAGGGCGCCGCCAGCGGTCTTGAAGAGACGGTCGGTGACGCCCGACTCGCGGAGCAGGTTGCCGAACATCAACATGCCGATCAGCGGAGCGCAGGCGGGCACGGCGAGTGAGGCGAGCACCGCGGTGACGATCGGGAACAGGATCACGGCCGTCTTGGAGACCGGTTTCGCCTGGGGCATGTCGATGGCGCGTTCCCTGGCGGTGGTCAGCACGCGCATGATGGGCGGCTGGATGATCGGCACCAGTGACATGTAGCTGTAGGCGGCGACCGCGATCGCACCCAACAAATGAGGTGCGAGGATGGCTGCCAGGAAGATCGACGTCGGACCGTCGGCTCCGCCGATGATACCGATCGCGGCGGCCTCGTCGAGTGAGAATCCAAACAAGTAGAAGGCCCCCACGGCCGCCACGAAGATGCCGAACTGGGCGGCGGCGCCGAGCAGGAACGTGATCGGCCGCCCGAGCAGCGGTCGGAAGTCGGTGAGGGCGCCGACTCCCAGGAAGATGATCGGCGGCAGAAACTCCGTTCGGATTCCGGCGTCGTACACCATCTGGAGCAGCGGATGACCGAGCCCGGTGCCGTGTTCGTAGGTCACGGAGGCGCTCATCATGGCGTAGGGGAGATTCGCGAGGATCGCTCCGAATCCGATCGGGATCAGCAGCAGGGGCTCGTATCCCTTCCGAATCGCCAAGTAGATCAGCACGCCACCGACCGCGAACATCACCACGTTCTGCCAGGTCAGCCCTGCGAACCCCGAGTTGTGCAGCAGGGTCGCGAAGGCGCCCACCTCAGCCCCCGATGGTCATGATCGCCTGGCCTGACTCGATGTCGGCACCGATGTCGGCGTCGACACTGGCCACCGTTCCGGCACACGGAGCCTTCACGTCGTGCTTGGCCTTCATCGCCTCGACGGCGGCGACGACCTGACCTGCGGTGACCTGTTCCCCGACTGCGACCTTGATTTCCACCAATTCGGTCTTGCCCTGGAACGGAGAGAAGACTGGGGTCCCCTCGGGGGGCACGGGCGCGTCGACCGTTGTGGGACCGGTTGCCGCCCCCAGGTCGGTCGGCGGTTCTATCGTGATCCGGAATCTACGGTTCGCACCGTTCTCGGTAACCGTGCACGTGGTGGTGATCGGTGCGCTGAACGGCAGCGCCGACGCCGGGGAGGGCGCCGGCGAACCGGTGGTCGTCACGACGGGCTCGTCCTTCTCTTTCAGCGGAAGGACGATTTTGGGCTTGCCGGTCAACAGACGGATTCCTTCGTTGAGGTCCATGTTCTTGCCCGGCACGATCGCCGCCGCCACCAGAAAAACGTTCTCCTCGGTGGTCGCCAGGCCGCGCTCCTTCAGAGCCTCCTCGGCCTGGGTGAGACTGTCGGGAGCGGCCTCGAGTGGATCACCATCGAACGGCGGCTTGTCGAGCTGATCGGACGCGATCTTCACCACCTCGGGATCCGGCGGCAGCGGAGGTTGGCCGAAGTAGCCGAGCACGGCCTTGCCGTAGCCGTCGTTCATCTTCTCCCAGCGCCCGAGAAGAACGTTGTTGAATGCCTGCAGCCAGTACTGCTGGCTGCCGGGGGTGACCGATGTCCAGGCTCCGCCCGCCTTGACCACAACCGGGAACTCGGCCAGCACATCGGAGTATCGGTCGAGGATTCCGGCCTCCTTCATCATGTGGACGTTGGGGCCGATGGCGCCGCCCGGCATCGGAAATCCGACGACTCGCGCATCGGCGGTTGTCGTCACCGGATTGAAGTCATACTCGGCCAGTCCCTCGTTCAACATGTTCTCGATGTCGTCCATCTTGGTGTGGTCGATGTCGAGCGAATAGCCTGTACCCTTGAGGGCGTGCCACATCGATCGGACGTCCGGTTGAACGGTGCCCGATGCCATGGGCCGCACCGACAGGTCGATTCCGTCGACCCCGCCGGCGATTCCGGCCATGTAGCACGAGACCGCCATCGACGCCGTGTCGTGGGTGTGCTGCCACAGGATCACTTCTGGGGGCAGGATCTTCCTGAGGCCCTTGGCCGTCTCGAAGCACGTTTTGGGGTCGGTGGTGCCGGACGCGTCTTTCATGCACACCGAATCCAGGTGGACGCCGCGGTCGAGCAACTGCTGAATGATACCGATGTAGAACTCCGCCGTGTGGACGGTCGCGTCCTCGAACGGCAGGCCCATCAACGACACGCACAACTGGTGGTGCATGCCGGCATCGAGAATCGGTTTGGCGGTCCTTTCCAGATTGTCGACATCATTCATGTAGTCGAAGTTGCGGTCCCACGTCGTGCCGTGTTTGGCCATCAGCTTGGCCTGGAGTCCGAGCGCCTCGATCCGCTGGGTGGTGAGCGTCACACCCGACACGGAGCGGGTGAGGATCTGCAGGTCAACGTCCGGTCCGACCGCCTGGCGCATGGCGTCCTGACACTCGAACGGGTCCTCGCCGACGTAGAAATAGGGGGCCTGGAACCGCGCACCGCCACCAAACTCAAAGTGTCGGATGCCCGCCTCGTGGGCGGCGAACTCCATGGCGGGGAGAATATCCTTGAGCCGGACCTTGCCACCGAACGAGCTCTGGAGACCGTCCCTGAACGGGGTGAACATGACCCTGATCTTCTTCGACTCTTTGGTGAAGATCATCTTTCCTCCTCGATTTTCGTCACGCGGGCGCCAGGTATCACCGAGGCGACGGCCCCGCTGATCGCCGCGACCACCGCCGGATCCACCGACGGAGCGCGTATGGGGAATAGCGAAGTGATGAGGTGAATGGCGAGGGCAAGGGACGAGAGCAGGGCGAACACCGCGACGAAGGCGATTGTACAGATCGTAAGAAGGCTCGCTGTGGCCACGAGAACTCCAAGTCAATCAGTTAAACGGTGAGTGACGGTTAGAACCGATCGGATGCGTCGCGACGACCTCATCGTTGCGGCATCATAGTACGCTCGTCCTTTCACAAGGTCCAGTGGGGTTGCGAGTGACGCGAGAACACGGTTGGAGCACGGCCGCGAGTTTAGGCCCGCGGTAGGAAATCGGAGTAGTATTCTAGGTTGGTGGACCCGACTCACCGATTCGCTGCGACGCGTTTCCTGCTGACATCCGCCTCAGCCGTGATCGTGATCGCTGGATTGCGCGCTGCCCAGTCGCTCATCATCCCGTTCCTCGTCGCCGTGTTTCTGTCCATCATCTGCTCGCCGGCCGTGGTGTGGCTCCAGCGACGAGGAGTCCCGAAACTGCTCGCCATCGTGATCGTGGTGCTCGCGTTGATGGGCGTCTTGACCGGCATCGGGGCGCTGGTGGGTGGCTCGGTCAACGAGTTCATCGATGCGGTCCCGGGGTATCAGGCGAGGCTCAACAGCCTGGTGGACTCATGGTCGGACCGACTCGGGCAGTATGACATCGACCTGCCGTCTCTGGAGGTCAAGGACTACCTCAATCCTGGTGGATTGATGAACCTTCTCGGGAGCGGTCTCAAGGGACTGGCAGCCACATTGTCGAACACGTTCTTGATCATCCTGACCATGGTCTTCATCTTGCTCGAGGCGACCTCTTTTCCGGTCAAACTGCAAGCCGCCTTTGGTGACCGTGGCG
The DNA here is from genome assembly GCA_041552055.1 of Candidatus Sulfomarinibacteraceae bacterium. Lineage (GTDB taxonomy): Bacteria > Acidobacteriota > Thermoanaerobaculia > Thermoanaerobaculales > Sulfomarinibacteraceae > JBFELO01. Next base: position 27,356 of record JBFELO010000041.1, on the reverse strand, counting down.
CCGACCCTCTCCACCTCGCCCAGGTCACCGCTCAGGTCCAGCGGTACCTCGCGGTCAAGACGGCAGTGAGCGCGGTCACCGGCATCGCCATCGCCATCTGGACGGCAGCGCTCGGCCTCGATTTCGCGCTCGTGTGGGGGCTCCTCGCCTTCCTGCTGAACTACATTCCCAGCATCGGGTCGATCATCGCCGCCGTGCCCGCAGTCCTGCTGGCACTGGTCCAGTTGGGATTGGGTCCCGCGGTGGTTGTGGGTATTGGCTATATGGTCGTGAACACCGTCCTCGGCAACATCGTCGAACCCAACCTGATGGGGCGCGCAGTCGGACTTTCGACGCTGGTGGTCTTTCTGTCATTGGTGTTCTGGGGATGGGTGTGGGGACCCGTCGGGATGCTGCTGTCGGTGCCGTTGACCATGATCATCAAAATCGGCTTGGAGAACAGCAAGGATCTGAGATGGCTCGCGCTTCTGCTCGATAGCGGCAAGGCAGCCCAGGCTCGGTTCGAAGATGAAGCCGAGCAGGAGGTCGACGACTGACGTCGGCGGTGCGGTTCAGATCAGGCCCCGGACGTCTCGAATTCCTGTCGAGCGGCCTCGACCGCGACACCGGTGGGTATCGGTGCCCCCTCTGAGACGAGGATGGACTCCAGCGCAGCGATGCACCTGAGGACGTTGGTCAGATTGCACGCGTGCCCCATCAGGCCGATGCGCCAGACTTTGCCGCTGAGTTCTCCGAGACCCGCACCGATCTCCAGGTTGTACTCGTCGAGCAGTCGCCTGCGCACGGCGTCGTCGTCGACCCCAACCGGAACGGTGACCGAGTTGAGCTGCGGGAGTCGCTCGGGCTCGGGAACGACAAAGCTGAGGCCAAGGGCTTCGAGGCCGGCCCTGAGGGCGAGATGGTGCCTGCGATGTCGCTCCCAGGCGTTCTCGAGCCCTTCGTCGCGCAACATGACGAGCGCTTCGTGGAGTCCGTAGAGTGCGTTGACGGGTGCCGTGTGGTGGTAGGAGCGGCGAGCGCTGGTGCCCCAGTAGCCCATCACCAGATTCATATCCATGAACCAGCTCTGAATCGGCGTGCCGCGATTCTGAATCGTCTCGACAGCCCGCGGTCCGAAGCTGATCGGGGACAGCCCCGGTGTGCACGACAGGCATTTCTGACTGCCCGAGTACACGGCATCGAGCCCCCAGGCGTCCACCTCCACAGGGATTCCACCGAGGGATGTGACGCAGTCGGCGATGACGAGGCAGCCGGCGCGATGGGCGATTTCGGCCAGCGTCGCCGCGTCGGACCGGGCACCGGTGGAGGTCTCGGCGTGCACGAAGGCGACGAACTTGGCCTCGGGGTGCCGGGCGAGAGTGGCCTCCAGTGCGCCGGCATCGACCGCTCGTCCCCAGGTGCCCTCGACGGCCACGGCCGTGCCGCCGCACCGCTCGACGTTCTCCCGCATGCGACCGCCGAAGACTCCGTTCTGGCACACCACCACGGTGTCGCCAGGCTGGACGAGGTTGACGAAGCAGACCTCCATCCCGACCGAGCCCGGGCCGGACACCGGCATCGTCAACGGGTTCGTTGTCCTGAACGCGTACTGCAGTAACTCCTTGACGGAGTCCATGAACTCGATGAAGGCTGGATCGAGGTGGCCGATCGTTGGACGTGCGATTGCTGCGAGGACCCGTGATGACACATCGGAGGGTCCGGGTCCCATGAGCGTTCGCTGTGGCGGGTGGAAGGTTGTCGTGGTCATGAACTCTCCTCCTCGAGGGCGACGTCGGGGTGATCATACTTGAGTGGCTCCACGCACGAGGGTTGTGTGTGCGTGAGTTCCGGGCTGACGCCGCCAGCGAGGTGCAGGGAGTGCGGCATGCTCCGCCGAGCTACAATGCCGGGCCAATGAGGAGGTGAGCATGGCGAAGTACTTCCGCATCGTGGCGGTGTTCGGTGGACTCTTGCTGTTGGGATTGTCGACTGGGATCGCATCTGGCGTGTCCACTCCGCAGGAGTTCTTCGGCTTTCAACCCGGCGCAGATCGTCAGCTCGCGGACTACGAGCAGTTGACACGGTACATGGCACACCTTGCCGATGTTTCTCCGCGCGTCGTCATGCGGGAGGTCGGTCGATCCGCTCTCGACCGGCCGATGTACGTCGTCTTCCTTTCCACCGAGAAAAACCTCGCTCGCCTCGACGACCTGCGAGAGAACAACCGGCGATTGGCACTGGACCCCGAGTTGTCAGGGGGAGCACTGGACGCGATCATTCGCGACGGAAAGATTCTCCTGATGGCGATGTTGTCGATGCACTCGAACGAGGTCGCCCCCGCGCAGGCGCTGCCCCTGCTGGCGCACGAGATCGTGACCGCCGACGAGGGCCCCCTGATGGATTGGCTCGACGATGTGGTGCTGATGGTGGTGCCGACGCACAACCCGGACGGCATGGATATGGTTGTGGAGCACTACCGGAAGTACCTCGGGACCCCTGACGAAGGCTCGTCGCTGCCGGGTCTGTACCACCACTATGTCGGCCACGACAACAACCGCGACTACATATCTCTGACCCAGCCCGAAAGCCGCGTCATCAACAGCCTGTACAGCCTGGACTGGTTTCCGCAGGTCATCGTGGACAAGCACCAGATGGGGAGGACCGGGCCGCGCTACTTCGTGCCCGAGTACCACGATCCGATCGCCGAGAACATCGACGAGCGGCTGTGGTATTGGTCGGACGTGTTCGGTTCCAACCTGGCGAACGACATGGGGGCGGCCGGTTTGAGCGGCGTCGCCAGTCACTGGGTGTTCGACGAGTACTGGCCGGGCGCCTCGTCCACCTCGCACTGGAAGGGAGCGATCACCCTGCTGACCGAGGCCGCGAGTTGTCGGCTCGCCTCGCCGGTGTTCGTCGAGCCGACCGAGTTGCGGGTCTTCGGGAAAGGGCTGGCCGAGTACAAGAAAAGCGTCAACATGCCCGCCCCATGGCCCGGGGGTTGGTGGCACCTCAGCGACATCGTGCGCTACGAGTTGACCTCCATGCGCTCCCTGTTGAAGACGGCGGCGCGCCATCGAGAGGACCTGCTGCGGTTTCGCAACGAACTGTGTCGGACCGAGGTGGAAGCGGGACGATCCCAATCTCCGTTTTACTTCATCATGCCTCGCGGACAGCATGACCAGAGCGTGCTCGGCGAGGCTGTGGCCGCGTTGCAGGAGCACGGTGTGGAAGTCTCCCAGCTCAACGAACCAGTCGTTCTCGACGGTCGGAGGTTCGAGGCGGGTGACGTCGTCGTGCCGCTGGCACAGCCTTTCCGTGCCTTCGTCAAGGAGGTGTTGGAGGCCCAGCGGTATCCGGTGCGCCACTACACGCCAGGAGGGGAGATCATCCGACCGTACGACGTCACGTCGTGGTCTATTCCGTTGCACTGGGGGTTGGAGAGCCATCAGATCGACACTCGGTCCGAAGAGCTGGAGTCAAAGCTGGTGTCCTTGGCGGCAGACGAGGTGGTCGAGGGCTCGGGGGGCGGCGGGTTCGACGACGCGTGGGGTCTGGCGTTACCGGTCACGCACAACGCGTCCTTCCACGCCGCCTTCGTAGCCCTCGGCGATGGTCTCCGCGTGGCCAGGCTCACCGAGGAGGTCACCGTCGATGAAACCGTCCTTCCCAAAGGGAGTTTTCTAGTGACCGGCGATCGCGGACGGCTGCGGAAGCTCCTGGAGGTGCCGTGGGCCGCGCCGATCGTGGTCCACGACGCGCCCTCGGCGGCGACGAGCCCGGTCTCGATGCCGCGGGTCGCGCTGGTGGAGACCTTCTTCCATGACATGGATGCCGGCTGGACCCGGTACGTCTTCGATACCTACGGTGTCCCGTATCGACGTATTCGACCTGCCGAGGTCGCGGACGAGGACCTCGCCGGAGAATTCGACGTGATGGTGTTTCCGGACGCGGGCAAGGACGTACTCACCAAGGGGCGCCGCAAGTGGCGCGGCGAATACCGACCGACGGACTACCCTCCGGAGTTCACCAAGCCGATCTCGAAGGAAGGTCTGCAAGAAATCGCGCAGTTCATCGAAGGGGGCGGCATCGTACTCTCCTGGCGGCGGTCCACGGCGCTCTTCCTCGACGGTTTGAAGGCGGAAGGCCCCGACGGCGAGGAGCGCGAGCTCGAACTCCCCGCGCGTGACGTCGGGGACGACCTCGAAAAAGGCGGCTTGTACGTCCCCGGTTCCTGGCTCGAGGTGAAGCTCCTGGAGGGACACCCGCTGACGTTGGGGATGCCGCCTCAGACGGGCGTATTCTCCCGTGGCAGCCCGGTGTTCGCCACTTCACTTCCGCTCCGGGACACCAACCGGAGAGTCATCGCCACCCACCCGGAAGAGGACGTCCTGCTCAGCGGGTACATCGAGGGTGAGGATCAGATCGGGAACCGTCCCGTCATGGTCTGGCTGCGTTCGGGTCGCGGTCAGCTCGTACTGTACGGGTTCAACCCGCAGTTCAGGGCTTCGACACCGGCGACCTACAAGCTGCTGTTCAATGCGCTCCTGCTTCCCCGGTTGGAGGAATGACGGTGGCGGCCGATCCGGCACTCGTCGAGCTGCTCCGGGAGTCGGACGACATCCTCGTGTTCAGCGGCGCCGGGATCTCCACGGGGAGTGGGATAGCCGACTATCGCGGGCCGTCGGGCGTCTGGAAGACCAGGCGGCCGGTATACTTCAGCGAGTTCATGACCGATCACGACGCCAGGGTCGAGTACTGGGACCAGAAGCTCGAGACGTGGCCGGGCATGCGGGACGCGACCCCGAACCCCACTCACCATGCAGTCGCCAGGATGGAGGAGGCCGGAAAGCTGCTGATGGTCGTCACTCAGAATATCGATGGCCTCCACATTCGGGCGGGGACGAGCCCGGCACGGCTGGTCGAGTTGCACGGCACGATGCTCGAGGTGGAGTGCATGAGTTGTCACCGGATGTCAGATCCTGCCGCCCACATGGAGAGCTTCGAGAGCGATCGTCAACCGCCCGTCTGCGAGCAGTGCGGCGGCCACCTGAAACCCGCAACCATCAGCTTTGGCCAGAGCCTTCGACACGAAGACCTGACACGCGCATTCGGGGCCGCACAGCAGGCGGACCTGGTGTTGGCGCTGGGCTCCACGCTTTCGGTGCACCCGGCGTCGTCGATCCCGCTGATGGCCGTCGAACGGGGCGCCCGGTACGTGATCATCAACCGTGGAGTGACCGAGCATGACGATCTTGCAGGCGTTACCCTGCGGCTCGAGGGTGACGTGTCGGAGATTCTGCCGCCCGCGGTCGAGGAGGTGCTGAAGGCATGATTGGTGGCGGTCGTAGGCCGGGCAACGCATGCCTCCTGACAGGCCCGCCGGGGAATGCCACTGCCGGCGGCTCCGCCACGGGTGGCGCGGTAGTATCTGGATCGGTTATGGTGACAACATGAGATTCGCTCTCGTGTTCGCCGTAGTACTCGCCGTGGCCGCTCCCGGCGTGCCCCAGGAATCCCAACTCGTCAACGTGGGAGAGACCGAGTTCGGTGCCGTGTGGGCGAACATTCACCTCACCCGCATGCGCGTCGAGGAGCCGTACCTGCCGATGGTCATCGGGATTCAGAATCTCGGCTCCGGATCGGTGAGGATCGACCGTGACGCCATCCGACTGGTCGGCCCGGACGGTCGGCGGTATCCGGTGGCCGGCCTCAAAGAGGTTCGCAAGGAGTACGACAAGCTGAACGTCGACCGTCGGATCGCGAATGCGAACGGGATCCCATGGGAGGTGTGGTACCGGCAACGTCGGTTTCGCGAGTCGAACTTCTTCCCGGGGGTCATGAATCGCAGGGGTACCGTGATCGACGACGTGGTGCTGCGACGGCAGGATGGGATGGTGGACATCGTGTACTTCCCAACGCCTCGGGGCCTCGCGCTCGACACACCGATCGCCCTCGAAATCGCAGCGGAGGGTTGGGAAGCGCCGCTCCAGCTCCGGCTGAGGCTCGAGTGATTGGGGTACTGATTCGTCAGACCGCCCCCGCGTCGATGACTGGGGTGATCTTGGCGTGCGCCGTGATCGCCACCACGACCTCCTTGGCCACGCGAAGCACGAACTTGGAGGGGTCCTTGAGGCCCCACTCGACGTAGGGCACTTCGAACTGACCTTGGATTGCGACCTCGTCGCCGGTAACGGTGACCGTCAGCGGAATCTCTACTTCGTGCTGCCCGCCGCCGATACGGAACGAACCCACCACCGTGATGTCGCCGCTGCCCGCGGACGGAAGCTCGCCAACAACACGTTCGGGTAACAGCTCGATGGTTGGATGCACTTCGCTCTCCAGCACCTTGCGGTGCATGTCTCGATCACGCTTCTCATTCCCGCTTTCGCCGCTACGCGCGTCGGCCACAATCTTCCCCGACGCCTCGCCGGTCGTCGAATCGTAGCGGACCGTACCGCTCACGAGCTCGAATGTGCCGTGCACCGTGTGCATGGTGGCGCCAAGCGTGAACTCGACGACCGTTCGTTCAGGGTCAAACACCAGCTCGAACTGTTGCGCCGCGGCAGGCGCCGCCACGAGGATCACTCCGAGGGCTGAAAGTACGAATCTGTGCATGGGCCAATCTCCTCAAAACACGTAGCTGAACATCGCGCGCAGGTTGAACAGCGAATCATTTCGTGAATCGACGTGCGCCGGGGCGCCGGGTTCGTCATCACGCACGGGTCGATCCACGTACAACGGGCTGTAGAACGCTTCCAGAGCCAATCGAGTCGGCCGGCCGAGCGCCCACGAGAATCCAACGTTGATGGAGTAGGTCCAGCCGTCGGTCACCAGAGTGGTCCTATCGCGCAGGCCGAACGTGAGCGCGTCCACCTGGAACTCCAGGTCCATGTAGTTGGCGAAGACTCCGAAGTGGACCGCAGAGTCTGAAGTGCCGGGCAGATGGTAGCCGCCCGTCAGGCCCACGCCGGCGTAGTCCAGGGAAACCTCGTCCTGCGACGGTTCCTCGCAGCCGAACCCGTTGCCCGGGTCGCCCGGTCGGATGCTCGCTTCCCGCTCCGTGCAGGTGATGTCTCCTTCGACTGTGCCGAGCTGCCCGTAACCGCGGACACCGAGCACCCAGTTGTCGAACCGCCAGACGGGACGTTCGATCCCCACAGATATGATGTTCGGAGTGATCCCTTCGACCTCGATCGGCGGTATGTAACCTGCGTCCAGCGACCAGTTACGACCAAGGCCGACCGTTATTCTGGGACGGGGGACAACCGCCAGGCGGTTGAGATCTTCCACCTTTGTGCCGTTGAACCCGACCCTTCGTTCCTCCTCGCTCAGGCTGGGGTTCCAGCCGAGTTCGAACGCGAGCTCGATCGAGCCGGCCTCTCTGTTGCGCGGAGGTCCGAGCGCTGTGAGCAGGGTCAGCGAGGCGCTGCGTTTCATTGCCCATGCTTCGGGTCTGTCGAAGTCGATGTCTTCTGTTCCGTCGAGGACAGGCTGGGCACGCGCGACGGGAGTTGCCGCAAGTGAGATTGACACAGCAGCGAAGAAAACGAGTAATGCAGGCCTCACGGGCGTCGACCCCCGATGTTCATTGTTCTGGAGCCCGAGCGCGGGAACGGTACCCATGAGTACACAACAGGGACTCGATCGCAAAATTTCGTCTTCTTGCGGCCTCGGCCTGGCACCGTGCCGTCGCATTCCCAACAACGGCGGACTGTGATCAAAGGCACTTCAGTGTGGGCGCACCGACCGCGTATCATAGAGAGGAGGGGGATCGGCTCCCCCGGGCTTGGAGGTGTGCCATGACTCACCGGCTGTGGTCCAGCCGCGCATTCGTGATCACCCTGGGGTTGGTGCTGGCCTTCGGTTTCCCCGCGGCGGCGGACGACCCACAGGTGGACGAGAAACAGCCGGCTGCGAACCAACAGGAGCAGACGCAGTCGACCACCTCAGAGGAACCGGAACTGAAATCACTGGGGTCGGCAAAGGGCGGCAGCTCTCTTGCCGCGGCCGCGGCGGGTATCAAGCTGACGCAGCCGCCGTCAGACGGCGCTCCGGTGATCAGCAACGCCAACCTCCAAAAGTCCGGGGGAAAAGGTGCGATGTCGGTGGGGGGCGGTGTGTCGGCGGCCTCAGCCGCTCAGGCGACGGGTTCCGCGACTGCGAAGGGCGGCTCCAACCCCGCGAACGCGCTGGTCCAGCAGTACAACGAGCAGCTGCGCACTGTCGAGAGCCTCGAAGCACGGCTCAAGAATGTCGACGAGCAACTGGAGCCTGCCGCGCGCGACCCCCACTACCCGTACGTGACGGCCCGACCGCACGATCGGGCTCCTGGCGTGCAGGATCCGGCAAGCGCGCAGCGCGACGCTGTGGCCAAGCAGCTCGAGGCAGAGCGTGCGAAGCTGAACACACTGCGCGACCGGGCGCGGCGCCAGGGTGTCCAGCTCGACTGAGTCCGGCAGACGTCTGCCGCCGGATCGGAGGTTCGTCTCCGGTCCGGGCGTCACGACGTTGGATCAATATCCGAACCTGAAGCCCTCCTGATACGATGCGTCGTTCGTGCGGTTGTCCACGGTCGAAAGGTAGGCGAGGATGGCGCCGTCCTCCGAAGCGACGGCGGATCGAACGATCACTCCTCGTCGCGTGCCGGGGTCGAGTCCGGCGAGCACGTCACCGATCTGGGTGATGCCGTACGGCTCGAGCTCGACCGAAAACGGTGAGTCCCCGGGAGCGAGCTCTCCGTCCGCCGTGAAGATCTCGACCACCGCCGTCACCGGCACGCCGGTCACGTTGACTATACCGAGGTCGGCATGGAAACCTGGCTTCTGGTCGACGACCGTCCGCTGGGTAGCGGCCTGCCCGGTTCCGGCAACCGAGGCCTGCTGCACGGGAACGCCGGGAATGGTCTGACCGAAGCTGCCGCCATCACGACGACAACCGCACAACACCTTGTCCATGATTGCATCTGGGCACCTCTCTGATCAAAGCTACGTTCCGACAGCCGAGAATCGGGTCGGTCTTTTTCCTAGATCAGAAAGGCGCACTCCATGAGGTAGAGGGGCGGGGATTCGCCGGTGAACCGGTGGCCGTGATCCGAGTCGTGCGCGCCACGGACAGGTGAAGCGATGGTGACGGAAGTGCCGGAGCCCGGTAACGAGAAGGATTCATCGCCGGAGAGTGTCGGCGTGCCGACGGTGACGGCTTCGGGCACCGCCGGCGAATGGACGCAGTCGCAGCGATTCTGAGCCGGGCCCTGAGTCGCGGCTGAGGATAGGGGAGAGGAGGCATCACCCGCGCAGCAGGGCGCCGCGGCCGGGTTCTCACTCGCTGCGGGTTCCGCACAACACTCGTGCGAACTGGCTCCCGTCAAGGGGCAAGCTTCCGCCCGCGGCACGGCAAGCGGGACCAGGGCAACTACGAGGGTCAGAAGAGCTACGTGTCGACGCGCTCTCACCGGACTCCCAACAATTCATGGTCGTGCGAGATTCCGTCCGTGTCAAGCGGCCGGCGAGTCTCGCTCTTCCAAACAATAGTGTGCACCGTTGACGACGGTTACTCCGGGAGCAGGTCGATCGTTACCGGATCGCCGCTCGCATTCACCCGGAACCCCTTGACGAAGACCGATCGGTCGACCGTGACCCGGAGACGCTTCACGCCTCCGTCCTGGCGCCGAGAGATCTCTTCGATCACGTTGTTGATCTGTCTCAGCTCACCGCCGCGAAGAGTGTATGTCATCGAACCCTCGTGGCTTCCGGTCGCCCCATCGTACAGGTCGAGCGAGATCTCTGCGTCGTCCTCGCCGGGGTTGAACGCCGCGATGTGGCTCCGCTCCAGGCCCGCTTCGGTTTCACGGTGCTGGAGCCCGAGCAGGTGATAGACCGCACCCGCACGCAGCAATTCATCGTCGGTCATCCCTGGAATGAGCTGACCCGCGGTGCCGGTGACACTCTCGTCGGCGGCGCGCTGGATGGAGTACTCACGGCCGGTGGCCATGATCTGCGCATCGCCCTCTGCGTGGAGGACCAGCGCTCCCACGTCGGATCTCGTGAACAGGTGACCGATGATGTCGCCGTACCCTTCGGTAGCGCCGGCTGCCAGGGTCATGACCGTGGTCTGGGTGACTCCGGGACGGTCGCGCAGGTAGAAGTCGGCCTGGATCTCGATCTCTTCGTCTGAGAGGTTCGCGACACTCGCGGATCCCGAGAACTCGTTGTACCCGACGACCGGACCGAGCTCGATCAGGGTGACCTTCGAAGATCCTCCTACTACCGGTTGGACGGTGGTGGGATCGTTCGTACCGGACTCGGAAGCGTTGCCGTCGAGCACGCTTCCGTACACAACGGCGCTGCCGCTGGACACCAGGACCTCGAGCAGGTAATTGCCGGCATCGGCGAGATCGAACACCTGAGGACGGTTGACGTCGTTGAGCTGATGACTGACGCCAGCGTCGAGGCTCAGCACCTGAGCGTCCGCCAACGGGTTGCCGATAGGATCGACCGGATGCACGCTCACCTGGGTGCCGTTTTCCAGCGCCATGGCACCGAAGTTCACCCGGCTGCGCCAGGGGTCCACCGTCGTGCTGAGGTACGCCGTGTGTCCGGCCTGGAGGCCGTCCGCGACCGCGGGGAAGAACTGGCCGTACTCGCTGCCGTCATCGTTGTGGGCGGTGACCACGCTCTGGACCTTGAGTGCCCCGGGCGAACCGGTGGTGACCGTGAACATCAGGCTGCCCGCGGCCCGTGTCGATCCGATCCCGAACCAGTCGTGGAGGGGATCCTCGACCGTGATCATCTGGCGCGGCGACAGCGTGATCGTCGTGATGCTGCTCTCAACCGTGACGTCAGAACGGGGAGTGAATTGGACTTCCGCAGCGAGTTCCTGGTCCGACGCGTTGAAGGCATCGATTCGGGAGGAGAAGAAGGCGCCGGAACCTTGCACCCGCGCGACGGCTGGAATGCTCAGGTGGGGACCGGTTGCGGGTCCGGTCGCGATGAAGACGTCCATGTTCCCATTGGTGTCTCCGTCGGTCAGGTTGTCCGCCTCCGACTCGAACACCACATAGTGCCCGTGGGACGAGATGCTCGGGTTCCCGATCCATCCGTTGGGTTGATGTCCGGACACCCCCCGGCTGACCGTCCGCGTCTCGCCCGTGACGCGATCGTGAACCACGATGTCCCCGAGTGCCTCCGTGTCGTTTTCGAACAGGTTCGAGGCATCGGTGAGGAATGTCACGTAGCGCCCGTCGTCGCTGATGTGGGGGTGCCAGCTGCCGCCGTCGGCCGCCTGATCGCCGCTGCTCGACACGCTCACGCGGGTGGTGGTCGCGGTCGCCAGATCGCGCACGAAGATGTCGGCCTGATCGTTGGTGTCGTCCACCACATGATCCGTGGCCCACGACCGAAACGCCACGAAGCGTCCGTCCGCGCTGACCTAGGGGCTCGCGCTGCGCGAGTCCGCATTGCCGCCGGCGGGTCCAACGCTCACCCTGACCATTTCACCGGCGTCGAGATCGTAGCGGTAGATGTCGACGTTTTCGTCGGTGTCGTCGGCGATCAGATCGTCGGACTGAGACATGAAGACCACGTGTCGGCCGTCACCGCTGATCGCTGCGTTCCAGCACGCGTTTGCAGGGTTACCACCGTCCGGGGTCACGCTGACGACCACGTTTTCGCCCGACTCCATGTCGCGCACGATCACGTCGCGTTGCCAACCCCAGTCGGTGTCGCCCGGCGCGAGCAGTCGCGCCCACGTGACGAACGCCACGTAGCGGCCATCGGCGCTGATCGACGATCCCGCGCTGTCGTCACCCGCGTCGCCTCCTTCTGGGGTTACGCTCGCGCGAACCGTCTCTTCAAGGTACAGGTCTCGGACGAAGACATCCCAGTGCCAGTTGCGGTCGTTTTCGACCAGGTCGGTGGCGGCCGATGTGAAGCTCACGAAGCGGCCGTCGGCACTGATCGAGGCATCGCGGCTGGGGCCATCCGCCTCTCCTCCGGACAGGTCGACGCTGACCCGGCTCGTGGTGTTCAACACACGGTCACGAATGAACACGTCGTCGACGCCGTTGGTGTCTTCCTCGACCAGGTTGGTGGCCTCGGACCAGAATACGACGTAGCGGCCATCCGCGCTCATGACCCGGTGACCGCTGACCACCCAGCTGGCACCGTTCGCCTCGGCTCCGGTGTTGGTAACGCTGATGCGCTGGATGACCTGGGCATCGGGCTGCACGACAAACCCCAAGAGCACGAAAAACACGACAGCCACGGTCACTGTTCTGGTCATGCGGGCAGCCTCCTTCCCCCGATTCGATGCCGCTGACTGGCGGTCAGGGGCGGTGCCTCCCGGCGCGGTCCGGGCAACCGGTTTCGCCGCCGCCAGCGACACGCGGCTGCCTCGTTCGCGCCGATACGCATCGACATCGATCGGAGTTCCACGATGGTTCATGATCGTTGTGGACTTCTCAGCGAGCGTAAAACGTGTGGATGGGTGTGTCAAGATTTACTCGCAATTCTGAGATTCTCTCTAGCTAGATTCTGTCGATGTCGAAAGGGGCTCCAGCAGGGAAGATCTCGACGTGCAAGACGATCGCTCAGGCGACGTCAGTTCGTGGTTCCTGGCCGGTGGTTGAAACACGGGGATTGTGATAGATTTCACGTGTCCTGCGGAGCCCGGGACCATCAGGAGAGAGCAATGGCGCGCATCGAACCGTTTCGAGCATTTCGTCCCCGTTCCGAGTTTGCCGAGCGCGTGGCGAGCCCCCCGTACGACGTGCTGTCGAGCGAGGAGGCGAGACAGATGGCGGCCGACAACCCGTTGTCGTTCCTGCACGTGGTCAAACCCGAAATCGATCTTCCTCCCGGGACGGATCTGTACGCACCGGAGGTCTATGAGAAGGGTGCCGAGAACCTCAAACGGCTGATCGAGGACGAGGTATTGATCCGCGATCCGGGACCGGCGCTCTACCTGTATCGGCAGCGAATGGGCAACCACGTTCAGACCGGCCTCGTGATTGGGGCAAGTGTCGACGAGTATGAGCGGGATCTGATCAAGAAGCACGAGCACACCAGGCCGGCCAAGGAGGACGACCGCACCCGACACATCGATGCCCTGGATGCGAACACTGGGCCGGTCTTCCTGACGTACAAGGCGCGACCCGACATCGATGGCCTCGTGGTTCGTCTGACCGACGCCGCACCTACATATGATTTCGTCGCGCCGGATGGGATCCAGCACGCGCTGTGGGTTATCGATCACGCGGAGGACCGTGACGCCTTGGTGGATGCGTTTCGCTCGGTACCCGAGTTGTACGTCGCCGATGGCCACCACCGTTCGGCGGCAGCGGTGCGTATCCGGGCCGCTCGGCGCGACGCCAACCCGAACCACTCCGGCGAGGAACCGTACAACTTCTTTCTCGCGGTGCTGTTTCCGGACGATCAGATGAAGATTCTCGACTACAACCGAGTGGTGGCCGACCTGAACGGCCGAACCGTCGACGCGTGCCTCAGCGAGGTGGCGGAGAGCTTTGATGTCGCACGGGTGGAACTGGGCCGGCCTACCAGGCGCAACACCTTCGGCATGTATCTGGCCGGGCACTGGTACCTGCTGACGGCGAGACCGGGAACCTATCCGGATCAGGATCCGGTGCAGGGGCTCGATGTGGCGATCCTGCAGGACAACCTGCTGGCCCCGGTGCTCGGAATCGGTGATCCGAGGAGCGATCAACGTGTCGATTTCGTGGGCGGAATCAGAGGACTGGGGGAGCTGGAACGTCTGGTGGATTCGGGACGATGGGCGGTGGCCTTCGCACTCTACCCAACCTCGATCTCGCAGCTGTTCGCAGTCGCTGACGCGGGCAAGGTCATGCCGCCGAAATCGACCTGGTTCGAGCCGAAACTCCGATCGGGACTGATCGTCCGCCCACTCGGAGATTGACGGAGCACAGGAGGATGATGTGATGAAGATTCTGATTTCGGACGCGTTCGATCCATCGTTGCCGGAGAAGTTGAAGGGGTTTGGTGAGGTCACGGACGACAAGGACCAGATGTCCGAGGTCGACGTGGTGCTGGTCCGATCGAAGACCAGGTGCGATCGGGGCTACATCGACCGTGCCAAGAATCTCAGGCTCATCATCCGGGGCGGGGTCGGGCTCGACAACATCGACGTCGATTATGCGCGGTCGAAGGGCATCCAGGTGTTCAACACCGCCGAGGCTTCGGCGGTGGCCGTGGCGGAGCTGGCGTTCGCGCTCATGCTCGCCGTGCCGACGCGTCTTGTCGAGGGCCATCTCGGGATGGTCGAGCGGAAATGGCTCAAGAAGGAGCTCAAGCGAACGGAGCTGATGGGCAAGACGCTGGGTCTGGTCGGGGCGGGGAACATCGGCACCGAGTTGGCGCGACGGTCCATCGGTTTCGGGATGCGAGTCGTCGCCTACGACCCGCTTCTGAAGAGCCACGAGCTGGTTGACCTCGTCACGATGGAGGAGTTGCTGGCGCTGTCCGACTACATTTCTCTGCACGTCCCGCTGACGGAGGAGACGCGGGGCATGATCAACCGTGAAACGATCGAGGCGATGCGTGACGGCGTGGTGATCGTCAACACGGCCCGCGGGAAGTGCGTGAACGAGGCGGACATGGTGGAGGCCCTGCGCAGCGGCAAAGCGAGGGCATATGCCACCGACGTCTGGCACTCGGACCCGCCCGATCCGGAGTGCGCGCTGTACGACGCGCCAAACGTGATCATGACGCCGCACCTCGGGGCGTCATCGCGCGAGAACATGCTGAGAATCGGCGATATCATCGTGCGGATACTCGAAGATTTCGTGCAACACACCGCCTGAGGGGAGGCGACCATGACCAGGAGCTGGAACTTCTACGCCGGACCCGCGACCCTGCCCGTTGCCGTCCTCGAGCGAGCGCGCGACGAGCTGGTCGAGTGGGAAGGCACCGGGATGTCGGTGATGGAAACCTCGCACCGCTCCAAAGAGTACGACCAGGTGCATCACGAGGCGATGGACCTGTTCGCGGAGCTGCTCGGTCTGGACGACGACCATGCGGTGCTGTTTCTGCAGGGTGGGGCGTCGTTGCAGTTCGCGATGATTCCAGTCAACTTTATCCCACCGGGCGGCTCGGCAGACTACATCATCACCGGGTCGTGGTCGCAGAAGGCGATCAAGGAGGCGGGGATCGTCGCCAGTGCGCGTGTCGCGGGATCCGCGGAGGAGAGCGGCTTCACAAGGGTTCCGACCCCGGAGGAGCTGGACCTCGATGCCGGGGCGGCCTATGTGCATTTGACATCGAACAACACCATCAAGGGGACCCAGTTTCACGATTTTCCGGACACTGGCGCCGTGCCGCTCGTGGCCGACATGTCGTCGGATCTGTTGTGGCGTCCGTTCGATGCCAACCGGTTCGGGCTGATCTACGCCGGCGCACAGAAGAACTTGGGCCCGTCCGGCGTGACCGTGGTCATCGTGTCGCGGGGCTGGGTCGAACGCGCCAATGATGACGTCCCGACCATGTTGTCGTATGCGACACATGTCGCGAAGGACTCCCTGTACAACACGCCGCCGACCTTCGCGATCTACATGATGCGTAACGTACTGGCGTGGATCAAAGGCCTCGGGGGCCTCGTCGCCATGGAGGCGCGAAATCGCGCCAAGGCGGCGCGCCTGTACGGTGTCATAGAGGAACACCCCGACTTCTACCGATGCCCGGTGGATCCGGGCAGTCGATCGGTGATGAACGTGGTGTGGAGACTTACGAGCGAAGAGCTCGAGGCTCGCTTCGTGGCCGAGGCACGCGAGCAGGGGATGTTCGGCCTCAAGGGCCATCGCTCGGTGGGCGGCTGTCGTGCCTCGATCTACAACGCGATGGATCCGGAAGGTATCGAGGCGCTGGCACAGTTTATGGTGGAGTTCGCCAGGGTCAACGGGTAGGCCCGACGTAGGCTTTCGTGTGCAAGGTGGGGATGAGCCGACCTTGGCTGGCACCGTGCCCCAGGGCGAAGGCGCTGGTCCTCCGGGAAAGGCGACCGGAACCCCGAGACAACCTTCCTACCTCACGGAGATAGGAAACTCGTGGGTTACTATGCACCCGTGAAACGGCTCGTGATTGCAGACGCTCACGTAGGTCAGCGCGGGGGTGACGCGCTGGAGATGGCCCGACTCGTGAGAACCCTGCCGGAGAGCGGGTTTGCGGAGCTCATCTACCTCGGGGACGCGTTCCAGTATCTGATCGGAATGTCGAAGTTCTGGACGGGAGCGGTACACGAGGTCATGGCGGCGTGGGACGTCGCGCGTTCAGGGGGCCTCAGAATCGGCCTCATCGAGGGCAATCGGGATTTCTTCCTCGAGGAAGAGGACTTGCTGGAGCGAGTCGACTGGACCGGTCGTATCTTTGAGTTCGACGCCGGACCGCGTCGGTATCGCCTGGACCACGGCGACCTGGTCAACCTGAGAGACCTGAAGTACCAGTTCTGGTCGAGGTTTTCCAAGGGCGCACTCGCCCGCGTCTGGGCGCGATTGCTCCCGCGATCCGTGGCCGTAGGCATCGTCCGCTCGATGGAAGCCCGGCTCGCGAAAACGAACCAGCGGTTTCGGTACCACACTCCGGAAAAGGCGTTACACAGATCAGCCAGTCGAGCGTGGGCCGACGGGGTCGACGTCCTTCTCTGGGGACACTTCCACCGCTGGTGGCAGTGTTCGGACGGGGAGCGGCAGGCACTGGTGGTTCCGGCCTGGCTGGACACGACCCAGTCATTGGCGGTGGATACGGACGGTGAGTGGTCGTTTGTGGACGCCCGTCTCGCGCCATGCGACCCACCGCCGCCGCCCTGACGGAACGCCGGCACACTGGAGGAGAAGTGGCTGCCAGAATCCTTCGAGGTCCAGTCTCTGACCTTTCTGCTCGTGTGGAGGTGCCGCCGTCCAAGAGCGTGACCAATCGGGCTCTCGTTGCCGCCGCGGTGGTTGGCGGCGGCGAGGTTCGCAATCCGCTCGACTGCGACGACACGCGTGTCCTCGCTGACGCTTTGGCGGCGGCGGGTTGGGACGTGACGTGGATCGATTCGATTCGCATTGGACGTCGCGAAATACCCGAGGATGTTCCGGAGCTTTGGCTCGGCAACTCCGGGACAGGGGCCCGCCTCATGCTGGGGCTGCTCGCCGCATCACCCGGCCGTGTTCGAATGGATGGTACGGAGCGACTGCGGCAGCGGCCCATGCAGCCGTTGTTTGATGCGATCGACGGACTCGGTGGTCGTGTGACGAGCAGCGACGGGAGATTACCAGCGGAGATCGAAGGCGTCCTTCTGAATGGTGGGAGAGTCGCGATCCGACCTGAGGTGTCATCCCAATTCGTGAGCTCATTGTTGCTCGCGGCACCGTTGATGCGGTCCGATCTCGATCTCGAGGTCTTGGGCGAGCTGCCATCTCGACCGTATGTCGATCTGACTGTGGATGTCATGCAGGAGTTTGGAATCGATGTGCACCGAAGCACCGATTGTCGACGTCTGCAGGTCGCCCATGGCACGGGGCGCACCGCCACCGTGGACGTGGAAGGTGATTGGTCGGCCGTTGCCTTCATGGCCGCCGCGGCTGCCGTGGCTGGCGGGGAGGTGACCGTCCACCCGCTGTCGGCCACGAGCCGTCAGGGCGATAAGATGATCGTCGACATCCTGCAGGCGGCCGGCGTCGACGCGGAGGTCGTTGAGAGGGGATTCAGGTTTCGAGGACCGGCCCGCGAACCGTTCATCGCCGACCTGAGTGACACGCCGGATCTGTTTCCGGCACTCGTGGTGGTGTCGGTGGCCGTTCCACCCGGGTCACGACTCACCGGCCTCGCGCACCTCGAGCACAAGGAGAGCGACCGGCTGTCGGTGATGATCGAAAACCTCGAACGACTCGGGTGCCAGTTCGAACGCGGCCGAGATCAGGTAACAGTCGTTGGTTCAATGACCCGTGCCAGCCACCTCGTACGCACCGCTACGGCCGCCGATGACCATCGGATCGCGATGGCGATGGCGGTTGCCGCGCTCGCGGCCGGCCCGATAGAACTCGACGATCCCGCCTGCGTCGTGAAATCGTTCCCCGGGTTCTGGGATGCGTGGGACCGTGTTCTCGAGGCACCGGGAGAGGGACACCCGCCGTGACCCTCGGTTGGCTGGCGTCGCTGCCCATCTCGCCGGGCTCTAGGTGCGGAGGGCGATCGACCACAGCCCGGTGGGCCGTCAGTCCATGCGGGGCGAGGGCCTCTGGATGATCGCGCGGCCGGACGAAGCAATGGACGTGATGGCGAAGCTGGTGGAGATCGGTGGTCCCCAGGCGCTCGGCGAACGAGATCTCTCCCGGCTGATCAATGCGCTCGGATTGACCGGTCTAGAGGTACGGTCCGGCGACGACGATCGACCCCTGTGGCGCTGCGGAGGAGGGCGACGCGGCTCGCCACACGAGGTGGACGGGCTTTCGGTCATACCGCTCGGGGGATCACCCGCGGGCCAACCCGGTTGGAGGTTGCTGCTCGCGCTGTTCGGACTGTTGATGCCGGATCCGGTCTCCACGCCGGCGCAGGCCGAACGGGAGACGGGGATCGTTGGGACCTCCCGCGCCACGCAGGAATTGCGGCGAGAGTTGCGGAAGTTCGCGCGGACGGACATTGCGGTGCTCCTGGAGGGGGAGACCGGTGCCGGGAAGGAGGTCGCTGCGCGGGCCTTGCACGGCCTTTCTGATCGGACCGGGAGCTTCGTACCGGTCAACATCGCCGCGATGCCCGGGAGCTTGCTCCAGGCAGAGCTCTTCGGTTCGGTGCGGGGGGCGTTCACGGGTGCCGACCGCTCGCGGCCGGGATTGGTGGACCGAGCCGACGGCGGGACGTTGTTCTTGGATGAGGTAGGAGACGTGGACCTCGGGATGCAGGTCCATCTGCTGAGGTTTCTGGAGACCGGCGAGGTGCGTCCGGTTGGTTCAGATCAATTCCACCGGGTGGACGTGCGGATCGTCGCTGCCACCAACGCGGATCTTTGCCGGACGATCGGGACCGGCACCTTTCGCGAGGATCTGTACTATCGCCTGGCAGCGGTACGGATCATCGTGCCGCCTCTGCGCGAGCGCCGAGAAGACGTGCTGCTGCTGAGGTCCCTGTTCCAGAATGATCTCGAGAGGCGGCACCGACTACCCCCATGCCGTTGGAGTCGAGCGGCGGAGGCATCACTGCTTGCGCACAGATGGCCTGGAAACGTCCGAGAGCTCCGGCATGCGGTGGAGGTCGCCGCGGTGCGCGCGGCGGGAGGTGTGGTGACGCCGGCGCATCTGCCGACGCAGCCGGGGGCGCCAGAGCCCTCGAGGAGGTGGCACCTGGCCCTGGCCGAGTTCCGACGGCGAACGCTGACGGCTGCGTTGCGCAGGAACGGCGGCAATCGAAGCGCTGCTGCGCGTGAGCTCGGGATCTCGAGGCAGAGTTTGTTGTACCACATTCGCAATCTCGGGCTTGGTGACGGCCCGCGGTGACGGTTCCGACCCAGAGCAGATTTCATCGCAACACGTCGAGGGCAGACCGGACCGAGGGACGAGTAGAAAAAAGGAAGCGGACCGTGAGGTCCGCCGGAGGAAGGAGGAGGTATGATGCTTTTTCCAGTTCGTCTCGTCGACTGGCGCTGATGGTATAAGCAATCGGTGTGCCAAGATTCCTGAAGACTGGTGTCGAGCTGTGGTTGATGTGCCGCCAAACCTGAGGAAGAGGCTGCGAAAGCTGCAATCCGATGGAGGTGTACAGTTCCACGAACGGGTCGATCTCAGGGAGTGGACGACTCTCCGGGTGGGCGGGCCGGCGGATCTCATGATCCGCTGCCGCAACGAAGATGCCGTGCAGAACACGGTCGATCTGCTCGCAAGCCATGGCATCAACTGGCTCATCCTCGGCGCCGGAAGTCGTCTGGTGTTTCCCGATGCAGGGCTGCGGGTTCCGGTGCTCAATCTCACCGGAGATCTGGCGCGCTGGGAGGTGGATCTGGACGGTCTCATAGCCGGAGCAGGTGCCAAGCTGACACAGGTCGGTGGCTCTGTGGCACGTGCCGGATTGTCCGGTATGGAGCGCCTGTTTGGCGCGCAGGGGTCCGTGGGAGGAGCCGTGTGCTCCACCCTGAAAGGGCATCGGCGAGACGTTACGCATCTGCTGGAGTGGATCGAGGTCGTGGAGCCGGGGAGGTCGCGGGCTCGCGTCGGACACCGAGGAATCGGAGACAGCGACATCAGCACGTGTGAAACCGGCGGCCGCTACGTGGTCGTGCGCGCGAGGTTTGGCCTACATGGAGATCAACCCGCGGCAATCCACGCGCGGATCGCGGCGGTCGAGGAAGACACGGGAGGGTGGCGGACCCGATTCGCCGCACCTGTGTTTGCCGCGCCGGTAGGTGAGAACGTCGAGGAGTTGATCCTTGAATCCGGGTGTCGGGGAATGCAGGTCGGGACTGTTCAGCTGTCCACCCAGCTTTCGAACGCTTTTACCACGGGGCGGGTGGCGACCGCCGAGGACGTCATCGGGCTGTGTCGCCGGGTGGTCTCGAAGGTCAAGGACTCGAGTGGGATCACGCTGACGCCCCGGCTGTGCTTTGTCGACGAGCACGGGCGAAGAATCGATCCGTGAGCCAGCCACGTCGCTCAGGACTGATCTTTCTGGCGATGGCTGCGATCCTCGTGAGGGTCGTGGATGCGGCGAGTTGGCTGTGGTGGCAAGGGACCTCGCGAACCCTCGAGACCGATGCCTCTCGCGGTGCGGAATGGCTGCTGCACGGAAGATTGACGGCGCTGCCGACGACCGCCTATCTCAGCCGGCGACTCGCCCTTCCGTCTTTGGTGACTGCTCCCTCGCCACTCGTGGTCGGGGCGTTGGGACGGATCTCGCGACACCAGAAGCGGTGTTTGTGGGTCGACCCGAACGGTTTCGAGAACGCCGCGGTCGCGGCGATTGTCTCGCAGTGGATGGATGACGGGCTGCACCAACTACGCGGAGCGTTGTCGCGCGACCCGACCTCACCCAGGCTCCACCGACTGATGGCACTGGTGTTCAAGCGTGTCGGGAACGATCAGGGCTTCCTGGATCACCTCGCCGAGGCGGAGGCGATAGCAGCGGCTCCGACGGGCGACCCCAGGCTCGAGCTGTCGGATTCCGCGCGGGCGTGGGTTCGGCTGGAGGCGTTGCGGCGGCGTCTCGATCGGTATCCGAGGCAGCGGGCGAACGCCGCCGTCGCGCTCGCACGCGAGCTCGACAACCGGGGGCAGAAACAGGGCGCCCTGGAGGTCCTGCGCGCTCACTCCGGACACCCGGAGGTGGCGCTCGAGTGCGCGCGATGGCATCTGGACGCTGGACGTTTCGTCACCGCCGAGAACGAGGCATTGGCGATCGCCGAGAAGCTGCGCTATCCGACATCTCTCCGAGTGCAGGCGTGGACCGTGGTGGGGGAGGGGCGCCAGTTGGCGGGAGATTCCGATGGTGCCGTCGCGGCCGCGCACGAGGCCCTTCGGCTCGGTCCGGATTCGGCGGCTCCCTTCGTTGCGTTGGCGGCCCTGGCGCAAAGCAGGTCAGCCCCCGACGAGGCGCTCGAACACCTTCGGCGTGCCTGGGGCGTGGCTCCTGCCGACGTCGGGGTGGTGCTGCGGTTCGCGATCGCGGCTGAACGAGCCGGTCACATCCATGATGCGAGGCTGGCGCTCGAGCGTGCGGTCGAGCTCGCGCCTGACGACGCGTCGCTCACGGCGCGTCTGGTTGATTTTCACCTTCGGTACGGTGAGTTCACCGAGGCAGCCCTGAGGTTGTCGACCGCACTCGATCGCCTTCCTACTGATCAGCGGTTGTTGTCGCAGGCGGAACGCCTGCGTCGAGAGGTCGGGCGGCCGGGCTCGTGAAAAGGACGGCTCGTCTTCTCAGGTTCGGATGACTCCGATGATCTTTGACCGAAGTTACAGAGGCCGCCTGGCCAGGCGCCGACGCGTCATCTCAGCGGACGACCAGCTTATCCTCATTGCGCGGTTGCGCAACTACTCTGGGCTGATCAAGAAGATCGGCGAGGGTGGGATGGGTGGCACCAACTTGAAAGCGCACAGCCCTTCACCAGTCAATGCAGAATCGGTGATCAGACTGCACAATTACGAAACGATCACTCATGTGGGGTAACGGAGTCCAAGATCTGTTGGCGGAGGTCGTTGATCCGTGCTTTGAGCGGCTATTGCCTTGGACAAACGAGGTTCTGCCACGCACGGCGCGGTGCAGCCTCACGGTCGATTGCGTTTGAGGTCAAGCAAGCAAGTTGACATGCTCAACTGTTGGACTTATGCTCTTTTTCGACTAGCGTGCCAACAAAAAGAGTCGGATCTCCGGTCGGCTACGGTCAGCCCCTCGATGGAAGGAGAGACCATCGCACGTATTCGGTATCCAGCGGGTGTCCGCGCCGGTAACGGTGCGTCGCCAAGATACTGCGCAAATCACGATTCTCAAGAATCGCGCATTCTATGTCTTGGCCGGGCTCCTTCTTGCCACCGTCTACCGGTTGCTCGAGTCGTCGATGCAGCTGGTCATCTTCGGCGAGCGGATCTACAGGCCTCGTGTTCCTGCCCTCTCTGCACACGAGTTGTCGAAACGGGTGCTGTCTTCCGTAGAGGGGATCGCCTGCAGCCTCGATGCGCGGCACGGCATCAACGTCGCTCGGCGTACGGAGTCCGCCGTGGAAGCGAATCTGTTTCCCCAGGAGCCAACGGCAGCGTTAGGAGTTGGATGATGACAGGAACACGTAACGGGATCATGCCGGATCTCGATTGCGGGCCTGCCGTGACGCATCTTGAGCGCCTCATGCAGTGTAGAAGCCCGCCGTGTAACGAAACCGCAACACCTCGGTCCGTTGCGACCCGAGGTCGCCTGGGGCCAGAGGCTGGTTACAGAGGAATCACTCGAGGAGCTGATCGGGAAAGGCGAGACACAAAATGAAAATCAGATCCTTAGTTTTGGTCGCCATTTGGTTTGCGCTTGGCCAGACCGCTTTCCAGAATATCGCCCTGGGGGGAGAGGGACAGCCCCCCGGTCCGGCTTTTCATGACATCGGTATCAGCGACAAGCTCAGCGTGGAAGGGACCATGTGTGGGTCCGGCATTCACTCCGCCGAGGAGGAACAGTCGCGGAACCTTGGCGTTCCCATCGACCTCTCCCTCACTGTACCCGAGGAGCTGATCGATGCCGGAACGGTCATCGAGATCATCGCGCAGGTCACCGCTCGAGCCGACCTTGACTCCGTGAGTCTCTTTCTTCAAACCGAAGGTCCGATGCTGCTGTTGGACGACGCCGAAATATCTCTTGGCGCCATCTGGAAGGACGAGACCTTCGAAGTGCCCATCATGGTGCGTTACGAGGCCGAAGGCAGGTCCGCCCTCATGGTCCAGCTTCTGGCCTCGGCACCGAACTCGGCACTGGTGAACGAGGACGGCCTCTACGAGAAGAACGAGGCCCTCTACACCATTTTCCACTCGGGCCGCGCCCTCGCGGGTATGGGCGGCTACCTGCGGCTTGGCCAGCGGGCTATCGAGGAGGATTACCTGGCAGAGCTGATCACGGAGGGGGAGGCGAAGGCGCAAGCCCGGGCGCTCCGCGCCGCCGTGGTCGAGATCGACCAGGAGCCCAGGAAGTCCCGCATGAGAACGGTTGCGCAGGGGAAGGCGATCTCCGCAGGGCTTCAGCCCATGGCCGAGGAGGGAGAACCTCCCGCCCAGGCCGATAGCGCCTTCGAGTCGAGCGGCTTCACCAAGAACGGCGGCACCGTCACCGTACAGGGGACCATCCAATGGCGGGATGAAAACGGCGGCATACACCCGTCGTACGGCATGACGGTGCAGGTCCGCGACGAGGAGCTCGTTGGCTCGGTGCTCGTGACCCAGGCGGCAACGGGCGAGAATGGCGAGTACTATTTCGTCGTCGATAACGACGACGGCATCGGGGCTGGTAACCGGGATATATTTGTCCGCATTCGGACCGCCAACTCGGCCGTGTCCATCGAGGATGAAGGAATATTCGGTGCTGCCTACGAGGCGGAGTCAAACGTCACCGACGAAGTGCCGGACGGGACGACGATTACGTGGAACTTCACCTGCGCCAACACCGGCACCGGTCCTGCCTGTGCCCTTCACACAGGCGCTACCTACGTGGCCGCCTACGCCGCCATATTGAATGGCAACTCGTTCCTTAGCCACATCGTGCTCGAGTGGCCAGGTGATCCCGGGTCGGCCAACTACGACGGCAGCGACATCAACCTCCGGCCGGGCGACCGGTGGGACTGGGACGTCTTGTTCCACGAGTACGGCCACTACGTGATGGACGTATTCAACTTCGCAAACAACCCCGGAGGGCCGCACGACCTGGGTGACTGCATCTCGGATGAGCATGACTCGAAGGACGAAGGGGTCAGGATGGCGTGGGCCGAGGGCTGGTGCACCTACTTCGGAACCACGGGCCAGGACATCCTGAATCTCAGTGCGCTGGGCGTGCCTCGCGTCGGCGACATCGATTATGCCGACACGGGCGAAAGCAACTTCTCCTACAGCCTGGAAACCAACTCCAACGACGTCGGTGTCGCAGGGGATGCGTTGGGGCTGGGGGAGGACAATGAGCTGGCCGTCCAGCGGACGCTGTGGGATCTCTACGACACCAACTCGGACAGCCGTGACGCGGTCAACACCTCTCACCAGACCCTTTTCAACATCTTCAACGCGGACGACTCGGAGACACTGTCGGAGGCCTGGGCGGCCATCCGGGGGACGCTTTCCAACGCCGATGACCTCGCCTACGGTGCGGTCAGTACCGACCACGCCATCGGTCCAGAGCCGACCATTCCCGTGGCCGGCACCCTGGTCACTCCATCCAATCCGGATTTCTCCTGGACTAACGGCGTCGGGTGCAACGGCACCTACGACGGCGATGACTTCGACCTCGTCTTCTACAACGCGAATACCTTCGTCAAGATGATGACCCTTGCGGGGTTGACCACAAACTCGGCAAGCCTCTCCGAGCCCCAGATCGGGACGCTGGCAAGCTCGAGCCACGATGTGATCTGGGCGGTAGAGGGGCGTTACACCGGGTCCCCGGCAACCGGTCCATACCTCGGGGAGGGCTTGGCGATCACGGTGGACCGGCCGCCCGTAGCCGACGCCAACGGACCGTACAACACCGTCGAAGGAACCGATGCGACGCTGGACGGGACCGGATCGAGCGACCCCGACGGCGATGTCCTGACCTATGATTGGGACCTCGACAACGACGGATTCTACGATGACGCGACCGGACCAACCCCGGTCTTCAGCACGGTGGGCCAGGACGGTATTTTCACCATCGGTCTGCGCGTCACCGATCCCTTCGGACTCTCCGACACCGACTCGGCCACTGTGACGGTGGTCAACGTGGCTCCGTCGGTGGCACCTGCTTCGAACTCACCGCAGAACGAGAACTGGACCATCACGGTCACCGCAACCGTCACCGACCCGGGCTGGCTTGACATTCTGTCGGCCACCATCGACTGGGGTGACGGATCGCCGGTTGAGGGTATGGACCTGACTGGATCCGAAAACCTGCGCCCGGACGCTCTCTACACCTTCACGGCGAGCCACATATACGGTGACAACGGCACATTCACGGCACAGGTATGCGGTTATGACGACGACACCTCGACCTGCGCCAACATCGACCTGGCCATCCTCAACGTCGACCCGACCGCGGAGATCGATGAGACCGACATCGTCGATGGGTGTGCCGAGGATGCGTTCATCGCCCACGCCGGCGAAGACGTGACGTTCAGCGGACGATCAACGGACCCGGGATCGGACGACCTCGACCTCACCTGGAACTGGGGCGACGCCACGCCGGACGTGACCACGTCCTATCTCGTCAACCCGCCGGCAACGGATCCGTTGCCGAGCCCGAGCATTCAGCCCCGGGACGTCACGGACACGCAGATCCACGCCTTTGCAGGCGCGTGCCTTTACACGGTCACCTTCTCCGCTCTCGACGACGACGGAGGCACGGCATCCGACGACACCGACGTGGTGATCGCAGGCAACGCGGATTTCGTGCGGTCTGCAGGGTATTGGTACAACCAGTTCCGCAGACCGAGGTTCTTCACCGAGGACGAACTACTGTGCTTCATCGCGATGGTCAACCACATGAGCTCGGTGTTCTCCGAAGTTACCGATGCTGACTCGATCGAGGACGTGAAGGAATTGATGCATCCATCTCACTCCAACGGCGACATCCGCGTCCAGTTTGACCGACAGCTCATCGCCGTCTGGCTCAACTTCGCCAACGGTGCACTTGATTATGACGAGGAGGTCGATACCGACTTTGACACGGCTCCAGACACGCCGCTGCTGGAGGTCCTCTGCGCGGCGGAGGAAGCGCGGATCGACGACATCACGACGCCAAACGACGCCGCAATCGAAGATTGGAAGGACATCCTGGTAGGGATCAACGAGAGTGGCATCTGAGTTCCTGAAGGACTATCCCGGAGCCGCGCCAAGCGGTGAACGGTCAGGAAGAACCTCTTGGAGGGGCGAGGCCTCTGCTTCGCCCCTCCTTCCTTCGGCACGGTTGTCTGTCCTCGTGCTGCTTATCGCCACATTCGGTTGCGGGTGCTCTTGGGCGGAGACGAATTGCCGGGCCGAGCCCGTGGGGTGGGTCACGGTGTTTCTCGGACAATCCCGCGAATCACGGTCCATCAACCTCGTAGGAACGGTCGTGGAATCTGAAGCCCCCGACGACCTGGGCTTCCGCCACTATGTCATCGAGGACGTCTCGGGCGCACGACACCAGCTGACCTACGGAGCCCCAACAGATCCGCCGCCCCTCGGGCAGGGTCAGACCTACGGGCTTCAGGTCGAATACATCCCCGGAATGCCGTCGCCAAACGGGATCCTGGTGCACGATGACAAGGGCCTCCTGTTCGCGGCGGCCAGCGATCATGGTCCTGGAGACAAGGTTTTCGTCGGCGGGGTCCCGGGGTTTCGCCTCAGCTTGGAGGCCTCGAAGTGCCCAAATCGGTCTCGGCACAAGTGCTACGAATCGATCGTAAACATCCGCCTCAGTGTCGAACACGCAGATGAGACAGTAGTTTTGTTTCAAGGACAAAGCGCGAGATTAGGTTCCTATCTGGTGGCGTGTCTCCTCGCTCAAGACGTCAGATACTCCGACGCGTGTGCCGACGCTGGGATGTTCCGCATCGCTTATACGATCACTCGTGTGTCCGGCTGACCATTCTCTCAAGGCATCCGTCAGGGGGTCCAACTCATGACAATCGGGCACGGATACGGAAACGGAGACGGGCAATCCCCCCACGGTGACGAGGTACCCGGCAGTAATGGG